>JASGGJ010000083.1:0-11368 GCA_047605085.1 Protaetiibacter sp.
CGCGAAGTCACGGGCCACCCGCCGCACCCATGACTCGGTGCGAGTCACCCCGGCGGCGTCGAGGTGTGCGCGGATCAGTGCCTTGACGGTGGCCTCGCCAGCGGGGGCGAAAGCTCGGATGGTGGCGGTCACGCGTCGGCCTCCTCGCGGGTGAGGCTCGCGGCGAAGCGTTCCAGCTCGTCGCGTGTGATGTACGCGCGGCGTCCGATGTGGACGACCTTGAGCTTCTTTTGCTTGACGAGTTCGTAGACGGTAGATCGGCTCGTGCCGAGCGCGGATGCGCTCACCGTCATCGTGCAGAGGATTGGGTCCATCTGGTGTCCTTTGTTCGGGTTTGTCGCCCCGTATCCGTGGGGGCTTGGATCTACAAGTTGACATGTGTAGCGTTAGTACGCATCAATGAAATCCGTTATCTAGGAGGAACCGTGACTACGAAAGATGTCAGCCCGAAACCGCCGGACGAGGATCAGCGCTTCGCAATCTCAACGAAGCTCCGGCGTGAAGCCTCGAAGTGGACGCGGAAGGATCTTGCGGAGCTGGTGGACGTGAGTGCCCAGACGATCTACGAGATCGAGGCCGGGCGGCGCGGTGTCAGCCGTCGTGTGGCAGTCGCAATCGCTCGCGCATTCGGCACCACTGTTGAGGAGATGAGCGCACCCGTGTCTCCGGCTGCCGTCAGGGTGCAACTGCTCGTCGAGGAAGTCGGGCGGATCATCGAGACGGGAATCGGGGATCAGCTCGCCGCAGCACAGGACAAGATCAACGAGATCCGCGATGACCTGGCAACGGCGACGCGGGAGATCGAGGAGCTGCCTGTCGGCGAGCCAGGGCCAGAAGTCACACTCGCCGCACTCCACAGCCGCCCCCGGCTCACCCCCGAGCAAATTGCCCACGCCAATAGAGAGGCGACGGAGCAGTTCTACGCCATGGCGCTCGGGGATGCGGTGTACCTCGTCGAGCAGTTTCCGGCGTTCCTCGACGCGATGTGGGCGCTGGTGCAGGACTTCGTAAACGGCGGCGATCCCGAGCGGCCCGTCTCATGGTCAGTCGCGCTCGGGCAGGTACTTGCGCGGGCGGCAGCCCTCGGCAGCACGGAAGGGAAGTAGTCATGGAGCAGCAGCGTCAGGTCGGGTCGTCGATCCGGCAGGTGACCCTCAGAAACGGCACCGTCCGTTACCGGTTCCGTCTCGACGTTGAGCCGGGCGCGGACGGGAAGCGGCGGCAACGGACGGTCACTGTCCGCTCCGAGGCGGAGGCGGTCGCCGCGCAAGCGAAGGCCCGCACCGAGGTCGACACGGGCACCTATATCGAGCCGTCGAAGATGACGCTCGACGGGTGGCTCACAGGTGGCTCGCCTCCGGGGAACGGGCGTGGAAGCCCGCAACGGTCGTCAGCTACCGTCGTGCGCTCGCGCCCGTGCGGGGTGTCCTCGGTGCCCGGCTGATCCAGGAGCTGCGGAAGTCCGACATCGAGACGATGGTCGCGATGATTGAGGCGGCGAGCGACCGGCCCAGCAAGACCCACAGGAGCCCGCGTACGGTCGCCTACTCGCTGCTCATGCTCCGCATGGCGCTGGACGGTGCGGTCGTTGACGAGCTGATCCGCCGCAACCCTGCCGAGCATGTGAAGCCGCCGAAGCAGGAGCCGCGCGAGATGGCTACCTGGACGGCCTCCGAGGTGCAACGGTTCCTCACCCACGTTGCGGACGATCCGCTCGCGGGGGTGTGGCATCTGACCGCGCTCGGGATGCGGCGCGGCGAGGTGCTCGGCGTCCGGTGGGGCGATGTTGACCTCGATGCCGGGGTCGTGCATGTCCGTCAGGCTCGGGTGCAGGCGGGGCGGGAGGTCGTCACGGGGCGGCCCAAGACTGACCGGGGGCGGCGCGACGTGCCCCTGCACCCTGCCGCGGTGGAGGCGTTGAAGCGGACAAGGCAGGCCACCGTCGTCGGATCAGCAGTGGTGCCGTTGCGGGCCAAGCGGGACGACTCCCGGCTGATCGCGGTCGACGCGGCAGGGGAGCCGTTGACCCCGCAGGCGTACTCCACCGCGTTCCAGCAGCACGCCGAGGCGGCAGGCCTGCCCCGCATCCGGCTCCACGATGTGCGCCACACGGCCGCGACGCTCATGCTCGCGCAGGGTGTCCCGCCCGTCACGGTCGCGGGGGTCCTCGGGCACTCCCCGGATGTGCTGCTGCGGGTGTACGCGCACGCCTTGCCGGAGGCGAAGCGGGACGCGGTGAACCTTCTCGGGGCCTTGTACGCCGCTGGGGCGTGAGTGCCCCGAACCGCTTGTGACAAAACGGGCGGATCTCGTGACAAAACGGTTCCGACGCGACTCGGCTGATGTGCCGTGCAATGGGCCTACTGCCCTTATGTTTACTGGGGTGCCGGTGGTGGGGGTCGAACCCACACGCCCTTTCGGACAACCGATTTTGAGTCGGTCGCGTCTGCCATTCCGCCACACCGGCCGGTGCACGCGATCCGGATCGGATCTCCGCGGCATCCTGACGTTACCGTAGGATTCAGGGGTGAGTGAGACGGAAGCTGCCCCCACCGCCCCGCGGCGCGTCGTCGTCGCCGAGGACGAGTCCCTCATCCGGCTCGACATCGTCGAGATTCTGCGCGACAACGGCTTCGACGTTGTCGGCGAGGCAGGGGATGGCGAGACCGCGGTCGCCCTGGCGACCGAACTGCGCCCCGACCTCGTCGTGATGGATGTCAAGATGCCGCAACTCGACGGCATCTCGGCCGCGGAACGGCTCGCCAAGAACCACATCGCGCCCGTCGTGCTGCTGACCGCTTTCAGCCAGAAGGAGCTCGTCGAGCGGGCGTCGGAGGCGGGCGCGCTCGCCTACGTCGTGAAGCCGTTCACCCCGAACGACCTGCTGCCCGCGATCGAGATCGCCCTCAGCCGCTACCAGCAGATCGTGACGCTCGAGGCCGAGGTCGCCGACATGGTGGAGCGCTTCGAGACCCGCAAGCTCGTCGACCGCGCCAAGGGCCTGCTCAACGAGAAGATGGGGCTCACCGAGCCCGAGGCGTTCCGCTGGATCCAGAAGGCCTCGATGGACCGACGCCTCACGATGCACGACGTCGCCCAGGCGATCATCGACCAGCTCGCCCCGAAGAAGTAGCTCCCACCTGTCCGCCTTCCCATCTCAAGGACTCGGGGCTCCCAAATCAAGGAGCTCGTGTGGCGGATGTTGCTCAGTGTGGCGGATGTCGCCTCGCCGCGAGCCGGACTCCTTGATTTGCGAGCCCCGAGTCCTTGATTTGGGCGGGCCGACGGGGAGCTACTGGTCCCTGAGGTAGTTCGTCATGCGGACGGTCGAGAGGCGGCGACCCTCCTCGTCGGTCATGACGATCTCGTGGGTGCACAGGGTTCGGCCGAGCACCAGCGCGGTGCAGGTGCCGGTGACCCAGCCCTCGGTGATCGAGCGCGAATGCGTCGCGTTGATCTCGATGCCGACCGCCATCCGGCCGGGACCCGCGTGGATCGCCGACGAAATGGATCCGAGCGACTCGCCCAGCACGACATGCGCACCGCCGTGCAGCAGCCCCACGACCTGCCGGTTGCCCTCGACCGGCATCCGCGCCACCGAGTACGACGCGGACAGCTCGAGGTACTCGACCCCCATCTTTTTGGTGAGCTGGCCTCCCCCCGTGTCTGCCAGGCGGGCGACGAGCTCGGGATCGAGGTCGGGCGGGAGGATGACCATGAGCGCTCCATCGGATCGGATCGGTGGGGTGTCGGGCGTGCTCGCTAGGCTGAACCCGTGCCGGAAGAAAAGCCTACGCTCCTGCTCATCGACGGCCATTCGCTGGCGTTCCGGGCGTTCTACGCGCTCCCGGTCGACAGTTTCGTGACCCGGGACGGGCAGCACACCAACGCCATCCACGGCTTCATCTCGATGCTGCTGAATCTGCTCCAGCAGCAGAAGCCCACCCACCTCGCCGTCGCGTTCGACATCTCCCGCTACTCCTTCCGCACCCGCGAGTACCCGGACTACAAGGGCACCCGCGGGGAGACGCCCCCCGAGTTCGTCGGCCAGGTGCCGCTGCTCGAGGAGGCGCTGCACGCCATGAACATCCGCACGCTCTCCAAGGAGGACTTCGAGGCCGACGACATCCTCGCCACCCTCGCCACGCGCGCCGCCGCCGAGGGCTACCGGGTGCTCGTCGTCTCGGGCGACCGCGACACCATCCAGCTCGTCGACGATGACGTGACCCTGCTCTACCCGAACGTGCGCGGGGTGAGCGAGCTCAAGACCTACGACACGGATGCGGTGATCGAGCGCTACGGCATCCGGCCCGAGCAGTACCCCGAGATCGCCGCGCTCGTCGGCGAGACGAGCGACAACCTGCCCGGCGTCGACAAGGTCGGCGAGAAGACCGCCGTCAAGTGGATCCAGCAGTACGGCACGGTCGAAGAACTGCTCGCCCACGCCGACGAGATCACGGGCGTCGTCGGCCAGAACCTGCGCGAGCAGCGGGACCGCGTCGAGCGCAACCGGCGCCTCAACCGCCTCGTGCGCGATGTGGATCTGCCCTACGGCCCGGCAGATCTCGAGCGCGAGCCCATCGATCCGGCCGCCGTGCGTGCGGTGTTCGAGCGGCTGCAGTTCCGCACCCTGCTCGACCGGGTCTTCAAGATCGCGGGCGCGGCGGCGGATGCCGGGCACGTCGAGGCGGATGCGGACGGCGGTCGGGCGATCACCGCCCCCGTCGTCCGGACGATGATCGACGAGGAGCTCGCGAAGTGGCTGCAGACCCAGTCGCGGCGCGGCGCGGTCCCGCTCGGGCTGCGGATCGCTACCTCGGGCCCGCACATCGATGGCTTCGGCATCGCGAGTCTCAGCGAGACCGCCTGGGTCCCGTGGGCGCCGGGCCGCCCCGACTACACGGCGCTCGAGCGATGGCTCGCCTCCGACGCCCCCAAATACCTGCACGACGCCAAGCGGCAGCTCAAGACGCTGCAGCGTTCGGGGCTGGAACTCGAGGGCATCGCGGGCGACACGGCGCTCTCCGCCTGGCTGCTGCGCCCTTCGACGAAGGCCGACGGTCTCGCCGGGCTCGTCTACTATTACCTCGGCGAAACCCTCCCTGAGCCTGATCCGAGCCAGTTGGTGCCCGAGACGGAGGCGCTGAACCCCGCCACCGAGGCGTGGTACATCGTCCGGTTGCAGGCCGAGCTCGACGCCCGCCTCGACCCCGGTTCCCTCTCGGTGCAGCGCGACATCGAGGTGCCGCTCGTCCCCGTGCTGGCCCGGATGGAGGTGCAGGGCATCACGGTGTCGGCGGAGGTGCTCGGCGAGCTCGATGCGCGCCTCGGCGCGCAGTCGGCCGAGATCGCGCAGCGGGCATACGCCGAGATCGGCCGCGAGGTGAACCTCGGCTCGCCCAAGCAGTTGCAGGAGGTGCTCTTCGACCAGCTCGGCATGCCGAAGACCCGCTCCAACAAGACCGGCTACTCGACCGACGCGCAGGCCCTCGCCGATCTGCAGGAGCAGCATCCGCATCCCTTCCTCGAATCGCTGCTGCAGCACCGTGACGCCACCAAGATCCGGCAGATCGTCGAGACGCTGCAGACCGCGATCGGCGCGGACGGTCGCATCCACACCACGTACGAGCAGACCGGATCGGCCACCGGCCGCATCTCCTCGAACGACCCGAACCTGCAGAACATCCCCGTGAAGACGGAGGTCGGGCGCGAGGTGCGGTCCGCCTTCCTCTCCGGCGCGGGCTTCGAGACGCTCCTGACGGCCGACTACTCGCAGATCGAGATGCGGATCATGGCGCATCTGTCCGAGGACGAGGGGCTCATCGAGGCGTTCCGCTCGGGGGAGGATCTGCACCGTTTCGTGGGGGCGCGCATCTTCGGCGTCCCCCCGGCGGAGGTCACGCCGGTTATGCGCACCAAGGTCAAGGCCATGTCGTACGGCCTCGCCTACGGGCTCTCCGCGTTCGGGCTCAGCAAGCAGCTGCGCATCGAGGTGTCGGAGGCCAAAGAGCTCATGGCCGACTACTTCGCGCGTTTCGGGGCGGTGCGTGACTATCTGCGCAGCGTCGTCGAGCAGGCGCGCGTCGACGGGTACACGACGACGATCTTCGGCCGTCGCCGCCCGTTCTCGGATCTCAGCTCGAGCAATCGGGTGCTGCGCGAGAACGCCGAGCGCCAGGCGCTCAACTCTCCCATCCAGGGCTCGGCGGCCGACATCATCAAGCGGGCGATGCTCACGATCGACGCCGAGCTGCGGATCCACCGACTGTCCTCACGCATGCTTCTCCAGGTCCACGACGAGCTCGTCTTCGAGGTGGCGCCGGGGGAGCTGGACCGGCTGCGGGGCATCGTCACGGCGGGCATGGCGGGTGCCGCCGAGCTGTCGGTGCCCCTGGATGTGCAGCTGGGGACTGGCCCGAACTGGGACGCTGCCGCACACTAGACGGAAGCCATCCGGGATCCGGATGGGGCGAGGACGCCGGGAGGAGAGCGTATGCCGGATCGCACCGTCATCGTCGCCTCGAGGGTCGGGTTGCACGCCCGCCCGGCTGCGCTGTTCTCGCAGGCCGCCGCGCGGGCATCCGTCCCGATCACGCTCACGAGCGCAGCGGGCCGCAGCGTCAACGCGGCGAGCATCCTCGGCGTGCTGTCGCTCGGCATCGACCACGGCGAGCGGGTCACGCTCACGAGCGACGACGCGGCGGCGCTCGACGGCCTCGTCGCGATGCTCGAGCGCGACCTCGATCTCGAGTAGCTCGGGGCGGGGATTTCGATCCGCCCGTGTCCGTCGTCGCGCCCTCCGCCGGCTGAGCGTCCCGGCCCGGCGGAGCCGGCCGGACCGCTCCGCCAGGCGCCCCGTAGGCTGTCGCCATGTCCGAGCAGCCCGCCGTCCGCATCCCCACCCCCATCGACGCCATCGCCGAGGAGTGGGTGTCCACTCTCGTCGATCTCGTGCCGGATGTCGCCATCTACATCGGCGTCCCCGGCCGCACGGGGGAGTACGGCGATCTGTCGCCGGCGGGCCACGAGCGCCTGGCCGCGGCGACACGCGAGGTGGTTCGCAAGCTTGAGGCCGCACAGCCGGCCGACGCGGTCGACGAGGTGACGAAGACGGATCTGCTCGCCGAGTCCCGGCTCTCCCTCGAGGCACACGAGGCGAGACTCCAGCTGCGCGACCTCAACGTCATCGCCTCGCCCGCGCAGGAGATCCGCGAGTCCTTCGACCTCATGCCCACGGCGTCCGTCGAGGACTGGGCGACGATCGCCGAGCGGCTCGGCAAGCTGCCGGGGGCCGTCGCCGGTTACATCGAGACGCTGCGCACCGGCATCGCGGAAGGCATCGTGCCGGCCAAGCGACAGGTGCGCGAGGTGGCCGTCCAGGCTGCCCGCACCGGCCGCCCCGACGGGTTCTTCGCCGAGTTCACGATGTCCGCAGCGCCGGATTCGGGGGAGCTGCCGGCGAGCCTGGTGGCCGATCTCGCTCGCGGCGCCGAGGCGTCCGCGACCGCGTACCGGGTCCTCGCCGAATTCCTGGGGTCCGAGCTGCTACCGGCCGCCACCGAGCGGGATGCGGTCGGACGCGAGCTGTACGCTCTCCGCTCGCGACACTTCCTGGGTGCCGAGATCGACCTCGACGAGACGTACGAGTGGGGCATCGACGAGCTCGAGCGGATGATCGAGGAGCAGACCCGGATCGCGCAGGAGATCCTGCCCGGCGCCACGATCGAGGAGGTCGTGGCCGAGCTCGAACACGACGCGAGCCGCAAACTGCACGGCACCGACGCGCTCAAGGCGTGGATGCAGGAGCTCAGCGACCGCGTCGTCGACGAGCTCGGGCGCACCCACTTCGACATCCCGGAACCCGTGCGCGCCCTCCAGTGCATGATCGCCCCCACGCAGGACGGCGGCATCTACTACACCGGGCCTTCCGACGACTTCGCGCGCCCCGGCCGGATGTGGTGGAGTGTGCCCGAGGGAGTCACCGAATTCGACACCTGGCGCGAGAAGACCACCGTCTTCCACGAGGGCGTTCCCGGGCACCACCTGCAGATCGGCCAGGCCGTCTACAACCGCGCCCAGTTGAACACCTGGCGCCGGCAGCTCGCCGGCACGAGCGGGCACGCCGAGGGCTGGGCGCTGTACGCCGAGCGGCTCATGGAGGAGCTCGGCTACCTCGACGACCCCGCCGACCGGCTCGGCATGCTCGACGGGCAGCGGATGCGCGCGGCACGCGTCGTGCTCGACATCGGGGTGCACCTCGGCAAGCCGAAGCCGCGCATCCGGGGCCTGGAGGAGCTGCCGAGCGACGGGGTCTGGGACGCCGATTTCGCGCTGGAGTTCATGCGCCGCAACGTCAACATGGACGACGCCTTCGTGCGCTTCGAGGTGAACCGCTACCTCGGCTGGCCCGGCCAGGCGCCCTCCTACAAGGTGGGGCAGCGGATCTGGGAGCAGATCCGCGACGACGCCCAGCGCCGGGCGGGCCAGGCATTCTCCTTCCGAGACTTCCACAAGCACGCGCTGGATCTCGGCGGGGTCGGCCTCGACACGCTGCGTACCGCGCTCGCGCCCTGACGCGGCATCCGGGCGCCCCGTGGGCCGCAGCGCTCGGGCCGCGCGTCCGGGACCTCTCACCCGCGCTACAGGCCTACTTCGGCGGCGTGCCGTACGGCGCGCACGGCATCGGCACGGGCGTCTTCACGGCCGTCGGCACGCCGCGCCGCTGGCTGTGGCCGCTACTGGCGGTGCTCGGCCGGTGGAACGTCGTCTGGCCGGTGTGGGAGCGGGAGGTGCCCTTCACGGTCGTCAACGTGCCGACGCCGCACGGGCTCGTCGCGGTGCGGCGGTTCCGCTTCGCTGGCGGCGACCGCACGATGGCCGACCGCATCGCGTGGACGACACGGGGGCTGCGCCAGCATCTCGGCGCGGGGGAGCGCATCGTCGTCGAGCTGCGCGTCGAGCCGGAGGCGGGCGGGCTGCGGATCGCCTCCGGGCGGGTCGGCATCAGGATGCTCGGGCTGCGCGTGTCGCTGCCCGAGCGCTGGGCGCCGCGGGTCGTCGTGCACGAGCGCACGCTGCCCGACGGTCGCCAACACGTCGCGCTCACCCTCGCGCTGCCGCTCGTCGGGCGCGTCTACGAGTACGCCGGCGCCTTCGATTACCGCGTCGAGCCGGTCGCCCCGGAGTTCGCGTGAGCGTGCGCGGCCCGGTCGTCGTCGCGGGCGCCTCGGGGTTCATGGGGCACTACCTCGTCGAGGGCTGGCGCGCCGCGGGGCGCGAGGTGCGCACGGTCGGCCGCGGGGCGGCGGATGCGCGCTGGGACGACGCCGACGGCATCCGCCGCCTGCTCGACGGCGCCGCGCTGCTCGTCAACCTCGCCGGCAAGAGCGTCAACTGCCGCTACGGCCCCGCGAACCGTGCCGAGATCCTACGCTCGCGCGTCGAGACGACCGCCGAGCTCGGTCGGGCGGTGGCCTCCTGCACGGCGCCGCCGCCCGTGTGGGTCAACTCCTCGACCGCGACGATCTACCGCCACGCCGAGGACCACCCGCAGACGGAGGCCGCGGGGGAGCTCGGCACGGGGTTCTCGGTGTCGGTCGCGCGGGCCTGGGAGGACGCGTTCTTCATCGCCGAGGCCCCCTCGACGCGGCGGGTCGCCATCCGCACAGCGATCGTGCTGGGCGACGGCAGCGCGCTCGTGCCGCTCCTGCGGCTCGCGCGGTTCGGGCTCGGCGGGCCGCAGTGGGACACGCCGTGGTTCGCGACGCGCGCTCGGCGGGAGGCGGGCATGCGGCACGAGTTCCGGGCGCGGTGGGGCCGGCAGCGGTTCAGCTGGATCCACCTGGCCGACGTCGCGGGCGCCATCGCTTTCCTGGAGGGGTGTGCGGATCTCGACGGCGTCGTGAACCTCGCCGCGCCGCACCCCGTCACGAACGTCGAGCTCATGCGCATCGTCCGCCGCGCGGTCGGGATGCCGGTGGGTCTGCCCGCGCCGCGCCCGGTGCTCGAGGCGGGCGCCTGGATGATCCGCACCGAGACGGAGCTGCTGCTCAAGAGCCGCTGGGTGCTGCCCGAGCGGCTCCTCGCGGCCGGCTACGCCTTCCGCTTCCCCGGGGTCGCCCCTGCCATCGCCGACATCGTCGCCGCCCGCCGCCGCGCGGTCTGACCCCGGAGAATCGTGCGAGTTGGTCGCTATGGCCCCCGGATAACGACCAACTCGCACGATTCTCGGAGCGTCCGCGCAGTTCAGCCCAGCACGGCACCGGCGAGCCGCTCGAGGTAACCGAGGTCCCGGATGTCGAGCAGCTGCAGGTAGAGCCGGTCGGCACCCGTCGCGCGCACCCGCTCGACCGTGGCGCGGGCGTCCGCGATCGGCACACCGTGGCCGAGCGAGACCGCGACCGAGAAGCGCATCCCCTCCGGGTCGCGCCCGATCGCGCGGGCGGCATCCCGCACGATCTCGAAACGCGCCGGGATGTCGTCGCCCGGCCCCGCGAAGAAGTTGTACTCGCTCGCGTACCGCGCCGCGAGCTCCGGCGTCCGGCTCGGTCCGCCGCCGCCCACGATGACCGGGACGTGATCCTGCACCGGCCGGGGGATCGCGAGTGCGTGGACCAGCCGGTAGTGCTCGCCCGCGAAGTCGAATGACCCGCCCTCCGGCGTCGCCCACAGCCCGGTGATGATCGCGAGCTGCTCCGCGAAGCGGTCGAAGCGCCTGGCCGGGAACGGGATGCCGTAGGCCTCGTGCTCGCGCGCGTGCCAGCCCGCGCCCAGACCGAGTTCGGCCCGGCCGCCCGACATCTCGTCCACGTTCGCGAGCTGCAGGGCGAGCACCGCCGGATGCCGGAAGGTCGCGGAGGAGACGAGCGTGCCGAGCCGGATCCGCTCGGTCTCCCGGGCGAGTCCGCCGAGCACCGTCCACGACTCGCTCGGGCCGGGAAGGCCGTCGCCCTCGAAGGCCACGAGATGGTCGGAGCGGAAGAAGCCGTGGAAGCCGAGTCGCTCGGTCGCCTGGGCGAAGGCGAGCTGGTCGAGGTAACTCGCGCCGTTCTGGGGTTCGACGAAGGTGCAGATCTCCATGCACCCATCCTGGCCCGTGGAGCCCGGGCGCGCCGACCCGCGGTGATGCGGTAGTCTAGAGCGTTGCCTTGTGCGACATCCCTATCCGCGTGCCCGCGGAGCACCCCGTTCCATCGCTTCCCGGGCCCCGACATGTCCATCATCCGGAGCACCCACTACATGACTACTGCAACGACCGCCTCGGCCACCAAGCAGGTCGCCATCAACGACATCGGATCTGCTGAAGACTTCCTGGCCGCGGTCGAGAAGACCCTCAAGTTCTTCAACGACGGAGACCTCATCGAGGGCA
>JASGGJ010000084.1:0-10659 GCA_047605085.1 Protaetiibacter sp.
CCGAGATCCGGCGCGTGCTGATCGTGCCCACCTATCTGGGCGCCATCCCTGATCCCGTGCTGCAGTTGCTCGTTCTCGGCTCCGACGGACGGCGGCTGTTCCGGCTGCGCGGCAACTTCTGGCACGACGCCGACGTCCACGCCCTCGCCGCGGCATTGCGGATGCCCGTCGACGAGGTGACCGATCCGCTCTCGCTGCGCGACTTCTTCCGCGCCTACCCGGGTTCGGCCTACTGGTTCGAGAACCGGGGACCGCTGCAGGCGGCGATCGTCGCGGTCGTGGCGCTGGTCGCGCTCGTCGCGACGGTCTGGATCATGGGACTTCTCGGTCTTCCCGTGCGGTTCCTGTAGCCGCGACCCGCACACCCGCGATGCTCAGTCCCGTGGCGGGATCCAGCGTCCGAGGACGGGCGCGTGCGGCGTCGACGACGGCAGCTCGTCGAAGCCGACCGCCCGGTAGAACGCGCGCGCCGGGGTGTTGGCGGGGTCGAGCGCGACGTGCACGCCCGGCACACCCGCCTTCGCGAGGGTCGGGATGAGCACGTTCTCGATGAGCGCGCGTCCGTAACCGCGGCCCTGGGTGCCGGGCAGCAGGTCGATGTGGAAGTGCGCGGGGTACTCCCCCAGCTCGGGGATGGCGAGCACCGCCGGGTCGTAGCCGCGCCGGACGAGCTCCTCCTCGGCGGAGTACGGCTCGTCGGGCCGCGGGTAGCGCTCCTCGAACCACGGACCCCAGCTCGACCTCCACCAGCGGACGAAGGCCTCGGTGCTCGGCGCCGCGACGAGGTAGCCGAGCGGTCCGTCTCCCTCGTCCACGACCCAGGCCCACCCGGGGGAGGCGGTCACATACGGCTCGAGGAAGAGGTCGGGCAGCAGCTCGTCCGTCGACCAGCGGCCCGTCGCATCCGCCCCGGCCGCACCCGTCAGCACGCAGATCTCCCGCAGGCGCGCCAGATCGGACGTCCGGTAGGGGCGGATCCCGGAGTTCACGCCCTCAGCCTAGAGGCGGGCACGACCCGTCGATTCACGCTCAACGACCCGGAAGTTCGACCGCAGTTCGCGTGGTGCGGACGGCGCTCCACCGTCGATGCGTTCGAGGAGGAGGTCTACGGCAAGCCGGGCGATCTCGCGTCGGCCCGGATCGATCGTGGTGAGGCTCGGCGAGGAGTACCGCCCCTCGTCGACATCATCGAAGCCGATGATGGCCACCTGCGACGGGACATCGATTCCCTGCTCCCGGAATACTCGGAGCGCCCCGAGTGCAAGCTCGTCGTTGAGCGCGAAAACGGAGTCGAACTCGACACCGCGCGCCAGGAGGCGTCGCGCGCCGTCCGCACCATTGCTGCGGTGCCATGGCCCGGAATCAACCACCAGTGACTGATCGAACCCGATCCCGTGTGCCTCAAGCGCCGCCCGGTAACCGGCAAGTCGGAGCCCTGCCGATCCGATGACCTCACCCTCGTGGGCTCCCAGCAGGGCGATGCGACGACACCCCAGTCCGATCAAGAACTCGGTCGCGGCACGAGCCCCTTCGACGTTTTCCATCGTCACGTGGTCGACGGGACCGTCGAAGATCCGCTCGCCGAGCAGCACGAGCGGAAAACCGACATCCAGCAAGCCGACGTCCGCGCTGCCGAGGGCCAGCGGGCTGAACAGCAGACCGTCAGTCATCTGGCGCCTCGGACCGCGCAACACTTCAATCTCGCGACGGGGGTCTCCACCCGTCTGTTCGACGACAACGACGACATCGTGCTTGTCGGCCACCGTGATGACCTCTTCAGCCAGCTCGGCGAAGTAGGCGAGGCTCAGCTCCGGCACGGCAAGGCCGATGGCTCCGGTGCGCCCAGTGCGCATGCTCCGCGCCATCCGGTTGGGTTGATACCCGAGTTCCTCGATCGCCGCCATCACCCGTTCCCGGGTCGCTGTGGAGACATGCGGATAGTCATTGACCACATTGGACACGGTCTTGAACGAGACACCGGCGAGAGCGGCCACATCTCGGAGGGTCGGGGTCATGTCACAACCGTAGGCCTTCGTACATTCAGCGGATAGCGACCAACTCCCCGCCGCCTGACTAGAGGCAATGCGCGTCTACTGGATGCCCTCGCGGACGAGGGCCCACTGTTGGCAGAGCGCCCCGGTTGGACCCCATTGCTGGGCGATCGCCCCATCAGTAGTTTGGCACGAGGTGATCTCGAGCAGCTTGCCGCTGTTCGCGTTGGTGATGGTCCAGTAACCAGCCGTGTTCGGCACCAGCGTCCATCTCTGCGTCGCATGACCGGTCGGCCCCCACTGTCCAGCGTCCGTGCCATCGACGAGCGATGCGCTGGGTATCTCGAGCAGCTTGCCGCTGTTCTTGTTGATGAGTTGGAAGGTACCCGAGGTTGCTGTGGTGACCGCCCAGGTCTGTGTCCAGTTTCCGGTCGGACCCCATTGACCGGCCGCGGCTCCGTCCGTGGTCAGCGCCGACATGATTTCGAGCAGCTTGGAGCTATTTCGGTTGATGATCCAAAACTCAGGAGCGGGTGTGACCGACGCCTGAAACAATTGGATTTCATCAATCTCGGCGTAGGTTCCGGAGTAGCCGAATCGGATCGTGTTGCTACCGGCTACGAGGGTCGTCGTGAACTGCACCCAGCGATACCGTCCCCAATCCGCGGTGGCTGGATAGCTCAGTGAGAACGCGGAGCCTCCGTTGACCGACACGGCATGCGCGCTCGTGGCCCCGCTGCCGTTGTCGTACCTGACATTGACGGTGTAGCTTCCGGCGGTCGGAGCCTTCACGGTGAAGGTGACAGTACTGGTGGCGAGGTTGATGTAGCCGACCTTGCTCCCGTTTGACGCATCGGCGTGGGAAACGAGGGATACGTTCGCCAATGCAGCTTTTTCTGCCTCGTAGGTGGTCGAGTTCAGCGGAACCGTGCCCACCCGGATGTCGTTGTACAGGTAACCGGTCCGATAGTTGTCAACGTTCGTTGCCTGGTAAAGAGTTCGGCCGTCGGGGCTGTAGTCAAGACCCTGGGCGAACCCTGTGATCGAACTGGGACCGTCGAACGTCACCGCGAACGGCAGTCGCTCCCACGGCCCCTCCCCGAGGTTGTAGTTGACGAAGAAGTTCTGCCCTGTCGTGACGTTTCCCGCCGCATCCAATCCCCACTTCGAGGCAACGACAATCATCCCCATTGGCCCGCCGGTCGGCACCCACTTGACGTAGGGAGACGACCCGATCCCTTGGCCATTGGCGAGTTCGACCGGAGTGCCGAGGCTCGAGGCAGTACCCCAGTTCAGTCCGTCGGCGGATTTCTTGTAGAACACCGGGGACGCATTGGCCCCTGCGTAGCCCGCGGCATTCACGATCTCGTAGGTCGCGATGTAGCTTCCGTCCGGAAGCTTGTCGACGGTGATCATCCCCGGGCGATGCAGCGAGTCTGTCGGGGCCACCACGTTGACCAGGCTGCCCCAGCTCGCGCCTCCGTCCGTTGAGCGACGATATGAGAGCGCCTGAAGAACTCCGCTCGCCTTCTGGCGCTCGTCCGAGAAGTACGCGACCAGTCCTCCATTGCCGTCCACGGCAAGCGTTGGCTCCCAGACGGGCGTGGTTGTCGAAGTCGATGAGGGATCGTAAATGGCCGGACCACCGGTGTCGATGGTGCTCACGTACGTCCAGCTCGTGCCGTGGTCTGTGCTCTTGTAGAGCACGAGCTTCGTCACAGCGTTGGCGTTATCCCGGTCGGCTGGCCGGATCTGCCCCGCGAACAGGAGCGTGCCGGCGGCGAGTCCACCAGTGGCGAGTGGCAGCTCATAGAGGAATGGCTGTGCGGTGCGATCAAGCTGAGTGCTGTCCTCGAGCCCGGATGTCCCCGGAAACTGGAGCCCCGGGTTGATCGATGACACCTTAGTCCAGGTCGTGCCGTCGTCGGTGCTGCGGAAGAATGGCCACTCCTGGTGACAGGCCAGAGACGGATTGGCAAGACACGCGGTGGTGTCAGTGGTCGGGTTGCCACTCGGTGCAACGTCCTGAATCAGCCGGGCGTCGTCGAAGGTCACGATGAGTTGTCCGTTTGACGCGCCGCTGTACTTGAGAGCGACTATTTTCGCGTACGCGGTCCCAGTGGCGTCGCCGCCCTCGTCGTTGAACGACGAGCCGTTTGGCGGGGCATACACAAGCGAGCCGTTTCCCGTGGTGACCGCGTGTGCTGCGGTGGTCGCCGTGAGCGTCGTCGTAAGGGCCAGCACCGCGGCGACACCGGCCGCGAGAGAGCGCCGCCTGCTTGACGGCCGATGTTCGAAGTGCGTCATTGCCTTCTCCCCGTTTCTTAGATCGGCACGCCGACCCGGGACGCCGTGATGCCTTGCGGGTCGCTGCGACACCGCATCGAGTCACAACGTTGTAAGATCCATACTTGCACAACGTTGTAATGTGATCAAGGGTTGCCGCCCAACTGTCTGCTCAACTCCCGAAATCGATCCGCGACGGGCGTTCGTACTCGTTGCAGCGCGCCCGACGCATCCTCTTCAAGCGCCCAAAGACCCATCCGCAGCCGGTAGTCCATCGGAGCCCCCTCCCCGTAGCGATACGTCCACTCGACCATGTCCGTGACACACCACCAGGTGTACCCAACGACATCGACCCCACCCACGCGCAACTCCTCCGTCGCGCGCACGGAGGCTTCGAGCCAGGCGATTCGCTCCTCGACGGTGCCCGTGAACCCCGTCTCGCTCAGGAACACGGGCTTGCCGTAGCGGGCGGCGAAAGCGGTCAGAACGTCTCGCAACCCGTCGACACCGGCATTGAGGCGCGGGCGGAGGGATCCTGGCCCGCCGCCGAGCACGATTCCCTTCTCGAAGATCTCCGTCGAGTGCTGCGGGTAGTAGTTGACCCCGACGATGTCAGGCTCGGCGACGTGAGTGCGCGCCCACTCCAGGTCATCCTGAGCGAAACCGTTCGCGAGCAGATACTCTGCGAGCGGATGCGAGGCATCGACCCGCCCGGTCACCAAGTCTTGGACGATGTATGCACGATGGCGAAGATGGTCGACCGTCGAGCGATGGGCATCAAGGTCGCCGGCGAAGCGGAACGACGCCTCGACGTGAACGAACCGTGCCTCGTGGTCGACCTCGGCGATGGCCGCTTGGGTTTCCGCGATCCCTCGAGAGAGCGCCTTCAGCACGGTCACGAAGCCGCGATCGCCCGTTAGATAAGGGGGCCAATGACCGAACTCTCCGCAGTACATGGCGTTGAGCAACGGCTCGTTCGCGGGGGTGTAGTAGGGGACGCGCCCGCGGTAGCGTTCTGCGACAGCGGCGCCGTATTCGGCCACGCGGTGCGGATAGTCAGGGTTCGCGAACTCGCCTTCGAGCCACAGTGGCGTTCCGTAGTGCACGAGATCCGCGACGAGTGCGATTCCGTCTCGTGAGAGCCGATCGACCACGCGATCGAGCCAGTCCCACTCCCAGACACCCGGCTCAGGGTTGATCCGGTACCAGGGGATTCCCCAGCGGAGCATGGTTGCTCCCGACTCGGCGACCAGTTGGAGATCGCGTTCCCAGAACCGGTAGTGCTGCATGAGGTCGTACTCGTCGAGCGCACGCTGTCCAGCCGCCGTCTGGGGGATGAACGTGTCCTCGATCCCCAGGGCGAATCGCAACGACGATTCCATCTGTCCTCCATCGTGTTCGCATGAGATGGCCCGCGGAAGGAGCACGTCCTTCCGCGGGCCGGTCCGCATCCTCAGCCCGCGAGGGCCGCCTCGATCTCGGCCTGCGCGGCTTCGAGCAATGCGGAAATATCTCCGCCGGCCAATGCCTTCTGGGTAACCGTATCCAGCGATGCGAGCACGTCAGCCTGCGGAATCACGCCCGGCAGCAGCGCAACACCGTACTGGGACTGCGCAGTAAGCGCGGCGACGACGGGGTTCTCCGACACGCTGGACGGATCGACCTCGGTGCTGAGGGGAGGCCATCCGGACGCGAGGGACCAAGTCACCATGTTCTCCTGCTGGTAGAACCAGGTCAGGAACGCGTGGATACCTGCGACATCCGCGTCGGTGGCGATCGACGTGACCGAAATGTCGACGGCCAGAGCAGACGCCTTGATCCCATCCGGGCCCGCCGGAAGGGGGGCGATGCCGTAATCGATCCCGCTCTCGGTCGCGATCGTGGCCATCCACGGACCCGCGAAGGTCATTGCGGCCTTACCCGCCTTGAACAACTCGTCGCCATCAACTCCGGTAAGACCCGTCGGCGAGATCTGGTGACTCGCGACGGCATCCGCCCAGAACGCGAGGGTCGCGGCGTTCGCTTCGGAATCGATGACCACGTCACCGCTCTCGGTGACGACGTCGCCACCACCGCTCTTGAGCAGCGACATCCAGACGCCATTCCCGACGGTTTGGTTGTCCTGCAGCGCCAGCCCGTACTGCTCGGGGGCGCCGTCTCCGTCTTGATCGACGGTGAGTGCGGTCGCCGCTGCGACCCATTCATCCCAGGTAGTGGGGACCTCGACACCTGCCGCCTCGAAAAGCGCCTTGTTGTAGAACATCGAAAGCGGTGTGAAGCTGAGCGGGGCACCAAAGTGCTCTCCTTGGACCAGGCCCGTAGTGACGGCTCCCTCGACCAGCACATCGGCGCCGCTGCCGGCCGCGTCGTACCAGTCGTCGAGCGGCAGCAGAGCACCCTTGGACGCGAACGTGGGGATGTTCTCCGGCGGAAGCGCGATCAGCTGCGGGCCATCGTCGGCGGCAAGCGCGGGCAGTGCCGTATCGAGCAAGGTAGCCCACGGCTTCGTGACGGGCGTGATCTCGACCTCGGACTGCGAGGCGTTGAACTCCGCGATCAACTGGTCGAGGACCTTGCCGTCGGCTTCGGTGTAGCCGTGCCAGAACTCCAACTCGACCTTGTCTCCGGTCGTCGCGCTCGGGCCGCTGCATCCCGTCAAGGCGAGCGCGGCAACCGCGGTCGCGGCAGTTAGAACGAGGGACTTTCTCATGGCGGGAATCTCCGTTTCGACTTCTCTGTCGGTGGCGCCTGTCGGCGGTGCTGCGAATATACAACGATGTAACGTGTAGCAGGCACATCGTGCACGGTGGCGGCGAGAATGTCAACTTGACCTGCCCGCCGCGCCCTCCTAGGGTCTTTCAACGTTGTAGGTTCGCAGTCGTCAGAGAGGAGACGCGAGTGGACGCATCCGCCGGTCGCCTGCCGCGTCGTCGTGCGCCACGACGGCTCGGCGACTTGACCCCGCTACGCCCGCGCACTCGACGGTGGGTCACGATCGCCGCATTTCTCGCCCCAGCGCTCGCGGTGTTGGCGGTCTTCGTCTTCGTCCCGATGCTGAGCGCCCTCCGCCTGTCCTTCACCGACGCGAGCGGCTTTGGCCACGAGCAGTTCGTGGGACTCGACAACTACGTTCGGGTTTTCACCGACGAATCAATCGTCCGAGCCATGGGCAACACGGTGACGTATTCCCTGATCTTCACACCGGCGGCGGTTCTCTTCGCCCTGATCCTCGCCTTGGCCTTGAACCACCCTCGGCTGCCGCTCCGCGGTGTCTTCCGAACGTGGCTCTTCCTCCCCTTCATCGTTTCGCTCGCCGTCGCCGCCTTCGCTTGGCAGTACCTGCTCGACCCGCAGGTGGGACTGCTCAATCACTGGCTCAGTTCGTTCGGTCTCAGAATCGGAAACGTGCTCCAGGAACCGTTCCTGGCCATGCCGACAGTGGCACTCATCGCGGCGTGGAAATGCTTTCCGTTCTACATGATCGTGTTCCTCGCCGGTCTCCAGGAGATCCCGCAGACCCTGTACGAGGCAGCCCTGGTAGACGGTGCTTCAGCGCTCGCCAGATTCCGCCACATCACCCTTCCGCTACTCGGCAACACCACCGGGTTCGTGCTCGTGATTGCGGCGATTGCCGCACTCCAGGCGTTCGACCAGATCTACATCCTCACCAACGGAGGGCCGTTCCGCAGCACCCAGACGGTGGTGATGCAGATCTATCAGTCGGGATTCCGCGACCTGGAGCTCGGCTTCGCTTCGGCGTTGTCATATGTGCTGCTCGCTGCGACGCTGCTGCTGAGCCTCCTGCAGTTCGCCCTCTCCGGGCGCCGCGCGAAAGATGCCATCGGATGAACCGCCGAACCCGCATTCCCGCCGATCGACTTGGCGGATTGCTGCTGTTTCCCGTGGTCCTGATCGTCACACTGCTGACCATGCTGCCGATCGGGATCATCGTGTTCACGGCGTTCAAGCCGATCGCCGAGGTGAACGCCTTCCCCCCGACCCTTTGGCCGAACGAGTGGACGCTGGACAATCTGCTGCGGATCTTCCGCGACTTGCCGTTTGCCCGCCTCATCGTCAACAGTTTTGTCTTCGCCGGCGGTGTGACCCTGTTTTCACTCCTGTTCGACTCGCTTGCCGCCTACGTGCTCGCCAGAATCGACTTCCGGGGTCGCAACATCCTCTTGCTCGCGATCATCGCAAGTCTGATGGTTCCCTTCCAAGCGCTGCTCATCCCCGTATACCAAGCAGTGGCGGATCTCGGCTGGATCAACACCTACTGGGGGCTGATCGTCCCGCGGGCCGCAGACGCATTCGGCATCTTCTTCCTGCGCCAGTTCTTCCTCTCGATGCCGCTCGACCTCGACAGTGCCGCTCGGATCGATGGGGCCTCAGAAGCGCGTATCTACTGGAACATCATCCTGCCCAACGCCATTCCTGCACTTATCACCCTCGGGGTCTACAACTTCGTCAACAACTGGAACGACCTGCTCTGGCCCCTCGTCCTCACGACGGATGCCGAGATGGGAACCATCACCTCTGGGCTCACTCAGTTGACGGGGCCGGGCGGCATCATTCCCTACGGCGTGATGATGGCCGGTTCGCTCGTAGCACTACTGCCCTTGACCGCGATCTTCCTCGTGCTCCAGCGTCGCTTCGTCGCGAGCGTTGCGAGCACAGGACTGAAGTAGCCACCACTCTCCAGGGAGAAACGATGTTCACCGCCCGCCTCACCCTCGACCCGCTCGCCATGATCGGCCGCGTCGAGCGGCGCCTCTTCGGCGGCTTCGTCGAACACCTCGGCCGACACATCTACGACGGAATCCACGAACCAGGGCATCCCACCGCGAATGAGAACGGATTCCGCGGGGATGTGATCGATCTCGTGAAGGAACTCGGCGTCTCGACGATTCGTTACCCAGGCGGCAACTTCGTCTCGGGATTCCGGTGGGAGGACAGCATCGGACCACGCGATCAACGACCGCGCCGACTGGATCTCGCGTGGCACTCGATCGAAACCAACGAGGTCGGCCTGCACGAGTTCGCGGACTGGCTCGATGCTGTGGGGAGCGACCTCATGCTCGCCGTCAACCTGGGAACCCGAGGCGTGCTCGAAGCGTTGGAGCTGCTGGAGTACGCGAACATCCCCGGGGGAACCGCACTTTCCGAGCAGCGAATCGCCAACGGCCGCCGCGAACCGTTCGACGTGCGGATCTGGTGCTTGGGAAACGAGATGGACGGCCCGTGGCAGTTGGGGCATCGTTCCGCCGACGAATACGGGAAACTCGCCGCACAGACGGCCCGCGCGATGCGTCAGCTCGATCCGGGGATTGAGCTCGTCGTCTGCGGGTCATCGAGTTCGCGGATGCCCACCTTCGGAAACTGGGAACGCGAGGTGCTGCGACACAGCTACGAGCACGTCGACTACATCTCCTGCCACGCCTACTACGAAGAGCGCGACGGCGACCTCGGCGACTTCCTCGCGTCCGCGGTCGATATGGATCGCTTCGTCGCCGAGGTGGTATCTGCCGCCGATGAGATCAAAGCAGAGCAGGCGAGCGAGAAGACTATTCGGCTCTCCTTCGACGAGTGGAACGTGTGGTACGTGTCTCGGTTCGAGGAAGTCGACAAGATCGAGGGAATCGACAACTGGCCCATCGCGCCCCGCCTGCTCGAAGACATCTACACCGTGGCCGACGCTGTCGTGGTCGGCAATCTACTCATCGCCCTCTTGCGGCATGCCGACCGTGTCACGAGCGCATCCCTGGCGCAGCTGGTGAACGTCATCGCCCCGATCATGACAGAACCCGGTGGGGCGGCCTGGCGCCAGACGACGTTCTTCCCCTTCGCTCTCACCTCTCGACTGGCGCGGGGGAACAGCCTGACGGTGCCAGTGGATGCGCCGTGTTATCTGACGTCCAGTTACGGCGAGATCCCGCTGATCGACGCAGCCGCGACGCACGACGCGGACTCTGGCCGGACCGCGATCTTCCTCGTGAACCGAAGTCTGGACGAGACCGCAGATGTCTCGATCAACCTCGTCGGGCTGGAAGGAGTTGTGATCCGTGAGGCACTCACGCTCTCTGATGACGATCCGCACGCCCGCAACAGCTTGGACGATCGCGAACGGGTGCGCCCGCGGGTGAACTCGACGGCGACGATCGACGGGAACCTGTTGAAAGTCACCCTGCCCCCGGTCTCGTGGACGGTGCTCGCGGTGGGCTGAGGCCGCCTCAACGGCGACGACCCGGTGCGAATAATCTTCGGCCGGCGTGCTCGAACTCGGGAGTGTCCTCCACGCGGCGCACTGAAACGGGTTAGCACCGCTTCATGCCGGAGTTCACGCGAGCCGCTCCTCGAGACCCCACGCCTGGCCGTAGCCGCC
>JASGGJ010000085.1:0-10587 GCA_047605085.1 Protaetiibacter sp.
GAGCCGTTAAATACTGGCGGCGGTGATGCTGTCCACGATTCTCGATACCCCCGTATGCGAATCGTGATGATGACAGGATCACCGCCGCCTGCTAGTCCCCCAACTAGTGCGGTCATCACGTTACGGCCAGTGCGGATGGGAACGCTCCCCCCAGAGCGGGGGACGGAGGCTGGAACGACGAAAGGCCCCCGGTTGCCGCGTTCCACCGACGCCGTAGCGCCGGGGTTCGTCGAGCCCCGAGGGCCTTTCTGTCACCTTCCGGCTCGGCCCCCGTGGGGGCCTTGCCGTCCAGTGGAGACGACATTACTCCGCCACGAACGACGCGCAAGACGTCAAGTCTCGCTGGATGGTTGAGAGTTCAGAGGTCCCGCACGGAGTCGCGCAGGAGCGCGACGAGCGCCTCGAGCTGCACGGAGCCCTCCGCCGCCTCGGTGTTCTCGCCGTCGAGGGCGCGGGAGGCGAGGCCGGCCTTCGAATCGATGAGCTCCGCGATGCGGCCGTCGATCGTCTGCGCCGCGATGATGCGCCACGCCGTGACCGGCAGCTCCTGCCCGATGCGGTGCACGCGGTCGATCGCCTGGGTCTGTTCCGCGTTCGTCCAGCTGAGCTCCGCGAGCACGACGTTGGACGCCGCCTGCAGGTTCACGCCGACGCCCGCCGCGGTGAGCGAGCACACCGCGACCGCGACGGCGGGATCGTTCTGGAACGCGTCGATCTCCGCCTGCCTGAGCTTCGAACTCTGGTCGCCGCGGATCGACACGGTGCGCAGTCCCGCTCTCGCGAAGTGCGCCTCCGCCGCGTCCATGACGTCGATGTGCTTCGCGAAGAACACCACCTTGCCCACGTTGCGGGCGAGGTTGACCGTGTAGTCCGCCGCCGGGGTCGCCTTGGCCTGACCGATGCGGCGCACCATCGTGAACACGTTGTCGCCGCCGGACTCGGCCTGCTTCGACTCCTCGAGCTCCGCGAGGGCCACGAGGCGCACGAGGTCGTCGGACGCCGCATCCGGACGCGTCGCCCGCAGGCGGCGGAAACGCTCGACGAGCCGCGCGACGAGCGCCCGCTCCGCGTCGCGGATCGAGCGACCCGCCTCCCCGTCGAGCTCGACGGGGATGTCCGCGATGCGGCGCGCCGGGATATCGGCGGCGACGTCGGCCTTCTTACGACGGACGATGCCCATCTCGATCACCGCGCGACGTGCCGCGGCGAAGAACCCGGGGTCGACGGGCGTGAGCCCGGTCTCCTCGAGCCGTTCCATGAGCCGCGGCAGCGGCTTCTTCTCGTCGATCCAGCCGAGGAACTGCCAGATCATCCGGAAGTCCTCGATCTGGTTGATGAGGGGGGTGCCGGTGAGCGCGATGAGCAAGGGGTTCGGCGTCAGCTGGCGGATCGAGCGGGAGAGCGCCTGAACGTGCTTGGAGCGCTGCGACTCCTTGTTCTTGATGAAGTGGGCCTCATCGACGACCATCCCCCGGAAGCCGCGCCGCGAGAGCCAGGCGACGTGCCGGTCGAGCACCTCGTAGTTGACGATGACGATGTCGGCGAAGGCGTCGATGTCGTCGCCGTCGCCGTGCACGACCGTCGCGGTGCGGTGCGGTGTCCACTTCTCGACCTCGCGGGCCCAGTTGACCTTGACGACGTTGGGAACCACGACGAGCAGCGGGTAGGCCTTCGCCACATCCGCCGCGAGCAGCGCCTGTGCGGTCTTGCCGAGGCCCGGCTCGTCGGCGAGCAGGTAGCTGCGGTGCCCCTCACGGGCCGACTCCACGAAGCGCGCCTGGTGGCGCATGAGCTCGAGCCCGCCCGGCGTCGCGAGCGAGCGCGCCTCGGGCAGCTCCATGCTCGCCGCTCCCCCGCCTGCCCCCACCTCGAAGGAACGGAACAGCGGCTCGATGAGCTCCCAGCTGTCGAGATCGCCGCGCGGCGCCGGCTGCGACTTCTGGTAGGCGCTGAAGTCGGGGGCGAGGAACGGATTCGCCATCTGATACTGCCGCACGGACTGCGGCACCACCTGACGCTCCTCGACCGCGGGCTTGGCCACAGCCTCGGTCACCACCACGAGGTCTTCGGGGGCGAGCGGCGCGCCCGCTTCGATGAGGAGCGTACGGCGCACCTCCTGCGCGGCCGGGCTCAACGGTGCCGGATCGGTCAGCAACTGGATGAGGCTCGCGTCGCGTGCGGCGGTCTTCGCCATGATCGTCGCGATCCCGTCGAGGCGCGTGAGCTCCTTCGAACGCTCGGCATCGCTGATGCTCGCATCCGCCTTGATGCGGGCGCGCTCCTCCCGCGCGAGCACCGCGACGACGCGGTACCGCACCCGGTTGGCCGGATTCACCTTGCCGCGCTCCGCGGCGCTCTCGATGCCTCGGACGACACGCGCGAGCACCGGGATGATCCCCGTCTCGTCCTGGTGCGCCCGGCGCCGCGGGCTCTGGCCCGCGTTGGAGCGCTTACGGGTCTTCTGACCGACGTTCTGACCCGAGACGGGTTGCTTCTGCCCGGAAGGGCTCATTGATCTCCTTGACCCTGCGTTCGCACGAGGGCCTGCTGGGCGATCCGCCGGCGAGGGAGGAACCGCGGTGATTCGAGACGCGTTCCGAAAGCTACCCAGACCCGGCTTGACCGGTGGGTGCGGAACCGCTTCAGTCTAGCGCGTCACCGCCGTCGACGGCGAACGGTGCGACCGTCCGGAAGAGCGCATCCGCGTCGGCGAGCCGATTCCGGCACCTCTCGACGAGCCACGAGATTCGAAATCGATTTCAGCGCCAGGGTCGCCCGAGCGCCGAACAACTCCCCCTCCCGGCGCACTCGGGCCCGTGGTGACCATGATTCCCTCGGAAACCGGCCTTTGCAGGCATCCACGGCTCCGATTCGAGAGGCTTGACTTTGAAATCGATTTCTGCAACTCTGACCGTGCCGTCGAAATCGAGGAGGATCGACATGGCCCGGAAGTCCGCGTTCACCCCCGCGATTTCCGGTGCTCTCGCGGCCGTGACCCTCGTCAGCTGCTCCGGCCCGCGCGTGTCGAGCGACCCCGAGCTGCCCTTCGTCCTCACCGGCGTCACCGACATCGAGCAGGTGGGCCAGATCACGGGAGCCGAAGGCCCGGGCGACACCACCCAGTGGGCGGTCAACTTCACCGACCTCGGATCGATGTTCGAGCACGACGGGAAGATGTGGTTCGTCTTCGGCGACACCTTCGGCGAGCGCGACGCGGACTTCACCGGAGGCGGGGGCTCGTTCTGGCGTTCCAACGTCATGGGCTGGACGACCGACACCACCCCGGCCGACGGCATCACGATCGAGGGGATGGTCGTCGACGACATCGGCCTCGCGAAGGAGCTGCTGCCCAGCAACAAGGTCGACAACGACGAGATGACCGTCATCCCGACCCACGGCTTCTCGACCGGCGACGCGATGTACCTGCACTGGATGTCGGTGCGGCACTGGGGGGTGCCGAGCGAGTGGGAGGTCAACGAGTCCGGCCTCGCCCGCAGCACCGACGACGGTCAGAGCTGGGAGGTGCTCGACTCCCCCCGGTGGGGCGGGGAGTCCGGCTTCGTGCAGATCAGCCCCTACCGAGTCGGCGACGAGCTCTACGTCTGGGGGATCACCCACGGGCGGTTCAGCGGCGTGCACCTCGCGAGAGTGCCGATCACCCAGGTCGAGGATGCCGGTGCCTGGCGCTATCTCACCGGAGTCGTCGACGGGGAACCGCAGTGGGGCGAGAACCCCGACGACGCGACGATCATCGTCGACGACACGGTCGGCGAGCTCTCGGTGGTCTGGAACGACTACCTCGACCGCTGGCTCATGAGCTACCTCGACCCGACCGACGGCATCGTGCTGCGTGAGGGCATCACCCCGTGGGGTCCGTGGTCGGACGAGTTCCAGCTCCTCGGTCCCGCCGAGGTGCCCGGCCCCTACGCACCCTTCATGAACGCGAAGTACACGGAGGACGGCGGACGCGTCATCTACTTCACCCTGTCGATCTGGGACCCGTACAACGTGTTCTGGTACCGGGCCGAGCTGCAGAGCGACTGACCCAGGAGACACCGCTCGAGGATGAGCGGCATCCCTATCAAGGAGGAGAAATGCACAAGAGGCGCAGCAGACTGCTGCTCGGTGTCGCATCGCTCGCCGCTGCGGCGCTCGCTTTCGCGTCAGCGCAGGTCGCCAACCGTGCCGAGGCCACCACCGCCCAGTCAGCGGCCGTCGTCGTCAGCAAGATGACGGGGCCGAACTCGACAAGCGACACGCCCGGCAACTGGGGGATCTATTCCACCGACCTGGGAGTCATGTGGGACAACGGGTCTGGGGAGATTCTCGCCGCCTTCGGCGACACCTTCGGCAACACCTGGGCACCACCCGGCGGCAACGGAAACGACTGGCGCAGCCAGGTGCTGCTGCGAAGCAACGACACGAACCTCGCGGACGGAATGAGCTTCCAGAGCGCGGCGACCGACGTCTCGGGCCACGCGAAGGAGCTCATCCCGAGCCAGAAGATCGACAACGTCGAGATGACCGTCATTCCGACGGCCGGCATCTCGGTCGGCTCGCGGCAGTACCTGGCCTACATGTCGGTACGGCACTGGGGTGTTCCAGGATCGTGGGACACCAACTATGCGGCGATCGCCTACTCCGACGACAACGGGCAGACGTGGGTCACCACGGGCGCGCCGACCTGGACCAATACGGGCGGCACCAACAAGTTCCAGCAAGTCGCATTCGTGCGTGACGGCGGCTACGTGTACATGTTCGGCACCCCGAACGGTCGAACGGGCAGCGCTTACCTCGCGCGCGTGGCGGAAACCGACGTGCTCGTCAAGGCGTCGTACGAGTACTGGACCGGCTCGGCGTGGTCAAGCACCGAATCTGCTGCGGGGGCCGTCGTCTCGGCCCCCGTCGCTGAGCTCTCGGTGCAGAAGAACACCTACAGCGGCAAGTGGCTCATGACTTACATGCAGGGCACGGACATCGTGCTGCGCAACGCCACGGGCCCCACGGCATCGTGGAGCTCACCCGAAGTACTCGCGAGCGACGCCGACTACCCCGGACTGTATGGCGGTTTCATGCACCCGTGGTCCTCGGGCTCTGACCTCTACTTCGCGCTGTCGCAGTGGGATCCGTACAACGTGTACCTGATGCACGTGAGCATCACCACGAGCGGCACGATCGCATACCCAAACCTCGTGAGCGACCCGAGTTTCGAACGGCAAACCACGTCGTCAGCGAGCAGCCCCTGGGCGTGCACCGGCAACTGCGGGATCGACAACAGCATCTGGGGCGTCACAGGCGACCGGAACGGGTTCGTGCGCTACAACTCCGGGTGGCACGACATCCATCAGCTCGTCTCCGTCGCGCAGAACACCGATTACCGAATGACAGGCTGGCTGCGCACCTCGAGCAACAACGACAACGGGTTCTTCGGTGTCCGCAACGTCGGCGGCGCCCCGATCTCCGAGGTCAACTTCACCTCTGTCGGGTCGTGGACCCGATACTCGGTGACCTTCAACAGCGGATCCCTCACCCAGGTGGAGCTCTTCACCGGCATCTGGACCGACAACGGTGACATGTGGGTGCAGACCGACGACTACTCCCTCACCAGTTACTGACCACCTGCAATCCGAACACAAAGGAGACATCCATGAAAAACCGTTCCCTTGCCCTCGCGATCGCAGTCGCCGTCGCTGGAGCCGGCGTCCTCACCGGATGCGGCTCCGGATCGACCGGCGGCGGCGATGATTCGACCATCGAGTTCTGGCAGAACCAGTTCAGCGATGAGGACAACGCCTGGTACGAAGAAGCGGTCGACGCCTTCAACGCGGCGCATGACGACGTACAGATCAACCTCACAGTCGTCCCGGGAGACGCCTGGGACCAGAAGCTGAAAGCAGCGCAGGCCGCCGGGAACGCGCCCGACATGTACACCATGAACTACTCCGCCGTACCGATGAAGGCCCGAAACGGGGAGCTCGCTCCGATCACCGACGACATCGACCAGACAGCATGGGACGACCTCGAGCCGCGCTTCTTGAACGCCGTCACGGTCGACGGCGAGCAGTACGCCTATCCGCTGCTCTACGAGCCGAGCGCTCTGCTGCTGTACAACAAGCAGGACTTCGTCGACGCGGGCCTCGACCCGGACAACCCGCCGACGACCTGGGCGGAGCTCATCGACGCGGGCCTCGCGCTGAAGGCGTCGAACCCGGATGTGGTCCCCTTCCAGATCGCTCAGAACGCGGTCGAGCTGTCGTGGACGACCTGGGCGTCGCAGTACGGGACGGCAGGGCATCTGCCCATCTCCGATGACTGGTCGGAATCGCTGGCGCTCGATCCCGCCTACGAGGACCTCTTCCAGTTCTATCAGGACCTCTACTCGAAGGGCGTGATCGCCAAGCAGCCGCTCAGCGCATACGGCGACGCGACTCCGCTGGGCGAAGGCACCCTCGCGATGATGGCGAGCGGCTCGTGGGCCATCAGCCTTCTGCTCAACTCGTACCCCGACCAGATCTCGAACATCGGCGTCGCAGCGATGCCGACCATCGACGGGGACAGCAGCCGCGCCAGCGCCACGCTGGGAGGCTGGACGATCGGAGTCGACGCGAAGTCGGAAAAGCAGGAGAGCGCGGCCGCCGCGATCAGCTGGCTGCTCGCCGAGGACACGGCGGTGCCGAAGGACTACTTCATCAAGACGAAGTTCACGAAGCTGTCACCACGGGTCAGCCTCGCGACGGAACTGGCCGCAGATCCGGGCAAGTCGGTGAACCCGTTCTACGACATCGTGGCGGCATCGACCGGCTCTGCCATTCTCGAGCCCACCTACGATTGGCAGGTGAGTCTCGCGATGGGGACGGCTCTGGAGAAGGCGATGCTGGGTGGCGACGTGAAGGAGGCGCTCAGCGAGGCCGACGCCGGCATCACGAAGGCCATCACCGATCTGAACCTGGCCGGCACGAACGGCTGATCTTGGCCGCATTCGTCACCGACGGTGAGCACTCGCGGGGGACGCGGCGAACGCGTCGCGCCCCCCGCGACACGCCCATCGCACTCGCCATGCTGGCGCCAGCGCTCATCGGCCTCGGCGTCTTCGTGCTCTGGCCGATGGTGTATTCCGCCTACCTGAGCTTTTTCAACTGGAACTTCTACAAGGATCCCGAGTTCGTCGGATTCAACAACTTCCGGCTCGTCCTCACCGATCCTGCCTTCGTCGCTTCGATCGGACGCGGGCTCGTGTTCGCGCTGATCGTCGTCCCGATCCAGCTCGTGCTCGCGTTCGCGTTCGCGACAGTGGTATCGGGAGTCGGTCGGCGCGTGGCGACGATTCTGAAGGTGAGCATCTTCATCCCGACCGTGATCTCAACCGTCATAGCGGCAATCATCTTCTTTCTGATCTACCAGTACACCGGGGGCATCGCCAACTGGGTCATCGGATGGTTCGGGATCGAACCCCTCGCGTGGCTCGGGGATCCGAACCTCGCCTTGCCAGCGACGGCCGTCCCGGCGATCTGGATCGGGCTCGGCATCGCGGCCCTGATCATGCTCTCCGCGTTGCTGGACATCCCGGTCACGTATTTCGAGGCGGCGGAGCTGGACGGGGCGAATTGGTGGCAGCGCACCGTGCACATCACCATCCCGCAGATGCGCAACATCCTGCTGTACCTGACCATCGCGGGGTTCGTCGCCAACGTGCAACAGTTCGAGATTCCGCTCGTGCTCACCAAGGGCGGACCTCAGCAGTCGACGACGCTCCCCAACCTGCTCATCTTCACCCACTTTCGGGACGACATCACCACCGGGTACTCGATCGCTGCCGCATTCCTGCTCTTCATCGTCATGGGGACGATCTCAGCCGTGATCTTCCGATTCCTGAGCTCGGCGCAAGCGGAGGATTGACGTGACAGTCTCGACAGATGCTCGTCAATCTCCGCACCCGCGCCGGGTCTCGCCGGCACGCCGACGCGCGGCCAAGATCGTCGGAACCGTTCTCCGCACGATCATCGGCGTCGCATTCGTCCTCGGAGCACTGTTCCCGCTCGCGTGGCTGGTCGTGTCCGGATTCAAGTCGCGGACCGAGGTCACCCGCAGCCCGTTCCAGTTCTTCCCCGACGTGTGGCGTTGGGAGAATTACACGCAGATACTCGAGGATCCCGCCTTCCTTCAGGCAGTATTCGTGAGCTTCAGCGGCGCGCTGATCTTCGCCGCGCTGAGCCTGATCGTGAACTCGTTCGCCGCGTACGTCTTCGCCCGGCTGGACTTCCGTTTCAAAAAGGCACTGTGGGTTCTCGTCATCTCGACCATGCTGCTGCCCGGCATGGCGATCTTGCTCACGTCGTTCGTCGTGGTGACACGGCTCCACATGCTCGACACCCTCTTCGTGCTGATCCTGCCGGCCGCCGCGTCCGCAACCCAGATCTTCTTTCTCCGGCAGTTCTACCTGTCGGTGCCTCTGGCGCTCGAGGAATCGGCGCGCATCGACGGCGCCGGCAGATTCCGGATCTTCCTGTCGATCTTCGTGCCGATGTCCCGCCCGGTCTTCGTCGTGGTCGCGATGACGTCGTTCCTCGCGTTCTGGAACTCCTATGTCTGGCCCGTCCTGACGATCTCCAGCCCCAACCTCGTACAGATCCAGCAGTATCTCGCGACCTTCCGCGCTGAACGGGCGTCCGAGCTGGGGTTGCTCATGGCCGGCTCCGCACTCGCTGCCGCCCCGGTGATCGTGCTGTGCCTCATCCTGCAGCGGTACCTGGTGGAAGGGATCCGGATCTCCGGGATGAAGTGAACCGCGCGATCAGGGCCAGACCTCCAGTTCGGCGATGGAGGTGTACCTGGACTCGCCCCCCGGCTCCCCGACCAGCCGGATGCCGTCGGCGACGATCGGTGCGAAGGTGATCACGTACTCGTCCTCTTCGAGGGCGGTGAAATCACACGGATACGGCGGCGCGATCGCCGCGTCGCCGACGACTCTCCATTCGCCATCGACGCGTGCCTCGACACGCGGAGGGCTGCTGAACCAGCCGCCCAGCGAGTCCTGAGGCCCCGGTACATAGACCAGCCGGGACATCCGTCGAGGAGCCGGCCAGGTGTATCCCCATACATCCTCGCCGTATCCGGGACCGTAGCCCGAATCCTCGGCGAGCTCGCGGTCGCCGTCGTTCAGCACCTGCTCCTGCCCCTCGCGGACGCGAGAACTGACCGGCCAGGCACCGTCCATCGCGAGGTTGCCGACGGACACCGCCACGGCATCCGTTCCCGGATCGAAGCGAACGCGCCGCAGCCCGAACGAATACGCTCGCCCGCCACGCGATGATGCGGGGACGAACCAGTTGCTCTGCAGCCACATGTCGCGACCGTCGTCGGAAATGAACTTCGACGGGATCGTGGTCGCGTAGCCACCGTGCTTCGCGAGCGGCGACCGAGGACCGTGCCACGGGAAATGACCAAAATCGCGCGAGTGGAGGTGCCGCCACGGACCCCATGGCGCAGGCGACTCATAGAACTCGAACGTGTACTCGCTCCACGTCGAGTACAGGTATCGCCCGAGCCCAGGGTTCCAGACGACCCCGCCCTGCGCGATCCCGGTGAAGTCGTGCGCCGACGTCCCGAAAGCGGGGACGGGGTAATGGCGCCGCTCATCGACGAGCACGGGCTGCCGGTCTTCGATGTCGCTGCTCCAGAGCGGCGCCCCCGCGGCATCCGTTCCCGCAACGAACTCCCACGCGGCGCGGTCCTGCACGCGGTCAGCACGGACTCGGGCGAGGAAGAGTTCGGTCGGATCGGGGACGAGTCTCGAGAACGAGGTGCGCCAGTTCCCATCGATGCCGTACGCGTAGACCCACGGCGAGCCGCCGTTGGCTCGACCGAGGTCAAGGAACATGATCGTCGTGAAGACGTGATCCGTGAACATCGGCTCGGGATGCCACGTCCAGGTGCGCCCGAGGTCGTCGCTGCGCACGATAGTCGCCGTCGGTGCCTCGTTGAACATGTCGGGGCCGGGGGTCGCCCGCAGGTCTTGCACGGCGAGGTAGAGGACATCGCGTCCGCCGAGTGTGACGCACACCATGCCCGTTGGCTTGCGATTGAACCGCGTGGGATCCCAGATCGGTGCGACGGTGTCGCCGTCGGCGAGGCGCTCGCCGGTCAACCCCGTCTCCGGGGTTCCATCGATGCGGTTGACGAGGATGTCACTCCAGCCGTGCCGTGCGAAACCCGTGCCGTCGCCAGCCGCCGCGTAGAGCGCGCCATCAGACGCCCAGGCCGAAGGCCAGAGATCCCCGTCGCTCGGAGACATGACCGAGTTCGCCAACGCCACGTGCGCGACTCGGAGACGCAACGGCCCAGAGTCCGTCGAGACCGGCACCCCGTCAGCACCCGTGCTTCGTGGGGATTGGGGCGCGGAGAACGAGTCCTGGTCGAAGTCCGTCACCTGCCTGCCACTTCCTCGTGGGAGGGTCCAGAGACATGGCCCCCAGGGTTTGAAACCGATTTCATAAAACGCTAGACTCACCGCGCAGCGTGTGTCAACCCCGGCGACCGTGCCTCGGCACCGCCTGTCACGTCGCGCAGAGAGGCCGCGAAGATGCGGAT
>JASGGJ010000086.1:0-10518 GCA_047605085.1 Protaetiibacter sp.
CGCCTGCGGCGGCTACTCGACCAGCGGAAGGGGCACGCCGACCCAGCGGGGGCCGTGGGGGGTTACGCGGACTCGGCGGGGGGCGGCGTCGGAGGCGGGGTCGCCGCCGAGAGGGCGCGCGATGTCCACGGCGAGCCAGGAGTCGACGGCGCCGTCGAGCTTGCCTGCGCCCCACTCGACGACCGTGATCGAGCCCTCCAGGTCGAGGTCGAGGTCCTCGAGCTGCGCTGCCGTGGCGAGCCGGTAGGCGTCGACGTGTACGAGCGGCACCCCGGATGCGGTCGGATGCGTCCGCGCGAGCACGAAGGTGGGACTCGTGATCCGCCCCCGCGCGCCGAGCGAGCGCCCGAGCCCCCTGGTGAGCGTCGTCTTGCCCGCCCCCAGCTCGCCGTTCAGCAGCACGAGATCGCCGGCCCGCAGCACGGCAGCGAGCCGCGCGCCGAGCGCCTCCATCGCGTCGGCATCCGGGATCACGAGCTCGATCGAATCGCTCACGACGGAACCCGGGCGACCCGCGGACCGACCCGCGTCACGATCTCGTAGCCGATCGTTCCGGCCGCGTCCGCCCACTCGGCGGCGCTCGGCGCGCCGTCGGCGGGATCGCCCCACACCACCACCTCGTCGCCCACGCGCACCGCGGCGTCGCCGACGTCGATGACGAACTGGTCCATCGCGATGCGGCCCACCTGCGGGTAGCGCACCCCGCCGATCGCGACCTCCGCCCGCCCGGAGGCATGCCGCGGGATGCCGTCGGCGTAGCCGAGCGGAACGAGCGCGAGCGTCGTCTCGCCCCGAGCGCGGTGCGTGTAGCCGTAGGACACCCCCGCACCCGCGGGCACCCGGCGGGTCACGACCACCTCCGAGACGAGCTCCATCACCGACCGCAAGCCCGCTCCGGAGGCATCGAGGGCCGGATCCGGCGCGATCCCGTACATCGCGATCCCGACCCGCGCGAGGTCGAGGCGGGCGTCCGGCTGCGTCAGCGCGGCCAGGCTCGCCGCGAGGTGGCGCAGCTCGGGGTCGAGTCCCGCGGCGCGCGCCTCGTCAACGGCGGCCGCGAACGCCACGCGCTGGAGCTCGTCGTCCGCGGGCGAGGTGCCGGAGAGGTGACTCATGATGCCGCGCACGCGCAGCCGGCCGGCCCGTTCGAGCGCCGCGGCCCGCGCGAAGACCGCCCCCCGCTCGGCGGGCGCCAGCCCGTTGCGGCTGAGTCCCGTGTCGAGCTTGAGCTGCACGGTCGCACCGACGGCGCCGGCCGCCTCGAGCTGGGCGAGGGTCGAGACACCGACGTCGATCCCGGCCGCGCGAGCCGCCGCGAGATCCGCCTCAGCCCCGTGCAACCAGGCGAGCAGGGGCGCGTCGATGCCCGCCGCCCGCAGCGCGAGCGCCTCGTCCAGGTCGGCGACGCCGAGCCAGTCGGCACCCGCCTCGACCGCCGCGCGCGCGACCGGGACGGCCCCGTGCCCATACGCATCCGCCTTCACGACCGCCATGAGGCGGGCGGGGGTCACCGTGCGCCGCAAGATCTCGACGTTGCCGGCGAGCGCGTCGAGCCGGATGCGCGCCTCCCGTCGCGGCGCGCTCACGGCAGCCGCTCCGCGACGACCGTCGCGACGGCGACACCCGCGTCGTGGCTCATCGAGACGTGCAATGCGGCGATGCCGCGGCGCTCGAGGAGCGCGGCGAGCGGGCCGGCGATGACGAACGAGGGGGTGCCCGCGGCATCCGCGGCGAGCTCCATGTCGACCCAGCGCACCTCCTCCGCGTCGCCGAGCGCCTTGACGAGGGCCTCCTTGGCCGCGAAGCGCGCGGCGAGCGAGCGCAACGGCAGCGCTCGTTCGCTCTCGGCGAACAGGCGCTCGCGCAGCCGCGGAGTGCGCGTCACTGCCCGGTCGAACCGAGCCTGATCGACGACGTCGACCCCCAGCCCGACGATCACCGTCACTCCACCGTGACGGACTTCGCGAGGTTGCGCGGCTGATCCACGTCGAGCCCCTTCGCACTCGCGAGCTCCATGCCGAAGACGTGCAGCGGCACGACCGACAGCAGCGGCTCGAAGAACGCCCCGACGAGCGGGATGCGGATGACCTCGTCGGCGAACGGCACGACCGCGACATCCCCGAGTTCGGCGATCGCGATGACGCGCGCCCCGCGGGCCCGGATCTCCTGAATGTTGGAGACGACCTTCTTGTGCAGCGAGTTCGGATCGCGGGGGCTCGGCACGACCACGAACACGATCTGGCCCGGCTCGATGAGCGCGATCGGACCGTGCTTGAGCTCACCGGCCGCGAAGCCCTCGGCGTGGATGTAGGCGAGCTCCTTGAGCTTGAGCGCCCCCTCGAGGGCGACCGGGTAGCCGACGTGCCGACCGAGGAACAGCACCGACTGGGTGTCGCTCATCCAGTGGGCGAGCTCCGCGATGCGACCCGACGCGCTCTCGATCACGCGCTGGATCTTGCCGGGCAGCGCCTCGAGCTGCGCGAGCTGCGCGGCGATGCCCGCCGCGTCGAGGCTGCCCCGCAGGCCCGCGAGATGCAGACCCAGCAGGTACAGCGCGGTCACCTGTGCTGAGAACGCCTTCGTCGAGGCGACCGCCACCTCCGGGCCAGCGTGGGTGTAGAGCACGGCATCCGACTCGCGCGGGATCGTCGCGCCCTGGGTGTTGCAGATCGAGAGCGTGCGGGCCCCCTGATCGCGCGCGTACCGCACCGCCATGAGGGTGTCCATCGTCTCACCGGACTGGCTCACCGAGACGACGAGCGTGCGGGAGTCGATCACGGGGTCGCGGTAGCGGAACTCGTGAGAGAGCTCCACGTCGACCGGGATGCGCGCCCAGGCCTCGATCGCGTACTTGCCGAGCAGCCCTGCGTAGGAGGCGGTTCCGCAGGCGAGGATCAGCACACGGTCCATGCCGGCCAGCATGTCGGCGACGCCGTCGAGCTCGGCGAGCGTCACGGCCCCGTCGTGCGCGCGGCCGAGCAGGGTCTTGGCGACCGCCTCGGGCTCCTCGCTGATCTCCTTCTTCATGAAGCTCGGCCAGCCGCCCTTCTCGGCGGCGGACGCGTCCCAGGCGATCTCGAACTCGTGCGCCTCGGCCGGCGCACCCGTGAAGTCGATGACCTCGATGCGGTCGGGACGGATCGTGACGATCTGGTCCTCGCCGATCTCCATCGCCCTCCGCGTGTGCTCGACGAACGCGGCGACGTCGGAGCCGAGGAAGTTCTCCCCCTCCCCGAGTCCGATCACGAGCGGCGAGCTGCGGCGGGCGCCGACGACGACCTCCGGCTCGTCGCGGTGCACCGCGAGCAAGGTGAACGCGCCCTCCAGCCTGGCGACGCTGCGCCGCATCGCCTCGGTCAGCTCGCCCGTCTCGCGATAGGCGCGGCCGACGAGGAACGCGGCCACTTCGGTGTCGGTCTCCGACTCGAATCTCTCGCCCTCCGCGACGAGTTCGGCCTTGAGCTCGGCGAAGTTCTCGATGATGCCGTTGTGGATGAGGGCGAGCCGGCCGCCGTCGCCGAAGTGCGGATGCGCGTTGACGTCGGTCGGGCCGCCGTGGGTCGCCCAGCGGGTGTGCCCGATCCCCGTGCCGCCGTCGGCGATCGGGTGCTCGGCGAGCTCGTCGACGAGCACCCCGAGCTTCCCGGAGCGCTTCCGCGCACCGAGCTCTCCGTCACGCGAGATCACCGCGACGCCCGCGGAATCGTAGCCGCGATACTCGAGCCGCTTGAGGCCGCCGAGCAGCACGTCGAGACTGCTGCCCGGACCGACGTAGCCCACGATCCCGCACATGCACCCGATCCTAGCGATCGGCTCCGGACGTCCCCTGCTCGCTCGTGCACGGCGTCCGCGGGGCCGAGAAGACCCGCGGGCCTCGTCGGGCCGCGCGAGCGCCGCCCGCGACGGGACTACTCTCGGAGGGATGGCTGAGAACGGCGAGCGTCACGCTCCGGCGACCCCGTTCCTGGAACTCGATCGCGCGGACTGGGCGGCCCTCGCGCCGGCGACCGCGCATCCGCTGACCGAGACGGAGCTCGTCCGGCTCCGCGGCCTCGGCGACGCCCTCGACCTGCGCGAGGTCTCGGAGGTCTACGTGCCGCTCAGCCGGCTGCTCAACCTCTATGCGGCAGGGGCGAAGTCCCTGCACGGCTCGACGCGCGCCTTCCTCGGGCAGGACGACCCGCCCACCCCCTTCGTCATCGGCGTCGCGGGCTCGGTCGCGGTCGGCAAGTCGACCATCGCGCGGCTGCTGCGCGAGCTGCTCGCGCGCTGGGACGACACCCCGCGCGTCGAACTCGTCACGACCGACGGCTTCCTGCTCCCCAACGCCGAGCTCGAACGGCGCGGACTCATGCAGCGCAAGGGATTCCCCGAGAGCTACGACCGCCGTGCCCTGCTGCGCTTCGTGAGCCGGGTGAAGAGCGGTGTCGCGGAGGTGCGGGCGCCGGTGTACTCGCACCTCGAGTACGACATCGTGCCGGGTGCCGAGATCATCGTGCGACGCCCCGACATCCTCATCGTCGAGGGGCTCAACGTGCTGCAGCCACCCGGCCCCGGCGCGCGGCTCGCGGTGAGCGACCTGTTCGACTTCACGGTGTACGTGGATGCGCGCACCGCCGACATCGAGCGCTGGTACGTCGAGCGCTTCCTGCGGCTGCAGCGCGGCGCCTTCTCCGACCCGCGCTCGTACTTCCACCGCTACGCCTCGCTCGGCGAGGGCGAAGCGATCGCCCGCGCCCGGGCCATCTGGCACGACATCAATGGCCCGAACCTCGAGCAGAACATCGCGCCCACGCGAGCTCGCGCCTCGCTCGTGCTACGGAAGGCGGCCGATCACACGGTGTCGAACGTCCTCATCCGGAAGATCTGACCCCGCGCCGCCCCTGCGCACCGCCCTGTGCCGTCTCTGCCCCCTGTGCCGCACGTTGCGTCCCCTCTGTGCCACGTTCCGCACCCCCTGTGCTACGTTCCGCACCCCTGTGCTACGTCAGAAATGCAGGAGATTCTGCGGCAGCCTCCCGCCAATCCGGGAGCACCCTAACCGACGACGAGAAATCTCCTGCATTTCTGAGACGGGGCAGGGGGTCGAGGGGCGGATGAGAACGGAGCGGGGCGGGAGGCGGATCGGGGCGGGGCGGGGCGGATCAGGACAGCGCGAGGCGCTCGCGGACGATCGCCGCGAGCTCGTCGGCGATGCGGTCGGCCTGCTCCGCGTCGCGCGCCTCGACCATCACCCGCACGAGCGGCTCGGTTCCGGACGGGCGCAGCAGCACGCGCCCGTCTTCGCCGAGCGCGGCCTCGTGGCGGCGCACGGCATCCGAGATGACCTCGTCGTCTCGCAGCGCATGGTGGTCGACACCGCGCACATTGACGAGCACCTGCGGGTAGACGGGCATGACCGACGCGAGTTCGGCGAGGGTCTTCCCGGTGCGGGCCAGCTCGGCCGCGAGCTGCAGCCCGGTGAGGATGCCGTCGCCCGTCGTCGCGTGGTCGCGGAAGATGATGTGGCCCGACTGCTCGCCGCCCAGGGAGAGCCCCTGCTCGCCCATCGCCTCGAGCACGTAGCGGTCGCCCACCGCGGTCTCCACGAGCCGGATGCCGTGCTCGGCCATCGCGACACGGAGGCCGAGGTTGCTCATGGTCGTAACCGCGAGGGCGTCGTGCGCGAGGCGCCCCCGGCGCTGCAGCGAGATCGCGAGCACCGCCATGATCCGGTCGCCGTCGACGACGTCGCCCTCGGCGTCGACCGCGAGGCAGCGGTCGGCGTCGCCGTCGAGCGCGATGCCGAGGTCCGCGCCGGTCAGGCGGACGGCGGCCTGCAGCTTCTCGAGATGGGTCGACCCGACGCCGTCGTTGATGTTGAGGCCGTCGGGATCCGCCCCGATGACGGTGACCTGCGCCCCCGCGTCGGTGAACACCTGCGGCGCGACGCCCGCGGCGGCGCCGTTGGCGGCGTCGATGACGACTCTGATGCCGTCGAGCCGCACGTCGAGCGTGCCGAGCAGGTGCAGCAGGTAGCGGTCCTCGGCGTCGGCGAAACGGCGGATGCGCCCGACGCCCGCGCCGGTGGGCGCGAGTTTCGGCTGGGCGAGCGCCGCCTCGATGCGATCCTCGACCTCGTCGGGGAGCTTCACCCCGCCGAGCGCGAAGAACTTGATGCCGTTGTCGGGAGCCGGGTTGTGCGAGGCCGACACCATGACGCCGAAGTCGGCTCCGACATCCGCAACGAGGAACGCGGCGGCCGGCGTCGTGATGACCCCGGCGTCGAGCACGTCAATCCCCGAGCTCGCGAGCCCCGCGGCGACGGCGGCCGAGATGAACTCGCCCGAGACCCGCGGGTCGCGCGCGAGCACGGCACGGGACCGGCGGCCCTCGCCGCGCACATGGTCGGCGTGCCTCCCCTGGGTGAGGACGACCGCGGCGGCCTGCGCGAGGCCGAGGGCGAGCTCGGCGGTGATCAGCTCACCGTTGGCCAGCCCCCGGACTCCGTCGGTGCCGAAGAGACGCGGCATGAGGAAATCCCGCGGCGCGGCTTAGCGCTTCGAGAACTGCGAGGCCTTGCGCGCCTTCTTGAGACCGGCCTTCTTGCGCTCGATGACGCGGGCGTCGCGCGAGAGGAAGCCGGCCTTCTTGAGGGCGGGACGGTTGTTGTCGCGGTCGATCTCGTTGAGCGCGCGGGCGATGGCGAGACGCAGCGCGCCCGCCTGGCCGGAGGGGCCGCCCCCGGTGATCTTCGCCGTGACGTCGTAGGAGCCGAGCAGGTCGAGCACCTTGAACGGGTCGTTGATGAGCTGCTGGTGCAGCTTGTTCGGGAAGTAGTCCTCGAGGGTGCGCCCGTTCACGGTGAACGAGCTGCCGCCGGGGACCAGGCGCACGCGGGCGATGGCCTCCTTGCGGCGGCCGACGGCCGCCCCGGATACGTTGAGGACGGCGCGCGGGGCGCGGGGCGCGTCCTCTGCCGGGGTCTCGGTCGAGAAGGTGGTGAGCACCTCGTCCGACACGGTGTCTTCGATCTTCGCCATGGGTGTGTCCTTGGAAGTCTCTCGGCGCTTACTGCGCGACCTGGGTGAGGATGTAGGGCTTGGGCTGCTGCGCGGCGTGCGGGTGCTCGGCGCCCGCGTACACCTTCAGCTTCTTGATCTGGGCGCGGCCCAGCGAGTTCTTCGGCAGCATGCCGCGGACGGCCTTCTCGACCGCGCGGGTCGGGTGCTTCTCGAGCAGCTCCGAGTAGCTGGTGGCCGAGAGCCCGCCGGGGTAGCCAGAATGGCGGTAGGCCTTCTTCTGCTCGAGCTTCGCACCGGTGAGCGCGACCTTCTCGGCGTTCACGATGATGACGAAGTCACCGAGGTCCATGTGGGGCGCGAAGGTCGGCTTGTGCTTGCCGCGGAGCAGGGCGGCGGCGTGGCTCGCGAGGCGGCCGAGCACGACATCGGTCGCGTCGATGACGACCCACTCGCGCTTCACATCCGCCGGCGTGGGACTGAAGGTACGCGTCATGAGGAGACTCGTTTCTGGTCGGTGAGGTTCGTGAATCCCGCTCCGGTGTGCGTTCCGCGGCCGATGGCGCGGAACCCGACGGTGGAGGGCCCAACTGGTCGCCCGCGCGGTGCGCAGACAACCTGTACAGGTTAGTCGATCGGGCCCTGATCCGCCAAACCGGCGGGATCGACCCGCTTCGCGCGGGTCTGCGCGGCCCGCGCGGCGAGCTCGGCATCTGGCGGATAGCCGACCTCGACGAGCGTGAGACCGCGGGCCGGCACGACGATGAACTCGCTCGTGCGCCGCGCCTCGTCCCGGATGCCGGCGACGCGATCCGGGGCGAAGCGTCCCTCCCCCGCCGCGACGCAGGCGCCGACGAGCGCGCGCACCATCGAGTGGCAGAAGGCGTCGGCGCGCACCCGGGCGACGAGCACGCCGTCGCTCTCCCGCGTCCAGCCGAACTCCTGCAGGGTCCGGATGGTCGTGGCGCCCTCGCGCGGACGGCAGTAGGCCGCGAAGTCGTGCAGCCCGAGCAGCGAGCGGGCCGCCTCGTCCATGGCGGCGGGGTCGAGCTCGGCCGGATGCCAGAGGGTGAAGGCGCGGACCCGCGGGTCGCGCAGCGCCGCGGCGTCCGCGATCCGGTACTCGTAGCGGCGCCAGACGGCCGAGAAGCGTGCGTCGAAGCCGGCGGGCGCCCGCTCGGCCCGCAGCACCTGGACGTCGGCGGCCTGGCCGACGATGCCGTTGAGGCGCCTGGCGAGCGAGGCGATGCCGACGGCTCCACCCCCGCCGCCTCGCGCCCGCCGCTCGAGCTGGGCGAGCTGCGCGGCGGCGAGGTCGAGGTGAGCGACCTGGCCGACGGCGTGCACCCCGACATCCGTGCGCCCCGCGACCGTGATCCGCGGCGGCTCGAGCGCGGTGCGCCCGAAGAGCGTCGCGAGCGCCGCCTCGAGCTCGCCCTGCACGGTGCGCAGCCCCGGCTGCCGCGCCCACCCGGTGAAGCCGGTGCCGTCGTAGGCGAGATCGAGCCGGATGCGGGTCGCTGCATCCGGGGTGCTCACGAGGCGAGTGTAGAGCGAGGGGCCCCACTCGGCGTGAGCGGGGCCCCCGCGCCTCGACGCCGGATCAGACGGCTCCGGACTCCAGCCAGCCGGCGACGAGGGCCGGATGATCGGTCGAGATCTCGTCCACGCCGAGCGCGAGCGCACGAGCGAGTTCCTCGCGGGTGTTCACGTTCCACGCCGCGACCGAGAGCCCTGCGTCGTGGAGCGCCCGCACCGCATCGGCCGTCAACCCCGGCCACCCCGAGTAGACGACCTCGCATCCGAGATCGGCCAGCCGGCCGAGCAGCGTGTCGTCGTAGCCGCGGCAGATCAGGCCTCGCGGCACCTCCGGCACCGCCGCGGCGAGCTCTCGCAGCACCTCCTCGGAGAAGCCGGAGAGGACCACACGCGCGCCGATCTCGGGGCGTTCCCGCAGCAGGGCGATCAGCGGTTCCACGGCGAGCGGATCCTTGACCTCGACCTGGATGGGCGCGTCGATCGCGTCGAGCACCTCCGTGAAGGTGGGAACGGGCTCGCCCCCGGCCCTCAGCTCCCGGATCCGGGAGAGCTCGAGATCGTTGACGCGCCCCGTCCCGCCGGTCGTGCGATCCACCGTGCTGTCGTGCATGACGATCAGGGCGTGGTCGGCGGAGCGCTGCAGATCCAGCTCCACCGTGCCGGCACCGTCGGAGATCGCCGCCCGGAAGGACCGGATGGTGTTCTCCGGAGCGGTGCCGGCCGCCCCGCGGTGGCCAGAGATGCGCGGGAGAGCGCCGCCTGCGATCCGCGGTGGAACGGCCGTCACGGCACCAGCTCCCTCGCCCGTTCCCCGATGTAGGCGCCGTCCTCGACGAGCGCCCTCTGCAGCTCGGCGACGTCGACGTCCCGGGGCCGCACCTTCCCGCGCACCGCGAGAGCGGCGGCGGTCCCGGCGGCCTGCCCCATCGCGAAGGCGGGAGGCATGATCCGGATCGCGCCGAGCGCCTCGTGCGTCGAGGAGACGCTGCGCCCCGCGACGAGCACGCCGTCGAGCTCACGGGGCACGAGCGAGCGGTACGGGATCTGGTACTCGTTGGCGACCGGCATGTCGATCAGACCGCCACCGGAGTCGGTGGGGCTGTGGATGTCGATCGGGTACCCGGCCAGCGCGATGACGTCGTCGAACTCCCGGCCACTGGCGAGATCCTCCTGGGTGAGGGTGTACTCGCCCACGATCCTGCGGGTCTCGCGCACGCCGATCGTTGCGGCCGTGTCGATCAGCTCGCAGTTCTCCATGCCCGGCACGCGCCGGAAGAGGCGCATGAGCTGGGTGACCTGTTCACGGCCCTCGATCTCGGCCTGCGTCAGGTCCTCGACGTCGGTCCCGATGCGCCGAAGGACGCGGGTGGTGTTGACCCGCCACACCCCCGGCTTCATGGTCTTGTACAGGCCGAGACCTCTCCGCTCGATCGTGTACTCGCCCGCGGCGCGAGCCGCCTGGACGGGAACTTCGAAGGCATCCGTCTTCGAGGGGAACCGGGCGACGTAGTCCGCGAGCGCCTCGTCGTCGACTCCCCCGACGCGGAAGAACAGCGTCATCGGCTGCACGAGCCCGTCGCTGTCACGCCCGATCACGGTCTCCCCGCCGCCGGAGGCGACGACGTCCGCATCCGCGGAGCAGTCGATGACGACACTGGCGGTGATCGCCTCGAGCCCGGACTTGCTGGCGACGATCACCCCGCGGACGGCGCCCTCCTCGACGATCGTGTCGACCACGAAGGTGTGGAAGAGCAGTTGCACGCCCGACTCGAGGCACATCCGCAAAGCGGTGAGCTTCATCCCCTCCGGCTCGAACGGCGTGACCTTGTCGTGGCCGTGATAGATGAACCCGGCGTACGGGCTGCCGGCCGGCACCTTCGAGGGATGGATCGCCTCGCCGTCCGCCTCCATCCGCAGGATCAGCTCGTCGTAGATCCCGCGGATGAGCTGCTTCGAGCCGTCGAGGCTGTAGGAGGTC
>JASGGJ010000087.1:0-10218 GCA_047605085.1 Protaetiibacter sp.
GCACCGGGGCGTCCTGCTCGACGTAGCCGATGCGGGCGCGCAGCTCCTCGCGCGGCAGCGCCCGCACATCGACCCCGTCGATGCGCACCACGCCGCCGGTCGGGTCGTAGAAGCGCTCGATGAGCGCGAGGATCGTCGACTTGCCCGCCCCCGACGGCCCGACGAGCGCCACCCGCGATCCGCGCGGCACCGCGAACGACACCCCGTGCAGCACCTCGCGGTCACCCGTGGCGTCGAGCGCATCCTCGCCGAACTCCGAGGCGATCGCCTTCTCGGTCTCGGTGCGATGCGCCGCCGCGGGGTAGCCGAACCGCACCTCCTCGAATCGGATGGCGTCATCCGTCTCGATCGGGGCCGCCCCCGAGATCGCGTCGTCGCCCTCGTCCTCGGAGGGGATGCGCATGATCTCCTGGATGCGACCGAGCGCGCCGAGCGCCTGGCTCACCGAGGTGACGGCGCCGAACGCCTGACCGAGCGGCATGATCATGAGGAACAGGAACAGGATGAACGCGACGAGGTTCGCGATCGTGATCGCCCCGGACGCGACGCGGTAGCCACCGAGCCCGAGCACGACGAGGAACGACACGTTCATGGCGATCGACGCGACCGGCACGACGAGCGCCGACACTCTCGCGACCCTGAGGCCGGCGCTCCAAGCCGCTCTCGCCCCGCGTTCGATCGCCTCCGATTCCCGCTCGGTGGCGTTCGCGGCGCGCACCGTGCGGATGGCCGAGATCGCGCGCTGCACGCCCGCCGCGACGTCGCCCACCTTCTCCTGCTGCTCACGGCTCGCGACCCGGATGCGGCCCGAGAGCCCACCGACGACCGCGATCGCCACGGCGATGACGGCGACGGTCGCGCCCAGCAAGACGGGATCGATGATGGCCATGCCGATGATCGCCCCGACGAACACGACGGCGCCGCCGAGCGCATCCACGAGACCCTGGGTGAGCACGGCGTAGAGCAGGGTCGTGTCGGATCCGACCCGTGAGACGAGGTCGCCCGCGCGGCGCGTGTCGAACTCGCGGATCGGCAGCCGCAGCATCCGGCGGATGAGGGCGCGGCGGGCGGAGTAGACGACGCTCGTGCCCGCGCGCTGCAGCAGGTAGTGCTGGACGGCGGTGACGACGCCGTTGCCGATGACGAGGGCGACGAGCAGCCAGGCGAGCCACCCGAGCGCGTCGCCGGCCTCGACGAGCTGGATGACCCGGCTCACGAGGGCGGGCTGGGCGAGCGAGAAGCCGGCGCTGACGAGGCTCAGCACGATCGCGAGGCCCAGCAGTACCCTGTGCTCGGTCAGGTACGGCAGCAGCTCGCGGAAGGAGGCGCGCGGTCCCGTGTCGGGTGTGCGGCGGAAAGGGTTGCGGCGCGCGGGCGCGTCGGGGAATGTCATGTTTGCGGGGTTCCTCAGGGGTGCGGTGGCGCGTCAAGCGCGCCCGTACTTCTTGTGGACGGCCTGCTTCGAGACTCCGAGGCAGAGCGCGATGAGCTGCCATGACGCGTTCGCGTTGCGCGCGCGCCGCACGGCGGCCGCCTCGTGGCGGTCGAGCTCGCGACGGAGTCCGGCGAGCGCCCGGAGGGCGACGAGCGGATCCTGCGATCCGGCGTCTCCCGCGAGGGTGTGCAGCTCTCCGACGTCCACGCGTCAACCGTAGTTGACGCCCGCGCGTCCGTCAACCCAAGTTGACCTCCGCGAGTGGTCGGTTTTCTGAGCTAAAACCACCGATTTGGGGCCAGAAACCGACCACTCGGCGGGGGAGTCGCGTCCGGGTCGCGAGATGAGGGGAGGCGCGTATCCATCTCCCGGCGAATAGGCTCGCTGAGTGGCCGTCATCTCCGCATCCGGGCTCGTCAAGCGCTACGGTGACGTCGCCGCGGTCGACGGGATCAGCTTCGAGGTCGGCTCCGGCGAGTCGTTCGGGCTGCTCGGCCCGAACGGCGCGGGCAAGTCGACGACGATGCGGATGGTGGGCGCCGTCTCCACCCGCACCGCGGGGCGGCTGAGCGTGCTGGGGCTCGACCCCGACGAGTTCGGGCCCGAGATCCGTGCGCGGCTCGGCGTCGTCCCGCAGCACGACAACCTCGACAACGAGCTGCGGGTGCGCGAGAACCTCATCAGCTACGGTCGCTACTTCGGGCTGCCGCGGCGGCTGGTCGCCGAGCGCGCCGACGAGCTGCTCGGCTTCGCCCAGCTCGCCGACCGTGCCAACGCGAAGGTCGACGAGCTCTCCGGCGGCATGAAGCGCCGTCTCACGATCGCGCGGGCCCTCATCAACGAGCCCCGCATCCTGCTGCTCGACGAGCCGACCACGGGGCTGGACCCGCAGGCCAGGCACATCCTGTGGGACCGCCTGTTCCGCCTCAAGGAGCAGGGCACGACGCTGCTGCTCACCACCCACTACATGGACGAGGCCGAGCAGCTCTGCGACCGCCTCGTCGTCGTCGACCACGGCCGCATCATGGCAGAGGGCACGCCGGCCGCGCTCATCCGCGAGTACTCGACGCGCGAGGTGCTCGAGGTGCGCTTCGGCTCGGACCGCAATGCGGATGCCGCCGCCGCGCTCGCGGGGATCGGCGACCGTCTCGAGGTGCTGCCGGATCGCGTGCTCGTCTACGCGGACGACGGCGAGGCCGCGCTCGCCGAGGTGACCGCGCGGGGCCTGCACCCGCTCACGAGTCTCGTGCGGCGCTCGAGCCTCGAGGACGTCTTCCTGCGGCTGACGGGAAGGTCACTCATCGAATGAGCGAGGTGCGGCCAGAGCTCGTCGCGGAGGCGCGCGCCGCGGGGCTGCGGCCTCGGCGCCTCGGCGCGTGGTTCGTGGCCGAGCACCACATCCGGATCTGGCGGCACTACCTCGGCGTCAACATCGCCACCGCGATCGGCACGCCGTTCATGTTCCTGCTCGCCTTCGGGGTGGGGCTGGGGCTGCTGGTCAATGCCGACGCCGGACCGAACGGCATCGACGGCGTCTCCTACCTCGTGTTCATCGCGCCTGCCCTCATCGCCACCACCGCGGTCACGATCGCCTCCGACGAGTTCAGTTACCCGGTCATGCTCGGTCTCAAGTGGAACCCGATCTACGTCGGCATGCACGCCGCCCCCATCTCGGCGCGGCAGGTGGTCGACGGGGTCGTGCTGTTCGTGGCGATGCGGATCGCCGCCACGACCCTCGTCTACTACCTCGTCATGGCGGCGTCCGGCGGCGTGCCCGCGGCATCCGGGGTGCTCACCGTGCCCATCGCGACGCTCACCGGCATCGCCTTCGGCACCCCGCTGTTCGCCTACGCCGCCGCGCAGCGGGAGGATCGCGGCCAGTTCTCCGTCGTGCAGCGGGTGCTCGTGCTGCCGCTCACCCTGTTCAGCGGAACCCTGTTCCCGCTCGATCGGCTGCCGGCTTTCCTCCAGCCGATCGGCTGGCTGTCACCGCTCTGGCACGGCGCGGAGCTCGGTCGCGTCGTCGGCTACGGCGCCGAGCGGCCGCTCTGGCTGGTGGTCCTGCATCTCGCGTTCCTGCTCGCGCTCGCGGTCGTCGGCTGGCGGCTCACCGTGCGCGTCATGCGGGGAAGGCTCGACGCATGACGACCGCGACCGAGCAGCAGGCGCCGCGCCGCGGCAGTGTGCGCGCCCTCTACGCGGGCAACTCCCGCGCCGTGCTCGGCCGCGCCCTGCAGGCGACGCGGTCGAGCAACTGGGTGGTGCTGGCATCCGGGTTCTTCGAGCCGGTCTTCTACCTGCTCTCGCTCGGCATCGGGCTCGGCGCCTACATCGGTGTCGTGACGGATGCCTCGGGCCGTGAGATCCCGTACGCCGCGTTCATCGCGCCCGCGCTGCTGGCCGTCGCGGCCATGAACGGCGCGATCTACGACAGCACCTGGAACGTGTTCTTCAAGATGAACTTCGCCAAGCTCTACGAGGGGATGCTCGCGACGAGCCTCGGCCCGCTCGATGTGGCGCTCGGCGAGATCCTGCACGCGCTGCTCCGCGGGGCGGCGTACGGGATCGGGTTCCAGCTCGTCATGCAGCTCATGGGCCTCAACCTGTCCTGGTGGGCGTTGCTCGCGGTGCCCGCCGTCGTGCTCATCGCCTTCGGCTTCGCGGCGATCGGGATGGGGGTGACGAGCTACTTCACGACCTTCCAGCAGATGGAGTGGATCATGTTCGTGCTCACCCCGATGTTCATGCTGTCGGCCACCTTCTTCCCCATCACCGTCTACCCGGAGCCGGTCCAGTGGCTCGTCATGGCGCTGCCGCTCTGGCACGGCGTCGAGCTCATCCGGGGGCTCACGACGGGCGCGCCGGATGCGGCGATGCTCGGGCACGTGCTCTACTACCTCGTCATGATCGCGGTCGGCCTCGTGTTCACCACGCGGCGCCTGCGCGCCCTGTTCCTGGACTGAGGGGACGCGCTGATGACCCATCGCTCGTTCCGGCTCGGCCGTCTTGCGCTCCTCGTCGCGCTCGGCGCGGCGCTCGCATCCGGGGTGGCGCCTGCGGCGGCCTCAACCCTGCCCGCCCTGGTTCCCGCGGGCGTCGACGACTTCAGCTTCGACTCATTCGCCGGCGACTACCGGCTCACCCGGGACGCCGACGGCCGCTCCCGGATGACCGTCGTCGAGACCTTCGTCACGGTGTTCCCCGACGACATCGACCAGAACCACGGCATCGTGCGCGCCATCCCGAGCTCCAACCAGGGCGTCGACCTCGACATCCGCGACGTGTCGGTCACCGACGAGACGGGGGCGCCCGTCCCGTACACCAGCGTGAGCACGGGCGGCTTCCTCGAGCTGCGGATCGGATCCCAAGACAGTTATGTACATGGGAGGGTCGTCTACGTCATCGGCTACACCATGTCGGATGTCGTGCTGTCCTTCCCCGCGGGCGACGGCGGATCGGCGGACGAAGAGCTCTACTGGGACGCCAACGGCACCGGCTGGCCGCAGAACTTCGGCTCGGCGACCGCCCGGGTGCACCTCCCTGCGGAACTCGCCCCTGCGGTCCTCAGCGGTGCCTCCTGCTACGCGGGGCCGGACAACGCGGTCGAGCCCCGGTCGTGCGCGATCGCGTCCACCCCGGATGCGGACACCGGCGGTGTGCTGATCGAGGCGTCGACCGGCGCCCTCGGCCCGTACGAGACCCTGACCTTCGCGATCCCGTTCGCGGTCGGAACCTTCACGACGCCGGCCCGGGCCTCCGAGTCGTGGCTCGCGACCGTCGCGCCATGGCTCGTCACCGCCCTGACCGCCGTCCCGGTCCTCGTCATGCTGCTCGTGCGTTTCATCCTCTGGCGCGACGCCCGCGGTCGTGGCATCGTCGTGCCGCAGTATGCGCCGCCCAGGCACTCGGGTGTTCTCGTCGCCGCTGACATCCTGGGCACGCCCCGCCGGGCCGCCGCGGCGGCGATCGTCAGCCTCGCCGTGAACGGCGCCGTCCGGATCATGGAAGACCCGACCGCCTCCCGGGGAGACCGCTGGTCGATCCAGGCGACCGGGGCGCACGGCGAACTCGCCTCCGATGACCGGGAGGTGTTCGACCGACTGTTCGTGACGAGCGACGATGCGGGCGCCTTCACCGTGCAGCTGCGCCGCAGCGACGCCCAACTCGGGGATCGCTTCGCCGCGCTGGTGCGCGGCGCGCACACGGATGCGCTCGACCGCGGCCTCCGCACGCGGCAGGGGCGGCTCATTCCTCGCCTGACCCTGATCCTCGCCTGGCTCCTTGCCGCCGTCGGCATCGCGCTGGTCGTGTGGGTGTTCCTCAACCGCGCGGCTGTGCCCGAGCTGGCCTCGATGCCTGCGCAGACCTGGTTCCCGATCGTCTTCCTGACACTGCCGTTCGTGGTGGGATGCGTGCTCGGCGCCGGCACGGTCGCGAACTTCGTGCCCCGTGTGCTGCGCCGGGTGGCGGTGCTCGCATCCGGCTCGCTCGCCGTGATCCTGGTCACCTCGATCCCCCACATCGGCACCCCGGTTCGTGCGTCGCTCGGCGCCCTCGCCCCGTTGCTGCCATACGCCCTCGCCGTGGTCGTGCCGCTCGTCGGCGTGCAGATCGTCGCCATACTGTCGAGTCGCCGCGACCCACTCACTCCCGACGGTGCGGAGTACCGGGAGCAGCTGCTGGGACTGCGCGACTACATCCGCCTGGCAGAGGCCGATCGGCTGCGCGTGCTGCAGAGCCCGTCTGGCGCAGAACGGGCGCAGATCGAGAGCCCCGTCGACCCGTCCGACACGGCACAGCTCCTCAGACTCAACGAGAAGCTGCTGCCCTATGCGATCCTCTTCGGGCTCGAGAAGCAGTGGGTCCAGCAACTCGGTCAATACTCGACCGGCAGCACCCCCGCCTGGTACACGGGCACCGATTTCGGTCGGTTCGACAGCGGATTCGCGGGGATGAGCTCCTACCTGTCCGCGGGAGGCGGGTTCGGCTCCGGTCCGAGCTGGAGCAGTCTTGGCGGCAGCAGCAGTTCCGGCGGCGCGGACGGCGGAGGAAGCTCGGGCGGCGGAGGCGGCGGTGGGGGAGGCGGAGGCTGGTGAGAGTCAGGCGCTTCGCACCCGCCTGAGCGCACGCACCGTCGCGAGCACCGCCTCCGCCGCCTCGGCGCCCTTGTCCTCCTTCGAGCCGGGAAAGCCGGCGCGGTCGATGCCCTGCTGCTCGTCGTCGAGGGTCAGCACCCCGAAGCCGACCGGCTTGCCGGTGTCGAGGGCCACCCGGGTGAGGCCGTCGGTCGCCGCGGTCGCCACGAAGTCGAAGTGCGGCGTGCCGCCCCGGATGATGACGCCGAGCGCGACCACGCCATCCGCACCCGCCTCGAGGGCCGCCTTCGCGACGACGGGCAGCTCGAAGCTGCCGGGCACCCGGAACACCTCCACCTCGGCGCCCGACGCCGCGAGCGTGCGCAGGGCGCCGGTCAGCAGGCCCTCGGTGATCCGCTCGTGCCAGGTGCCGGCGACCACCGCGATGCGGAGCCCCGCCCCGTCGGTGTCCAGCTCGGTCGGGCGACCCTCGCCGCTCATTCGGTTCCTCCGATGCTCAGGCGCTCGACGAGCGCGTCATGGTCGGGAAGCGCGTGACCCATCCGGTCGCGCTTGGCGTCGAGGTAGCCCTCGTTGAACTCGCCCACCCCGACGACGAGCGGCACGAGCGCGTCGATCTCGATGCCGCGCTCGGCGAGCTGGCGCGCCTTCTCCGGGTTGTTGGAGAGCAGCCGCACCCGGCGGATGCCGAGATCCTTCAGGATGCCGACCGCCGCCCCGTAGTCGCGGGCGTCGACCGGCAGCCCGAGCGCGAGGTTGGCGTCGAGAGTGTCGAAGCCCTCCTCCTGCAGCCGGTAGGCGCGCAGCTTGTTGATGAGGCCGATGCCGCGCCCCTCCTGGCCGCGGAGGTAGACGACCACGCCGCCCTCCGCGCGGATGGTGTCGAGCGCGGCGCGCAGTTGCGGACCGCACTCGCACTTGAGCGAGCCGAACGCCTCACCGGTCAGGCACTCGGAGTGCACCCGGACGAGAGCACCGTCGGCCGGCTCGCCCGCGATCCAGGCGACGTGGTCGGCGCCCGTCGAGCGGTCGCGATAGGCGCGCACCCGGAAGGTGCCGTGCGCGGTCGGCACGCTGGTCTCCACCTCGAAGCTCACCCGCTGCCACTCGGGCAGCGTGACCACCGCGGTGGGGTCGCGGTCGCAGCGCTGCTCCTCCATGAAACGGATGAGCGCCTCGATCGTGATGACGGGCACCTTCTCGCGCTCGCCGAGCCGGATGAGGTTCGGCAGGCGCATCATCTCCCCGTCCGTATCGACGATCTCGACGATCGCCGCGACGGGCGTGAGCCCGGCGAGCTTCAGCAGGTCGACGGACGCCTCGGTGTGGCCGTCGCGCTCGCGCACCCCGCCGTCGACGGCGCGCAGCGGCAGGATGTGGCCTGGTCTCGTGAGGCTCGCGGGCGTCGAGGCGGGGTCGGCGAGCACGCGCAGGGTGTGGGCGCGGTCGGATGCCGAGATGCCCGTCGAGAGCCGGTCGGCCGCATCCACGGAGACCGTGTAGGCGGTGCCGCGCGGGTCCTCGTTGTGCTCCACCATGGGAGGCAGCGCGAGCCGGTCGGCGATCGCATTCGTCATGGGCGCGCAGATGAACCCCGAGGAGTGCGCGACCGCCCACGCGATCCACTCCTGGCTCGCGGTCTCGGCGGCGAGCACGATGTCGCCCTCGTTCTCCCGGCCCTCGTCGTCGGCCACGATCACGGGACGCCCCTCGCGCAGCGCCTGCAGGGCGGTGGGGATGTCGCTCAGGCTCATCGCGTCGCCTCCGCACCCTGAGGGGTCGCAAAGTGCTGCCAAATCGGCGTGTTGCGAGCATTTTGCGACCCCTCACCGAAGTCGAGGAGTCGCGTGACATGCCGCGCCAGGATGTCGGTCTCCAGGTTCACCCGGTCGCCCTCCACGAGTGCGCCGAGCGTCGTCGCGGCGAGGGTCTCGGGGATGAGCGACACCTCGAACCACTGCTCGGACTCCGCAGCATCCGATACGGCGCTCACGGTGAGCGAGGTGCCGTCGATCGCGATCGAGCCCTTGCGCGCGACGAGCGGAGCGAGTTCGCTCGGCAGGGTGAAGCGCACGACGCGCCACGCCGATCCGTCCTGCACCGACAGCACGGTCGCCGTGCCGTCGACATGACCCTGCACGATGTGCCCGCCGAGCCGGTCGCCGACGGCGGCCGCACGCTCCAGGTTGACCCGGTCGCCCGGCCGGCGCTCGCCGATCGTCGTGACCTCGATCGAGACGCCCATGACGTCGGCGGTGAACCAGTCCTCGCCCTGGTCGACGACGGTGAGGCACACCCCCGAGACCGAGATCGAGTCGCCGTGGGAGGCGTCGGATGCGGCGAGCGGGGCGCGTACGGTGATGCGCGCGGCGTCGCCGGTGCCCTCCCAGGCGAGGACCTCGCCCAGCTCTTCGATGATGCCGGTGAACATGTCAGCTACCTCCTGTGGGTCGTGCGGTGACGAGCAGGTCGTCGCCGAGCTGCTCGACGCTCGTGATGCGAAGGCGTCGCGCCTCGGCGATGGTGCGGATGCCGAGCTCGCCGATCGCGAGCCGGTCGCCGCCGAGCAGGGCGGGTGCCAGGTAGACGGCGTACTCGTCGGCGAGACCGGCCGCGATGACCGCCGAGGCGAGCGTCGGCCCTCCCTCGACGTAGACGCGCCGGACGCCGCGCGCGTCGAGCGCGGCGAGCACCGCGTTCAGCTCGCGCGTGCCGGTCTCGAACAGCCCGGACGGATGCCGGCGCAGCGCCGCATCCGCGGGTATCCGGCGCTCGCCCACGACGACCGGCAGCGGCTGGTGCGGCAGCAGCTCGCCGCCGTCACCTCGCGCGGTGAGGGCGGGGTCGTCGGCCAGGACCGTCCCGCTGCCGACGAGGATCGCATCGGACGAGGCCCGTTGCTCGTGCACCCGCTGGCGTGCCGCGGTGCCGGTGATCCACCGGCTCGTACCGTCGGCGGCGGCCGCGCGACCGTCGAGGGTCGACGCCCACTTGACGGTGACCCAGGGCCGGTGCCGGGCGACGGCGGTCAGCCAGACGTGCAGGAAGGCGGAGACCTCGTCGGCGAGCACGCCGGGCACGACCTCGATACCCGCCTCGCGCAGGCGTCCCGCGCCGCCCGCCGACTCGTGTCCGGGGTCGGACACCGGGTAGACGACCCGGGTGACCCCTGCGTCGATCAGCGCTTCGCTGCACGGCCCGGTGCGGCCGGTGTGGTTGCAGGGCTCGAGCGTGACGACGACGGTGAGGCCGCGGGCGTCCGCCACCCGGGAGAGCGCGTCGATCTCGGCGTGCGGGGTGCCGGCGCCGCGATGCCAGCCCTCGGCGATGATGCGTCCGCTGGCGTCGAGCAGCACGCACCCCACCTGAGGGTTGCCGCCCACGACAGGGCCGCGGGCCGCGAGTTCGAGAGCACGGCGCATGGCGGCGTCGTACGCGACGGTGTCGGCCATGGCATCCTCTCCGGTTCGTGTCCGGGGATGCGCGACGACGGGCGTCGCTCGCCGATGCTTCCAGTACAGACGCTTCGGCGTGTGCTTCCTCTCATCCGGACTCTGACCGTCGGTCCCGGAGTTCCACCGGATCGGCCCCGCCTCGTTCGAGACAGGGTTCGCGGACTATCACCGCCGGTGCGGATTTCCACCGCCCCCGGAGCACATGCTTCATTCGGAGTCTATAACGCGGGCG
>JASGGJ010000088.1:0-10131 GCA_047605085.1 Protaetiibacter sp.
CCGAGACACTGAGCGCATCCCCGGCTTCTGGACCGTCCGGCCATCGCAGGATCGCTGCTGCGTCCACGCGGGCGCGGGCGCAGCAGCCAGGATCCAGCAGGCCGGCGAGCAGGGCGAGCTCTCGCTCTTCACCGACGAGCCGGCGCCGGAAAGAGCAGGCCACCCAGGTCGTCCTCGACCACCCCGACCCGGGCAACGCCCGCCGGACGTCACCCGCTGTCCATTCCACCTATCAACCTGAAACATTCTGCAAAGGAGCACCTGTAATGAAGCAGCACCTCAACGGCAACGCCGTAACGCCTCCGCGTCGAGGCCGCGCAATCGCCGGCGCGGCGATTCTCGCCTCCGCCATGGCCCTCGCGGGCTGTGCGGACGGAACGGACACCGATACCGGCGCCAGCGGCGAGATCACCCTGACGCTGTCGGCATGGAACCTTGAGAGCTCACCGGAGTTTCAGGCGATCGTCGACGGATTCGAGGAGAAGTACCCCGATGTCACCGTTGAACTCGCCGAGTACGACCTCACGAACTACAACAAGCTGATCACCGCGGACGTCGCCGCCGGGACGGCGCCCGACATCATCACGCAGAACCAGGTGCAGTATGTGCCGGTGTTCCAGGAGGCGGGGCAGCTGCTGGACGTCTCGGATGTTTCTCTGCCTGAGGGGATTCGCGGTGCCGACTCATACAAGATCGACGGAGTCGCGTATGCCACGCCATACCGCATGGACACCTGGGTGCTGTTCTACAACAAGGATCTCCTCGACCTCGCCGGTGTCGAGTACCCCGACGGCAGCTGGACGTGGGACGACTACGCTGACGTCGCGACGGAGCTCACGGCCAAGCTCACCGCCGCCGGATCGACCGCCAAGGGAACCTACTTGCACTCGTGGCAGTCGCTCGTGCAGGGCTTCGCGACCGCCCAGGCGCCCGGTGCGGATATGTTCAGCGCTGACTACGAATATTTCGAGCCCTTCTACGAGAGCGCGCTCGCGTTGCAGGATTCCGGCGTGCAGGAGTCGTTCAACACGATCACGGCGAACCAGCTCAACTATCGCGGCGTCTTCGGGTCGCAGCAGGCGGCATTGCTGCCCATGGGCTCGTGGTACTACGGGATCCTGCTGCAGCAGCAGGTATCCGGTGAGGCGCAGGACTTCAACTGGGCCGTGGCGCCCGCGCCGCAGCTCGACGCGTCGACCGCTGGGACGGACAACACGCCGTTGACGTTCGGCGATCCCACCGGCTTTGGCATCAACGCCAATATCGACGAGTCGAAGATCCAGGCCGCCAAGGAGTTCCTCGAGTACGCCTCGAGCGAGGACGCGGCAATCGCGCTGGCCAAGATCGGCGTTCTTCCCGCCTATGTCGACGACGACGTCCTGAACGCGTACTTCAGCACCGACGGCGCCCCGGCGGACGAACTGACGAAGTTCGCGCTGCAGACGGGGGATGTCGCGCCTCAGAACCCGCCGGTCGCTGAGACGGCCGCCGTGCAGAACATTCTGAATGACATGCATACGGCGATCATGTCGGAGTCGGAATCGGTGGACAGTGCCATCAAGGCCGCGGAGGATCGTGTGAAGAACGAAGTCGGAGTCGACTGACGAGTCGTCCATGGATCGGCCCCGCCGTGACGGCGGGGCCGATCCGCCGCTGAATGAGTTCCATGCCGAAAGGGGCTTGCTATGACAACCGCGACGTCATCCGAACCAATGACGCCTGCGCCGCCCCGACGTGCACGTTCGAGGAGTCATGCGCGCGCCACGTTGATCGGCCTGAGCTTCATTGCGCCGAATTTCATCGGGTTCCTGTTGCTCACTCTCGTGCCGGTCCTGGTGCTCTTCTACATGTCCCTCACGGACTGGAACATCTTCGGGGCGTCGAACTTCGTCGGCGTCGAGAACTTCATCAGACTGGCCAGCGATCAAAGCTTCCATATCGCGCTTCTCAACACGCTCTACTACGCGGCTCTCCACATTCCCATGACGCTCGCGGCGGCGCTCGGTGCCGCGCTGCTGCTGAACACCAAGATCCGAGGGGCGGCCTTCTTCCGGACGGCGGCCTTCTTCCCCTATGTCACGTCGATCGTCGCCATCGCGCTGGTGTGGAACCTTCTCTTCAGCCCCGATTTCGGTCCCGTCAATCAGTTCTTGCGACTACTCGGCATCGACAGCCCACCCGGGTGGCTCACGTCGACGGACTGGGCGATGCCGGCAGTGGCCGTCATCGGCACGTGGCGCGACATGGGGTACTACATGATTCTCTTCCTCGCCGGTTTGCAGACCATCCCCCGGCAACTCTATGAAGCCGCACTCGTCGATGGAGCCGGCGCATGGCAGCGGTTCCGCAACGTCACAATTCCAGGCCTGCGGCCGACGACGTTCTTCGTTCTGGTCATTCTCACGCTCAACTCCTTCAAGGTTTTCGACCTCATCATCGTCCTCACTCACGGAGGTCCGGGCCAGGCGACTCTCGTGCTCTCGCAGTTCATCTATCGGAAAGGATTCGAGGAGAGCCATTTCGGTTACGCGTCGGCTGCGTCGGTCGCCCTATTCGCGCTGTGCCTGCTCGTGACACTCCTTCAATTCTTCTGGAACAGACGAAGGGAAACCCGGTGAGCCCGGCAATGACGCTCGTCGTCCCCCGATCGCCGCGGAGAAGGCCTCCGCAGGCAAGCCGACCGACAGCTCGCCCGCGCGACGCCAGGCGCCGGGTGCGCGCTGTTCTGCTGTATGCGCTGCTCATCGCGGCGGCGGCTGCAATGCTCACGCCCTTCTTCTGGCTCGTGATGAGTTCGCTCAAGGAAGCGAACCAGGTCTTCTCCGTCCCGGTGCGGTGGATTCCCGAGATGTTCGTCTGGGACAACTACGTGAAGATCTGGACGAAATCGGACATCCTCACCTGGCTGCGCAACACGGCCTTCCTGTCGGTCACCGTCACGTTCCTGCAGCTGGCGACAGCCTCGTTCGCCGCGTATGGATTCGCCCGCGTCAAGTTCTCCGGACGCGATGCTCTCTTCGTGCTCTACGTCGCGACCATCGCAGTACCCTGGCAGTCCTACATGATCCCGCAGTTCGTCATGCTCTCGAAAGCCGGGGTCGTGAACACGCCATGGTCGATCGTGCTCCTGCAAGCATTCAGCGCGTTCGGCGTCTTCCTCATGAAGCAGTTCTACGAGACGGTGCCGGAGGAACTGAGCGAAGCGGCACGGCTCGACGGGCTGAGTGAATATGGCATCTGGCGGCGCATCATGCTTCCGCTGTCGGTGCCTGCTCTCGCGAGCCTCGGGCTCCTGACTTTCGTCAACACCTGGAATGACTACCTGGGACCACTGTTGTACCTTCGCGATCCGAGCCTGTGGACGTTGCAGCTGGGTCTGAACAACTTCGTCTCCAGTCTGTACGACGTGGATTACGGTGCGCTGTTCGCGGGTCTCGTGATTTCGGTGCTGCCGATCGCTGTCGTCTTCTTCCTCGGTCAGCGGTTCTTCGTCGAGGGCATCGCAACGAGCGGACTGAAGGGGTGACGTGATGCGTATTTCTCATCGCACGTATTCGTCCATCGTCGACGCCGCCTACCTGCTGCTCGTCACCAATGCGGCGTTGGCGGTGATCGGTCTTCCTCTGCTGGTCCTTCTCCTCACGACGGACCCGTCCTTGTCCTGGCCGTTTCTCGCGGTGGCGGCAGTGCCTGTCGGCGCGGGCATGGCAGGCGTGTTCTGGGTCTTTCGCGACTACCGTGAGGGCGAACGCCGACTGGTTCTGAGCTTCTGCCGAGGCTTGCGACGAATCGCTCCGCGGGCATTGGCGCTGTCATCCGTCGTCGTCGGCACCGTTGTGGTCGCGGCCGGAGACGGCGTCGTGCTCCTCTCAACGCAAGCCGGCATCTGGCTCGCGCCGCTTCTCGGCGTCATCGCGCTTCTTGCGCTCTCCGCCGGGCTCGTCGGACTTGTCGCGATGTGCGATGCGCCGAACGCGAGTCTCGGCCGGGTGCTGTGGGTCTCGCTGGTGATCGCGGTCACCCGCTGGCCGTTCACCTGCATCTCACTGGCCGCGCTCGCCGTGCAGTGGACCGTGTTCGTCACGGCTCCAGCGGTCGGGATCGGCGTGACCTCGGCCGCGACCCTCTATGTCGTCTGGGCGGGAAGCCGCCACTCTCTTCTGGCAGCCCTGGTGCCTGCGGAAGAACTCGCCGAGCAGGGACAATCGCGTTGAGTACCCGTCCCCGCTTGCTCTTCGGCATGTCTCCGGAGTGGCTGGATCCGATCATGAGCGACGAATCGCTCAATCGCCTCGCGTCGATATCCGAGTTCGACCTGTCCTGCTACGGGCAAGCGGATACGGGCTCCGATCGCGCCGATCTCGACGCTGTCGAAATCATCTTCGGCTCATGGGGCGCTCCTGTTCTCACCCGGCAGCTGCTCGACAGGATGCCGAGCCTTCGGGTCTTGGTGTACGCCGCGGGAAGCGTGAAGCACCTCCTCACGGAGGAAGCGATCAAGCGTGAGATCCGGGTAAGCAGTGCAGCCCAGGTCAACGCGCGGCCTGTCGCCGAGTACACGCTCGCGATGATCATCCTCGGGCTGAAGCGCGTCTTCGAATGGGAACGCAGCTATCGGCGTGACGGCTGGACGCAGCGCAGCCCCGGCCCCGTCGCGACAACGGGGATGTACGGCAGAACCGTCGGGATCGTCGGGGCCTCGCACATCGGCAAGCGGGTCATCGAGCTCCTGCGTCCTTTCGATGTCCGGGTGCTGCTCTCCGACCCGTACAACACGGTCGACGACCCCGCCATTCGACACGTGAGTCTGGAGGAACTTCTCGAGGGCTCGGATGTCGTGAGCCTGCACTGCCCGCTGACTCCGGAGACGGAACGCATGATCGGCGCTCCCGAACTGCGCCGAATGCGCACAGGGGCGACGCTGATCAACACGGCTCGGGGAGGCCTCGTGGATGAGGAGGCGCTTGTCCAGGAGCTCCGGCGCGGGCGTATCTCCGCGATCCTGGACGTCACCGACCCGCTCGAGCCGCTTCCGCACGGTCATCCTCTGCTGCGTCTCGACAACGTGACGGTCACCCCGCATCTTGCGGGGTCGTTCGGTTCCGAGACTCGGCGTCTCGGCGAGTTCGCCGTATCCGAGGTGCAGCGCTATCTGCGCGGCGAACGCATGCACGGCGAGGTCGACATCCGGTCGCTGGCGAGGCAGGCGTGAGGAAGCAGCGGCCCAGGAGACAGCGTCGACTCCCCTAAACTCTCGGAAGGAGGCGGCATGGCTGGAGCGGACGCCGGACGCTCGACACCCGGCGAGCAATGGGATTCGCTCGCCGTGGTGCTCGACCTCATCCGTTCAGGACTGGCGGTCACGAAACCCGAACTGGCGCGCGAAACCGGCCACGGTCGCACGGCGATCTCACTGCGTCTCGCCCAATTGGCCGACATCGATCTCATCGCCAACGGCGGGCTCGCCATGTCGTCCGGTGGCCGGGCCGCACGCGAGCTGAGCTTCCGAGCCGATCGCGGGTGCTGTCTCGTCGCCGAGCTGGGCGCGACCGGTTTCTCGCTCGGGATCGCGAACCTGCGCGGCGAGATCGTCACCTCCGCACGCGAAGCGGCCGACATCGCCGAAGGGCCCGAGCCAATCCTCGACCGCGTCCAGGAGGTCTTCGATGAGCTCCTCACCGACGGCACGCGCAGCGGCACCCCCGTGTGGGGAGTCGGAATCGGGGTGCCCGGTCCCGTCGAGTACCGTACCGGCCGGCCGGTCGCGCCACCCATCATGCCGGGCTGGGACGACTACCCCATTCGGGAGCGATTCGAAGCCCGCTACCGAGCCCCGGTCTGGGTCGACAACGACGTGAATCTCATGGCCCTCGGCGAGTTCCGCGCCGGGCTCGCGCGGGGGGAGTCCGACCTGGTCTACGTGAAGGTGGGCAGCGGCATCGGAGCCGGGCTCATCAGCAATGGCCGGCTTCATCGCGGCGCGAAAGGCGTCGCGGGCGACCTCGGTCATGTCGAGGTGGAACACGATTCGTCGGCACTGTGCCGTTGCGGCAACTACGGGTGCCTCGAAGCGATCGCCGGTGGCGCGGCGCTCGTACGTGCGGCGATCGACGCGGCCGCAGGCTCTGGCGGGCTGCTTGCCGACCGACTCGGCGAGCGGGGAACCCTCGTCCTCGCCGATCTCCTGAACGCCGCCGGTCGCGCCGATCGGGTCGCTGTCGACCTCCTGTCGATGTCGGCGGCGCGCGTCGGTCAGATGCTCGCCACCGTCGTCAACCTGCACAATCCGTCGCTCATCATCATGGGCGGAGCGGTCGCCACCGCGACCGACGCGTACCTGGCCGGTGTGCGAGAGGTCGTGCTGAGACGCTCGCTCCCGCTCGCGACGCGGGACCTCACGATCGCGACATCCCCGCTCCGGGATCGCGCGGGCCTACTCGGGGCCGCCTTCATGGTGCTCGACGAGCTGTTCTCGCCCGCAGGACTCGCGTCCTGGGTCGACCGGGGCAGTCCGGTACTGCCGCCCGTTCCCGACGACAGGGTCTAGGTCGCTCCCTCGAGCACGCCGGAGACCGGACGGGCGAAGGAGGTCGCGGTGAGATCCGCTGCGGCGACAGCGGGCGAGCGCGGCGGATTCCGCCGCGCTCGCCCGTCTGATCCTGCGTCGTGCCTTACAGCGCCGCCACGTCGAGCGGGACGCCCGGACCGAAGGTGGTCGAGAGCGACCCCTTCTGGATGTAGCGTCCCTTCGACGACGAGGGCTTCGCGCGCTGGATCTCGTCGAGCGCGGCCTTGAAGTTCTCGCGCAGCTGGTCGGTGGTGAAGCCGGCCTTGCCGATGACGAAGTGCACGTTGGCGTGCTTGTCGACGCGGAACTCGATCTTGCCGCCCTTGATGTCGGACACGGCCTTTGCGACGTCCGGCGTCACGGTGCCGGTCTTGGGGTTCGGCATGAGGCCGCGGGGACCGAGCACCTTGCCGAGACGGCCCACCTGACCCATCAGCTCGGGAGTCGAGACCGCCGAGTCGAAGTCGGTGTACCCGGCGGCGACCTTCTCGATGAGCTCGGCGCCGCCGACCTCGTCCGCACCGGCCGCGATGGCGGCCTCCGCCGCGGGGCCGGTCGCGAACACGAGCACGCGGGCGACCTTCCCGGTGCCGTGCGGGAGGATGACGGTGCCGCGCACCATCTGGTCCGCCTTGCGGGGGTCGACGCCGAGCTTGAGCGCGACCTCGACGGTGGAGTCGAACTTCTTCGACCCGGTCTCCTTGACGACGGCGACCGCCTCGTCGGGACCGTAGAACTTGCCGGCCTCGATCTTCTCAGCGGCGGCGCGGTATGCCTTGGACTTCTGAGCCATGATTACGCCTCCACCGTGATCCCCATCGACCGGGCGGTGCCGGCGATGATCTTCTCCGCCGCGTCGAGGTCGTTCGCGTTGAGATCGACCTGCTTCTGCTCGGCGATGGCGCGCAGCTGCTCACGGGTGAGCTTGGCGACCTTCACCGTGTGCGGGGTGGAGGAGCCCTTCTGGATGCCTGCGGCCTTCTTGATGAGCTCGGCGGCGGGCGGGGTCTTCAGGATGAACGTGAACGAGCGGTCCTCGTAGACGGTGATCTCCACCGGGATGACGTTGCCGCGCTGGTTCTCGGTGGCCGCGTTGTAGGCCTTGCAGAACTCCATGATGTTCACGCCGTGCTGACCCAGGGCCGGGCCGATGGGCGGGGCCGGGTTGGCGGCACCGGCGTTGATCTGGAGCTTGATCAGGCCGGTCACCTTCTTCTTCGGTGCCATGTTCTCTTTCTCTCTGTCGAACGAGGCCGGTCGGCCCCACTCTCCCGCCATCCGGTCGGATGCGGTATGCGGTCGCGCGGGCGCGGTGAAGCGTCCGGGCAACCTGGCAATCATATGCGATGAGTCCGCGGCGCGCACTATGCTCGGCGCATGGTCCCGGCGGCGTCCCTCGGCGCGTTCGCGATCGCCGCGGTGCTGCTCATCCTGGTACCCGGCCCCAGCATCCTGTTCGTGATCGGACGCTCGATCGCCTACGGCCGCCTCGCGGGGGTGCTGTCGGTCGTCGGCAACGCGCTCGGGATGCTCCCGCTTCTCATGCTCGTGGCGCTCGGCGTCGGCGCGCTCGTCGCGCAGTCGGTCGTGGTCTTCACGATCATCAAGGTGATCGGCGCGGGCTACCTCGTCTACCTCGGCGTGCAGGCGATCCGGCACCGGGACGAGGTCGTGGAGCAGGAGGCCGGACGCCCCCGCTCCGTCTGGAGGCTGCTCGGCGAGGGCTTCGTGGTGGGGGTCACCAACCCCAAGACGATCGCCTTCTTCGTGGCCGTGCTGCCGCAGTTCGTCGACTACTCGGCGGGCGGCATCCCGTGGCAGCTCGCGGAGCTCGGCATCGTGTTCGTCTCGATCGCCCTCATCTGCGACTCCTGCTGGGCACTCGCCGCCGGCACGGCCCGCGCCTGGTTCGCCACCTCGCCCCGCCGCATCGTCCGCCTCCGTGCCGCGGGCGGGGCCATGATGATCGGCCTCGGCGGCGTGCTGCTGCTCACCGGCAACAAGCACTGACGCTCGCGGTGCCGCGCGGCTCCGCCCTCAGCCTGAGGCGTCGAGGATCGCTCGCAGTAACGCCCGGCGCGCGGGGTCGTCATACGCGGCGATCCGATCGAGGGCGAGACGGTAGACCTCCTCGTCGGCCCGCGCGCCGACGATCCACACGACGACGACGGTGCCGTCCGGAAGTACCTGGTAGACGATGCGATGGGCGCGATCGCCCACCACGATCTTGCGGAAGCCGGTGAGATCGGACTGGGCGTTCGCCTTCGACCCGAGCGGCGCCCCGCACAGCTCGGGCGACTCCTCGAGCTTCTTCAGACCCTTCAGCACGATCCGGCGCGCCGAACCGTCGAGCGCGCGCACATCGTCGGCCGCCTCGGGGAGCAGCCGGACCCGCGCAGCCGTCACGCGGCGTCCGGGCCAGCGGAGGCGGGATCGTCGTCGCGCAGCTCGACGCCGAGCTCAGCCGCGAGGTCGTCGAGCTCGACCAGCTCGCTCGTGCTCGTGTTCATGCGGACGAGGGCGATGCCGAGCAGTCGCAGGTCTTCCTCGCGTTCGTCCACCGCGTCGAGCCTGTCGACGAGCGAGACAGGCGCGAGCACCCCGACGGGGATGTTGTTGCGCACGACGACGATCGTGCGTCCGGCCTCCACCTCGTCGGTGATCTGACCGAAGTTGCGGGCCACCTGACTGGCGGCGCGGATGTCGCGGGTGTCGACCTTCATGCGCGATATCTTACGTGCAATCTCGCGCGAAGTTCGATGCCACCCCCGTACCTCACGTCACGACGAGCGGTCGCACCGGTGTTCCCCGTCCGAGAGCTCACGAGCGAGGTCATAGGCGAACTGCATGGCCAACCAGACACGCGCGGTCCCCACTCCCGCCCGCTCGAGGCGCACGGCCAAGTTCGGGCTGATGCCGGCATGGCCGTGAATCACCGGGCCAAGAGTGACCCGCGAGACTCCGAGACGGGACGGGGACCGCTTCCCGACCGCCCGCCACCGCGATTTCGACCTGTCGAGCCTGATCGGGGGCGGGATCGAGCCGGGCGAAGAACCCGTGGATGCCGTCATCCGCGAGGTGCTTGAGGAGCCCGGTGCCGGCATCCGGGTCTGGGAGTCGTGGGCGCCTATGGCGGACGGCCGCTGATGGCCGAGTACCCGAACGGCGACCGCGTCGCCACCGAGCGGTCGGTTAATGGCCGTATTCCTGAGTTTTAAGGCCAGAAGCCGACCACTCGGCGGTTCCGGGGAATGCCCCGCTAGAGCTTCGTGACCTGGTCGAAGGAGAGCTCGACCGGCGTCTCGCGCTCGAAGAGCGAGACGAGCACGGTGAGCTTGCCCGACTCGGGCTTGATCTCGGAGATCGTACCGGGGAGCCCGGCGAACGAGCCCTCCTTGATCGTGATGGTCTCGCCCACCTCGAAGTCGATCTCGGCCGGAATGACGCGCGGTGCGGCCTTGCCGCCCTTCGTCGCGGCACCGCCCTTGACGGGCGCCTCCACGACCTGCACGAGGCTCTTCAGCATGGTGAAGGCCTCCTCGAAGCGCAGCGGCGTCGGGTTG
>JASGGJ010000089.1:0-9967 GCA_047605085.1 Protaetiibacter sp.
GTCGTGACCTTCCTCGTCGTCGCGTCCGGTGTCACGGTGGCCGGGATCGGCTCGGCCTTCTGGGGCCTCGTCGTGGGCGGCGTCGTGATGCTCTGGCTCGGGTGGCGGCCCCGTCGGCCAGGGCCCCGTCGGCCAGCCGCGGCGGCCGATGAGGCAGAATCGAGCGGGTGACCCGCACCGGCCGTCCGTCGCTCGCCGCGCGCATCCGGGCCGCCTTCGCCGACCCGGTGCTGCGCGCGCTGTCGATCGCGACGCTCATCAGCACGGTCGGCCGCGGGATCGCGCTGACCCTCGTCGTGCTGTACCTGACGCTCGTCGTCGGACTCCCCGCCGAGCAGGTGGCGCTCGTGTTCACGATCGGGGCGGCGGTCGCGGTCACGGCGTCCTACCTCGGCGGGCAGCTCGCCGACCGCCTCTCGGCGCGGCTCATGCTCGTCGGCGCGGTCGTCGTCACGGGACTCGCGCTCATGAGCTACGCGCTCGTGACCGAGCTGTGGCAGGCGATCGCGGTCGAGTCGCTCGTGTCGCTCGCGATCGCGGCGAACGGCTCGGTGCGCGCGGCGATCATCGCGCGCGCCTTCACCGCCGAGGCGCGCGTCACGAGCCGCGCCGTGCTGCGCACGATCACCAACGTCGGCATCACCCTCGGCACGGGGGTGGCGGCAATCGCCCTCGCCCTCGGCACGGCCGAGGCTTACCGCGCCATCCTGGTCCTCGGCGGCGCCGTCTATGCGCTGTGCGCGCTCGTCCTCGTTCGCCTGCCGGCCACGGTGGACGCACCCGCGCGGGTATCAGCAACCGACCCGGCGGCCGACGACGGAGCGGCCGCCGCCCCGCCCCGCCGCGGCCGCTCACCCTGGCGCGACGGGCGCTACCTGCTGTTCTCGGCGCTGTCGGCCGTGTTCGCGATGCAGTTCGCCGTCGCGAGCATCGCGATCCCGCTGTGGCTCGTCCACGACACTCCCGTGCCGGAGTGGGTGCTCTCACCCCTGCTCATCATCAACACCGTGCTCGTGATCGCACTGACGGTGCCGCTCGCGCGCGGCACCCACGACCTTCGCCGAGCGGGCACCGTCACGGCCATCGCGGGCGTGCTCATGGCGCTCGCCTGCCTCGTCTACGGGGCTGCGGGCGGGGCCGGCCTCGCGCTCGCGGCGACCATGCTCGTGCTCGGCACCGTGCTGCACGCCTTCGCCGAGATCCTGTCGCAGGCCGCGGGATGGGGGCTCAGCTTCGAGCTGGCCGACCCGGACCGCGCGGGCGCCTACCAGGGCGTCTTCGGGATGGGCTACTCGCTCTCGAGCCTCGTGGCGCCGCTCGTCATCACGGCGACCGTGCTGGCATTCGGCATGGGCGGCTGGGTCATCCTGGCGGTCCTGTTCCTGCTCGCCGCGCTCGGCGTGAGCGCCATCGCCTTCCGAGCCGCTAGGAGTTCTCGGCGCGGCCCTGACGCCAGTAGCCCATGAAGGCGACGGCGCGGCGGTCGATGCCGAGCTCCTTCACGAGGTGGCGGCGGATCGCCGTGATGGCGCTCGCCTCCCCCGCGAGCCAGGCGTAGAGCGGCGCGCTCTTGAGAGCGGCACCGCCGCGCGCGTTGCGCGGCACCTCCCACAGCAGTCCCTCCTCGATATCGACCTCTTCGGGCTCGGCGCCCGGGTGCGCCTCGAGGTGCTGCGCGGCGACGGCCGTCACGGCCTCGACGAGCGCCGCGCCGTGCGCTCCGCCGTCGCGGGCGAGCGAATGGACCTCGAAGCCCGGATGCGCGGGCAGGTACGTCGCATCCGCCGCCTGCGGCAGCTCGACGACGACCGTGCCGCGCGCCGCGGCCGGAAGCTGCTCGAGGATGCGCGCGATCGCCGGGGCCGCCGTCTCGTCGCCCGCGAGCAGGTGGTGGTCGCTGCGCGCGGGCGGAACGAAGTCGATGCCGCCGTAGGGACCGGGATGCGTGGCGTTCGGTCCCAGCACGAGCAGCTCGTCGCCGAGTGCGGCGTCGAGCGCCCACCGTGCCGCGGGTCCGTCGGGCCCGTGCAGCGCGAAGTCGACGAGCAGATCCTCGCCCTCGAAGCCGCGGATCGTGTAGGTCCGGAACGGCGGCCGATCCGTCACCGGCATGGCTCGCCAGGCGGCGTACCACTCGGGGTCGGTCGGCATCGCGTCGATGCCCTGCGGGCTCGGCGGCACGACCTTGATGCGCTGGTCGAAGCCGGGATCGGCGAGGCGCTCCGCCCCGAGCGGGCGCAGCACGAAGCGACGGAAGGTCGGGGTCAGTTCGTCGATCCGGGTGACGGCGAGCCGGGCGAACACCCACGGCTCGGTCGTGGCGCGGGTGAGGGTCTCAGCTGACATGGTGCCTTCCGATGGGGACGATGAGCGGCGTCTGGGACACGGGGTCGGGGATGACGTGGCTGCGGATGCCGAACACCTGCTCGACGAGCCCGGGGGTCAGGATGCTGCCCGGCGCCCCGCTCGCGACGATGCGCCCCTCGCTCATGGCGACGAGCTCGTCGGCGTAGCGGGCCGCGAGGTTGAGGTCGTGCAGCACCATGACGATCGTCGTGCCGCGGTCCCGCCCGAGCTCGGTGAGCAGGTCGAGCACCTCGATCTGGTGGGCGATGTCGAGGAAGGTGGTCGGTTCGTCGAGCAGCAGGATGCCGGTCTCCTGGGCGAGCGCCATGGCGATCCAGACGCGCTGCCGCTGGCCGCCCGAGAGCTCGTCGACGCTGCGCTCGGCGAGCTCGCTCGTGCCCGTCGCGGCGAGGGCGGCCGCGACCGCCTCGTAGTCTCGCGTGTTCCAGCGGGCGAGCAGGCGCTGGTGCGGATGCCGCCCGCGGCCCACGAGATCGGCGACCGTGATGCCCTCTGGCGCGACGGGACTCTGCGGCAGCAGCCCGAGCACGCGCGCGAGCTGCTTCGAGCCTCGGGAGGCGATGGCCTCGCCGTCGAGCACGACCTCCCCGCTCCTCGGGGCGAGCAGCCGTGCGAGGGCGCGCAGCAGTGTCGACTTGCCGCATCCGTTCGCGCCGACGATCGCCGTGATGCGCCCGGGGCTGACGTCCAGGTCGAGGTCCTCGACGACCGTGCGGTCGCCGTAGGCGAGGGTCACCCCTCGCGCCTGGAGGCGGTGGTCGAGGGTCATAGCGTGCCTCCCTGGCGGGTGGTGCGGGCGAGCAGGTAGATGAGGAACGGGGCTCCGAGGGCGCCCGTGACGACGCCGACCGGGTAGCGGGCGTCGAAGGCGAACTGCCCGACGAGGTCAGCGACGAGCACGAGCAGGGAGCCGACGAGACCGGCGGGCAGCATGAGCGAGGCGCCCGGTCCGAGCAGGCGAGCCGCGATCGGCCCGGCCATGAAGGCGACGAAGGAGATCGGCCCCGCGGCGGCGGTCGCGAAGGCGAGCAGCGCGACCGCGCCGAGGACGAGCGCGAGCCGGATGAGCGGTACCCGCACACCGAGCGCGGCCGCCGTCTCGTCGCCGAGCTGGAGTGCGCCGAGCTCGCGGGAGATGCCGAGCAGCAGCGGCAGCAGCACGAGCGAGGCGCCCGCGAGCGGTGCGATCGCCGACCAGGTGGCGCCGTTGAGGCTGCCCGCGAGCCACTGCATCGCCGCGGGCATGTCCCAGTCGGAGGCGCGTGACAGCACCCAGGCGACGACGCTTTGGAGCATGGCCGCGACGCCGATGCCGATGAGGATGAGGCGCGCGCCGGAGAAGCCGCGACGCGAGGCGAGCAGGTAGATCGCGATGGCGGTGGCGAGCGCGCCGGCGAGCGCGAGCAGCGCGACCGCCGTGTCGCTCAGCGACAGGACGACGATCCCGAAGACGCCGGCGGCGCTCGCGCCCCAGGTGATGCCGATGATGTCGGGGGAGGCGAGCGGGTTGCGCAGCATCGTCTGAAAGGTGACGCCGGCGATCCCGAACGCGAAGCCCGCGAGCACGCCGAGGACCGCTCGCGGCAGGCGCAGCTCGCCGACCGTGAAGGAGGCGCCGGGCACGGTCTGACCGAGGATCACCCGGATGACCTCGTCCGGCGGGTAGAAGGTCTTGCCGATCATGAGGCTCGTCGCGAACACCAGGGCGACGAGCACCGCGAGCACGACCGTGCGCCACAGGCGGCGGCGGGCTCGGCGGCGACGGCCCGCCGCGATCGCGGCGGCGTCGATCCGGGAGCTCTGCCCGCTCGGCACGGTCACGGCGCTCACAGCTCCCGCACCCTCCGGCGGCGCGCGAGCGCGATGAAGACGGGGGCGCCGACGAGCGCGGTGACGATGCCGACCTCGACCTCGTCTGGCCGGGCGATGATGCGGCCCACGACATCCGAGACGGTCAGCAGCACGGACCCGACGACGGCCGTGAAGGGCAGCAGCCAGCGGTGGTCGGTGCCGACCAGGAGGCGGCACAGGTGCGGCACGATGAGGCCGACGAAGCCGATGGGGCCCGCGATGGCGGTCGCCGCGCCGCACAGGATGACGGCCCCGGCTGCCGAGATCGCGCGGGTGCGCCCGACACGCTCGCCGAGGCCAGTCGCGACCTCGTCCCCGAGGGCGAGCGAGTTCATGCCGCGCGCCATGAGAAGCACGAGCACGGCGCCGACGGCGAAGGCGGGCGCGACGATGAGGATGCGGTCCCAGACCGCGCCGCCGACGCCGCCGATCTGCCAGTACCGGAACGAGGTCATCTCCTGGATGCGGGGGAGCAGGATCGCGCTCACGAGGGAGCCGAGTGCGGCGGTCGTGGCGGCGCCCGCGAGCGCGAGCTTGAGCGGGGTCGCGCCGCCGCGGCCGAGCGAGCCGATCGCGTAGACGAAGACGCCCGCCGCGCCCGCGCCGATGATCGCGACGACGAGCACCGCGACGGGGTTCGAGAGACCTGCGAACGCCATCCCGGTCACGACCGCGAGCGACGCGCCCATCGAGATCCCGAGGATGCCGGGGTCGGCGAGCGGGTTGCGGGTGACGGCTTGCAGGGTGGTGCCCGACATGGCGAGCGCGGCGCCGACGAGGATCGCCAGCACGGTGCGGGGGATGCGGGCGGAGACGGCCGCCGCGCCGATGGAGCTCGTGTCGCCCGAGAGCCCCGCCATGACCTCGTCGAACGACACGACGCGCGTGCCCACCGCGAGGGACAGGGCCGCCGCGGCCGCGAGCGCGCCGAGCGCCGCGAGAAGCCAGGCGACGCGGACGACCGTCGGACGCCGCAGGGTCGCGGCGTCCGACGGTGTCAGGGAGCCGGCGGTGGTCACCCGGCCTGGGCGGCGAACAGCGCGAAGTACTCGCCGATGCCCCAGCCGATCGAGAGCGGCGAGGGGTTCGCGGAGGCCGCGAGCGGGGTGGAGTCCGGGAGGATCACGACGTGGCCCGCGGCGATCGCCGGGATCTTCGACAGCAGCGGGTCGGCCTGCATCTGGGCGACGAGGTCGCCGTCCGGGTCACCGTAGGTCACGAAGATGTCGACATCGGCGAAGCGATCGGCCTCTTCCGCGCTCACGGTCGTGTAGAACGAGTCGGTCTTCGCCGATTCCTCCTCGACGACGGTCGGCACCGGGAGGCCGAGGTCCTTGAGGAAGCCGGGGCGGGTGTCGAGGGTCGTGTAGAAGCCGATCTGGCTGAAGTCGCTGGCGTCGATCCAGGAGAAGACGATCTTCTTGTCCTTGATGACGGCGTTCTCCTCGAGTGCGGCGTCGATCTCGCCGTGCAGCTCGTCGATGAGAGCCTCGGCCTCCTCCGCGAGGCCGAGCGCCGTCGCGTCGATGCGGATCATGTCGTCGAGCGAGGTACCCCACGCGACCTCGGGGTAGGCCACGACGGGTGCGATCTTCGAGAGGGTGTCGTACTCCTCCTGCGTGAGTCCCGAGTAGCCGGCGAGGATCACGTCGGGCTGGGTGTCGGCGATGGCCTCGTAGTCGAACCCGTCGTCCTCGTTGAAGAGCACGGGGGTGTCGGCACTGAGCTCCTCGAGCTTCTCCTCGACCCACGGCAGCACGCCGTCGCCGTCGTCGTCGCCCCAGGTGACCTCCGGCATGCCGACGGGCACGATGCCGAGCGCGAGCGGCACCTCCTGGTTCGACCACGCGACGGTCGCGACGCGCTCCGGCGCCGATTCGATCGTCGTCTCGCCGAAGGCGTGTTCGATCGTGACCGGGAACACGTCGTCGGATGCGGCATCCGCGTCGGTCGTCGTGGAGGGGGTGGCGGCGCACGCCGACAGCACGAGTGCTGCTGCGGCGACGACCGGAACGGTGCGGAGGACGCGCACGAGGATCCTTTCGGAAGGGGATATGGATAGGCTCACCTAAATCAAAGGTGCTTAGGTGAGCCTAACCTGACCTCACCCCATCCTGTCAAACGAGCCCGCGGCGCTCCAGCAGCGGCTCGAGCGCGGCATCCCGGCCCCGGAAGTCGCGGAACGCCGCGAGCGGATCGCGCGTTCCGGCCACCTGCAGCAGCCTGCGCCGGAAGCGCTCGCCGTTCTCCCTCGTCAGGCCGCCGTTCTCGCGGAACCACTCGACCGTGTCGGCGTCGAGCACCTCGCTCCAGATGTACGAGTAGTAGCCGGCGTCGTAACCGCCCGAGAAGACGTGGGCGAAGTAGGTCGTGGCGTAGCGGGGCGGCACCGCGTCGTCGGCGAGACCCGCGGCCGCCAGCGCGGCAGCCTCGAAGGCCGCGGCATCCGTCACCGCGGTCGCCTGCTCCACGTCGAGCGTGTGCCAGGCCTGGTCGAGCAGCGCCGCCTGCAGGTACTCGCTCGTCGAGAAGCCCTGCCCGTACCGCTCGGCCTCGCGCAGCCGCTCCGCGACGCCAGCATCGAGCGGCTCGCCCGTCTCGTGGTGGCGCGCGTAGTTCGCGAGCACCTCCGGCCACATCGCCCACATCTCGTTGACCTGGCTCGGGAACTCCACGAAGTCACGGAACACGTTGGTGCCGGCGAGGCTCGGGTATCGGGCGTGCGCGAAGAGGCCATGGAGGGCGTGCCCGAACTCGTGGAAGAAGGTCTCGACCTCGTCGAGGGTCAGGAGCGTCGGCTCACCCGCGGCGGGCCGCGGCACGTTGAGGTTGTTGGTCACGACCGCGCCCTGCCCGAGCAGATCGTTGCGGGCAACGAGCGAGTTCATCCACGCGCCACCGCGCTTGGAGTCGCGCGTGTACAGGTCGAGCAGGTAGAGGCCGAGCGGCCCGCCCTGGTCGCTCACCTCGAAGACCCGGACCTCGTCGTTCCAGCCGTGCAGCTCCGGCCGCTCCTCGAAGCGCAGGCCGTAGAGGCGCTCCGCGGCGAAGAACACCCCGTCCCGCAGCACGCGCTCCGCCTCGAACCACGGGCGAAGGGCCGCGGTGTCGAGGTCGAAGCGTTCTCGGCGGACGTCTCCCGCCGCGAACGCCCAGTCGGATGCCGTGACCGGCCCGCCGAAGCCGGCCTCGAGCTCGGCGTGCTCCGCTGCGGCGTTGCGGGCGGCCGCGGGCGCGAGACGCCCGAGCAGCTCGGCGACCGCCGCGGGGGAACCGGAGGTCTCGTCGGCGGTGACGACCGAGGCGTGGTCGCGGAAGCCCAGCAGCCTCGCGCGCTCGGCACGGGCGCGCACCAGCTCGAGCACGAGCTCGCGGTTGTCGAACTCGCCCCCTCGGGTGCCGCGGGCGCGCGAGGCGGCCATGATCCGCTCCCGCGTCTCGGCCTCCTCGATCGAGGACAGCCACGGGTGACCGGTCGGCAGCACGAGCGTCACGAGCCACCCTTCCAGCTCACGGCTCGCGGCGGCCTCGCGCGCCGCCGAGAGCTCTCCCGGGGCCAGCCCGGCGAGCTCTGCGGGGTCGGTGAGGTGCACCGCGAGCGCGTTGCTGTCGTTCAGCAGGTTCTTCTCGAAGCGCGTCGTGAGCGTCGAGATCCGCTGGTTGAGCTCGCGCAGCTGCTCCTTCGCGGCCTCGTCGAGCCCGGCGCCCGCCAGGGTCAGCTGGATTCGCCAGCGCTCCACGAGGTAGCGCTGCTCGGGGTCGAGGCCGTCTCGCGCCGCGTGCACCGCGTCGACGCGCGCGTAGAGCGCCGGATCGAGCACGATCGCGTCGTGGTGCGCCGCGAGCACCGGGGCGAGCTCCTCCTCGAGAGCCTGGATGGCATCCGTCGTGTCGGAGGAGGCGAGCGTGAAGAACACGCTCGATACCCGGTCGAGCACCCGGCCGGAGCGCTCGAGCGGCACGAGGGTGTTCTCGAAGCTCGCGGGCTCCGGATCGGAGGTGATGGCGGCGAGCTCGGCGAGCTGCTCGGCCATGCCAGCCTCGAAGGCCTCGCGGAAGTGCTCCTCGCGCACGGCCGCGAAGTCGGGGAGCTGGTAAGGGAGTGTGCTGTCCGCGAGAAACGGGTTGGTCATCCGCCCAGCTTAGGTAGATTGCCCCCATGCCCCGCGAGCCCCACCCCGACGAGCGATACACCCACGGCCACCACGAGACCGTCCTGCGGTCGCACATCTGGCGCACCGCCCTCAACTCGGCCGCCTACCTGCTTCCGCAGCTGCGGGCGGGCATGTCGATCCTCGACGTCGGCGCGGGACCCGGCACGATCACCGTCGACCTCGCCGAACTGGTGGCCCCCGGCCGCGTGGTGGGCGTCGATTCCTCGGCGGAGGTCGTCGAGCAGGCGAGGGCGCACGCGGCGGGTCGCGGGGTGACGAACGTCGAGTTCGTCGTCGCCGACGCCTACGCGCTGCCCTACGCCGACGGCGAGTTCGACGTCGTGCACGCCCATCAGCTGCTGCAGCATCTGGCGCGTCCCGTCGAGGCGCTCGCCGAGTTCCGGCGCGTCGTCGCGGATGGCGGCCTCGTCGCGGTGCGCGAGTGCGACTACGCGGGCGTCGTGATGCACCCGCTCTCGCTCGGGCTCGAGTCGTGGGCGGAGTTGTACCAGCGGGTGCACCGCAGCAACGGGGGAGAGCCGGACGCCGGACGCCGGCTCAAGCAGTGGGCGCGCGAGGCGGGCTTCGCCGAGGTCGAGGCCACGGCGTCCGTCTGGTGCTTCTCCGACGACGGCGAGCGCACCTGGTGGGGCGGCATGTGGCGGGACCGGGTGCTCGCCTCCGCCTTCGCCGACGATGCCATCGGCAAGGGCCTCGCGACGCGTCCAGAGCTCGAGGCGATCAGCTCCGCATGGGCGCACTGGGCCGAGGATCCGAACGGCTGGATGGTGTTCCCGCACGGCGAGATCCTCGCGCGGAAGTGACCGGCTCTCGGCTGGTTCTTAGCGGCTTCCGGCTGGGTCATAGGCTCCGCTCCTAGCGTGAACGCGTGACGACAGCCGACGACGAGCCCCGACGCCCCCGGCGGATCGGCCTCCTCGGCATCACGGCGCTCGTCGTGGTGGCGCTCGCGATCGTCGCCGGGATCTTAGGGGTGCGCCCCCTCACCCAGCAGGCGGAGGCGGAGGCCACCCCCACCCCGACCGCGACCGAGACGGCCGACCCGACCACCTCAGAGCTCTACCAGGCGCTGCTGCCTTCTGTCGTCGCCGTGACGGCGACCGGACCGGACGGCACCGCGCTCGGCAGCGGTGTCGTCGTCGACGCGACGGGCACCGTCCTGACGGCCGCGCACGTCGTCGCCGGGGCGACGAGCGTACAGATCGCCTTCGCCGACGGGACGACGAGCGACGCCGCGGTCGCCTTCGCGGATGCCGCCACCGACACCGCCGCGCTGACCCCGGCGACGCTCCCCGAGGTGCTGGTTCCCGCGACCCTGTCGGGAACGGGCGGCCTCGCGGTGGGAGACAGCGTGCTCGCGATCGGCAACCCCTTCGGGCTCATCGCCTCGGCGAGCTCCGGGATCGTGTCGGGGCTCGAGCGGCAGGCGACCGTGGGAGGCGTCACCCTCACGGGCCTCATCCAGTTCGACGCGGCGGCCAACCCCGGCAATTCCGGCGGCCCGCTCGTCGACGCGCGCGGTGCCGTCATCGGCATCGTCGTCGCGATCGCCGACCCGAGCGGCGACGAGAGCT
>JASGGJ010000090.1:0-9917 GCA_047605085.1 Protaetiibacter sp.
CGGACGCGGGCGGATGCGGACGCGGGCGGATGCGGCGGCGGGGGCGTCAGTGCCCCGGCGGGGGACGCGGGTCGCGGTGGACCGAGCCCGCGGAGCCGGTGGGCGCGTCAGGGTCGACGGGATCGACACGGTCGCCGATCTTGGGGCCGACGGCGATGAGGAGGGTCGCGAGCACGACGAGCGAGACGATGAACGCGACCCCCGCCATGATGAGCGCGAGGACGACCTCGCGGGTACCCATCAGCACGAACACCCCGACGAACACGCCGAACACCGCCGCCATCACGAGCAGCTCGACGGGCCGCATCCGGTCGCGTCGGCTCGGTGCGGGGGGCTCACCGCTCATGCCTCGGCCGCCTTCGCGGATGCGGCGCGCGGCGTGCGCAGGGTGCCGGCCGCGATCGCGAGCTGTACCCCGGCGACGACCGCCCACGCCCCGAGGATCCCGACCAGCAGGATGTCGGCCGTGACGGTGCCGGTGACATCCTCGACCGCGTAGGGGTCGGCGAAGGTCTGCGGCACGAGCAGGACGACGAGCCCGAGCAGCACCGTCAGCACACCAGTCACGAGCCAGTCGCGGGCGGCGGCGCGCGCGCGGCGGAACCGGATGCCGTTGACCGTCTCGAGCGCGCCGGCCACAATCGCCCACGCGCTCACGACCGGCACGAGGTAGCCGATCCCGCCGCCCGGGAGCACGAGGGCCGCGATGCCCGCGACCGCGGTCACGACGCCCTGCACGAGGACGAGACCGCGCACCGCCCGGTCGGCGCGCAGGCCGGAGGCGAGCAGCACCGCGGCGGTCACGACGGCGAACACCCCGAAGCCGACGAGGCCCAGCCCGGCCGAGTGGTCCTGGCTGAAAGTGATCACCAGGCCGAGCGCGAGCGCGGGAACGGCTCGTGCGAGCGGAGCGACCCAGGTGTCCGGCGCTCCGAGAGCGGGCGAAGCTTCGGTGGGCACCCGCCCATCCTACGTTCGGATGCGCCGCCCGGCTTCCGTCTGGCGGATCCTCGTCGCCCCCCGCGTGGCACTCCATCGCGTCGTCCGGAGCGGAAGAACCGTGACCGGTCCCAGATCGGTGCACGGGGTATAGAGTCTCACGTCGTGAGCGACACGACGGCCCGCGGGCGCAAGCCGACCATCCGGGATGTCGCCGCAGCGGCCGGGGTCTCCCGCGGCACCGTGTCCCGCGTCATCAACGGCGGCCACTGGGTGTCTCCGGATGCGCGTGCCGCCGTCGAGGAGGCCATCCGCAGCACGGGCTTCACGATCAATCACGCCGCGCGGAGCCTCGCCACCGGCCGGGCCGGATCGCTCGCGTTCCTGCTGACCGAGCCCCAGCACCTGCTCTTCGAGGACCCGACCTTCGCCCTCCTGCTGCGCAGCGCCGCCGAGGCTCTCACGCAGCGGGGCATGACGCTCGTGCTGCTCGTCGCCGGCACGGAGGCCGAGCGCGCCAACGTCGAGAAGTTCGTCAGCACGGGCCACGTCGACGGGGTGCTGCTCATCTCCTCCCACGAGTCGGACCCGCTGCTCGACCGGCTCGTGGCCGGCGGTGTGCCCACCGTGAGCTGCGGCATCCCGCTCGGCCATCAAGGTCGGGTGCCGGCCGTCGCGGTCGATGAGGCCGGATCGGCGCGCGAGATGGTGCGCCACCTGCGCGCGAAGGGCCACCGCCGCATCGCCATGATCGCCGGCCCCGACGACACCCCCGGCGGCAGGTACCGGCTCGACGGCTTCCGCGACGAGCTCGGCGACGACTTCGACCCCGCGCTCGTCGAGAAGGGCGACTACAGCCTCGACTCGGGGTCGGTCGCGATGTCGCGCCTGCTCGCGCGCGCGTCCGACATCGACGCCGTCTTCGCGGCCTCCGACCTCATGGCGGCGGGTGCGCTCGCGACGCTGCGCAAGGCCGGCATCCGTGTCCCCGACGACCTCGCGCTCGCCGGCTTCGACGACTCCGGCCTCGCCGCGACGCTGCAGCCCCCGCTGACCACCATGCGGCAGCCGTGGGAGAGCATCAGTGAGTCGATGGTGCAGTTGCTGCTCGACGTCATCGACGGCGCTCCGAGCCGCGAACTCATCCTGCCGACGACGCTCGTGGTGCGCGAGAGCGCCTGAGCCGGATCCCTACCCGCCCCAGCCAGCCAGGCGCCCGCGATGAGCTGCTCCGCGACATCGACCGGGAGTCGGTCGGCTTCCGCGAGCAGCTCGGCGCGGCCACCGGGGTGAACAATGAGGTTCCGCCGATAGATGCGTCGCAATTCAGGACGAGAGCGCCGTTATGGCTCGGATTCAACCGGACTGAGGGCAATCTCCTGAGGTCTCTTCCGTGCCCGGCCTGACTCTTGTCAACCCGCGGAGGTGTCGAGCGACTCCTGGATCCGGCTGATCACCGAGCCGAGCAGACCGGTCGCCAGCAGGCCGCCGGCGCCGAGCGGGCCGGCCGAGTCTTTGCCGACCGGAGGGATGCGGCGCAACGCCTCGCGCACCCGTGGCGTCATCGCACCGAGCTGCCAGCGGATCTCGTCGTCGATCGCGATCGCCTCATCCGAGGATGCCGCGCCCGCCGCCTTCACGGCGTACGCCGCCGCCCCCAGCGCGTGGGCTCCCATGTGCGCGACGCCTGCGGCCTGCGCAGCAGACCGCGCGGCCGCGATCGCGGCCGGGGAAGACACGCTCGAAACGGCCCGCCCCGCGACAAATCGACGGCGGATCTCCCCGGCGGCATCCGATTCACCGCGCGCATATGCGCGCGCACGGGCAATCGCGTCCGCGGGCCTCCCGTCGGCGGGAGCCTCGGCCTGGAACAGCGCGATGACTCGTTCCGCGCAGTCGGCGGCCCACGCGGCAACCGCTCTGCGGTCGGAGTCGTCAAGCGACTGTGGCGAGGGCATGCCTCATCCTCTCAATCGTTCCGCCCGAGAATAATTCGCACCCTGCAATAGGGCGATGTCCGTGCGGTTTCGCGCGGCAGAACGCGGCCGCCGCTGAGAACAAACAACCCTTGGTTCTCGGCGGAGATGGCGGATTCCCGCGAAGACATCACCGGGCGAGGCCGAGGAACGCCATGACTGCGCGCTCGACCTCGGCCAGCTGCTCAGCCGACAGCTGGCCGACACGAGTCGTGACGTTGGCCCGTCGGACGGTTGTCAGCTTGTCGATCATGATGTCGCTGTCTCGCTCGATCCCGGAAAGATCGCCGCCGACCACCCGCACCCGCAGGAGCGGAGCGTCGATGAGCGTGCTCGTCAGAGGCAGCACCGTGACGGAGTCCGTGCCCTCGAAGGCGTCGTCCTGGAAGATCAGCGCCGGACGTGGCTTCGAAGCGTAGACACCGCCCGCGACGGTCCACAGTTCGCCTCGGATCACTCCTCGTCCCACGGCGTGGAGATCGCTTCGACGAATGCCTGGTCGTCGTTGCGCTGATCGGCGGCAGCGACGAGCGCCGCCTGGCGCCTCGCCTCCGCCGCGAACGCCGGGGTCCGCATATCGGGTACCCAGATCTGTACCGGGCGGAGTCCGCGCTCCCGCATCCGGCGCCGGTACTCACTCACGCGCTCACGAACAGCCATGCCGATATTGTTACATGTAACGTCAGGATCCGCAACGCCGCCGGGCATCGACTGACGCTCAGACCGCGGGCGCCATGTCGGCGAAGCGCGAGAACGCCCCCTGGAAGGCGACCGTCACCGTGCTGGTCGGGCCGTTGCGGTGCTTGGCGACGATGAGATCGGCCTCGCCCGGACGCGACGACTCCTTCTCGTAGGCCGACTCGCGGTGCAGCAGGATCACCATGTCGGCGTCCTGCTCGAGCGACCCGGATTCGCGCAGGTCGGACAGCGCGGGCTTCTTGTCGACGCGCTGCTCGGGCCCGCGGTTGAGCTGCGACAGCGCGATGACGGGCACCTGCAGCTCCTTCGCGAGCAGCTTGAGGGCGCGGGAGAACTCCGAGACCTCCTGCTGGCGGCTCTCGACCTTCTTGCCGGAGGTCATGAGCTGCAGATAGTCGATGATGATGAGCTTGAGCCCGACCTTCTGCTTGAGCCGGCGGCACTTCGCCCGGATCTCGACGAGCGTCATGTTGGGGCTGTCGTCAATGTAGAGGGGGGCGTCGGCGATGCGTCCGCGGGTGGAGGCGAGGGTCACCCAGTCCTCCGAGCGCACGTCGCCCTTGCGCAGCTTCTGCAGGAAGATGTTCGACTCCGCCGACAGCAGGCGCATGGCGATCTCGCTGCGACCCATCTCGAGCGAGAAGAAGATCGACGGGAGGTTGTTGGCGATGGATGCCGCGCGGGCGAAGTCGAGAGCGAGGGTCGACTTGCCGAGCGCGGGGCGGGCGGCGATCAGGACGAGCTGACCGGGGTGCAGGCCGTTGGTGAGCTGGTCGAGTTCGGTGAAGCCGGTCGGCACGCCGACCATCTGCCCGCCACGGCCGCTCGCGTGCTCGATCTCCTCGGAGGCCACCTCGATGGCCTGCACGAGAGGCACGTAGTCCTCCGCTTCGACCCCTCCGGTGACGCCGTAGATCTCGGCCTGTGCGTTGTTGACGAGGTCGGTGACCTCGCCCTCGCTCGCGTAGCCCATCTGCACGATGCGGGTGCCGGCCTCGACGAGCCGTCGCAGCACGGCCTTCTCGGCGACGATCGACGCGTAGTAGCCGGCGTTCGCCGCGGTCGGCACGAGCCCGGTGAGGGTGTGCAGGTACTCCGGACCGCCGGCGCGCTGAAGATTGCCGGTCTTGGTGAGCTCGTCGGTGACCGCGATGACGTCGGTGGGCTCCCCGTGGGAGTACAGCGCGAGGACGGCGTCGAAGATGATCTCGTGCTTCGGGACGTAGAAGTCGGCCGCCCGCACCGCTTCGAGGACGTCGGCGACCGCGTCCTTGCTCAGCAGCATCCCGCCGATGGCGCTCTGCTCGGCGAGCAGATCGTGCGGCGGCGTGCGCTCGCCCTGCCACCCGTCGCGTGGCCGCTCGGGTTCGGGGGCGAGGCCCAGGTGGGCGATGGACACGGATGCTCCTTTCGAGCCGGAAGCTACGTGTCGCCTCCGACATCGAGGGGCAGGCGCGCCGTCATCCGGACGAGATGCTGGTGGTCGTCGAGGCCGGGTTCCTCGCGCCGGATGCCACGGTAGGCACGCCAGGGAGCGGCTTCAAACAGCCCTGTGGATAGATCTGTGAGTCGGGGGCGGGAAACGCCGAGCGCGATGTGAAGAAGCTGGGGACAATTCCGTGGAAAACTCGCCAGTTTTGCACAGTTAGTCCGCTTTGACCAGGTATTTCTTTGCTCACACCCTGTGTGTAGAAAGATGTCTGCAGTTGCGGTTGAGGGTTGCGATATTCCACATGTCACATGTGGAGAAAAAGCTTGACAACGCCGCCGGACGCACAGTAGCGGCGCCCCCTCGGGAGGGTGCGCCGCTACCGGATTCCGCGTGCTACTTGGCCGCGACGACCTCCAGCTGGAGGGCCGCGACGACGTCCTGACGCAGCCGCACGGTGGCCTCGTAACGGCCGGTCGACTTGACGGCCGAGGGAAGCTCGACGGTCTGCTTGTCGATCGTGCCGAGACCGGCGGCCTCGACCGCGGAGACGACATCCGCCGTCTTGACCGACCCGAACAGGCGGCCTTCGCGGCCGGCCTTGACCGGCAGCTTGATGGGCGACGCCTCGAGCTTCGCCTTGAGGGCCTGCGCCTCCTCGATGGTGGCCAGCTCGCGGGCGGCGCGGGCCGCCTTGATCGACTCGACCTGCTTCTCGCCGCCACGGCTCCACGCCACGGCGAAGCCCTGCGGGATGAGGTAGTTGCGGGCGTAGCCGTTCTTGACCTCGACGACGTCACCGGCCGAACCGAGGCCGGTCACCTCGGAGGTGAGGATGAGCTTCGACATCAGTACTCCTTATCGGCCCGAGCCCGCGTACGGGAGGAGCGCCATCTCGCGCGCGTTCTTGACGGCGCGGGCGATGAGGCGCTGCTCCTGGACGGAGACACCGGTGATGCGGCGGGCGCGGATCTTGCCGCGCTCGGAGATGAACTTGCGGAGAGTGGCGACATCCTTGTAGTCGATGACGCCGACCTTGATCGCTTTCGCGGGCGCGGCGTTCTTGCCGCCCTTGACCGCGCGCTTGCGACGGTCCTGGCCGCCGCTGCTCTTTCCAGCCATTGCTGCTTCCTTCTAGGTTTTCGGGCTGATCCGCAGCGGATCAGAACGGGGTGTCGTCGGAGTACGATCCGGGCGCGTTCCACACGTCGCCGGAGTCGGACGGGGCGGATGCCGCCCACGGCTCCTCGGCCACGGCGCCCTGCGAGCGCCCACCGCCGGAACCGCCGGATGCACGGGTCACCTGCGCGGTCGCGTACCGCAGGCTCGGGCCGATCTCGTCGACCTCGAGCTCGATCGCCGTGCGCTTGTTGCCGTCGCGGTCGTCGTAGGAGCGCTGCTTGAGGCGGCCGGTCGCGATGACACGGCTGCCCTTCGTGAGCGATCCGGCGACGTGCTCGGCGAACTCGCGCCAGCAGGACGCGCGGAGGAACAGGGCCTCGCCGTCCTTCCAGTCGTTCGAGGCGCGGTCGAAGGTGCGCGGCGTCGACGCGATCGTGAAGTTCGCGACCGCGAGCCCGGACTGCGTGTAGCGCAGCTCCGGATCGGAGGTGAGGTTGCCCACGACCGTGATGATCGTCTCGCCGGCCATGGCCTACTCGGCGTCCTTGTCGGCCTTGGCCGCAGCGGCCTTGGCGGGAGCCTTGGCCGCCTTGCGGGCGGCCTTCGCCTCGTCGGCCGCGGCGATCTTGCCGGCGCGGGCCACGGCCTCCTCCGCGCGGAGCACCTTGGTGCGCAGCACGGCCTCCGACAGCTTCAGCTGACGGTCGAGCTCGAGGGTGGCCTCGCTCGTGGCGGTGAAGTTGACGACGGCGTAGATGCCCTCGGCCTTCTTCTTGATCTCGTACGCCAGGCGGCGACGACCCCAGATGTCGACGTTCTCGATGGTGCCACCGTCGTTGCGGATGACGCCGAGGAACTTGTCCAGGCTGGGTGCGACGGTGCGCTCGTCGATCTCGGGATCGAGGATCACCATCAACTCGTACTGATGCGTCATTGACCCACCTCCTTCGGACTGAACGGCTGCAGGATCTCTGCAGCAGGAGGGTTGAATGCATCGTGCTCGCGCGCGGGCACGCGGGCAACCTGTTCATGTTACACGAGCCGGGGGGGGTTCGATACGCCGCTGCGCGGCTACTCAACCAACGGGAGCGCGCGACCGCGCGGCTGCTCAAGCGGCGAGTAGGGGGGCCGGCTCAGCCGCGGATGCCGAGTTCCGCCCGAATGTGGTCGACGATGGGCGGGACATCGTCGCGAAGCGTGGCCTCGACGATCGTGGCGTCGATGAGCAGGTATCCGTGCGCGATCCGGTTGCGCATCCCCCACATGAGCATCCATTGACCCGCGAAGAGACTCGTGCGGTACTCGGGGTCGAGGGCGGCGAGTGCCTCGATGCTCGCGGAGAGTCTCATGCACACCGCATCGACCACCAACTGATCGCCGAGATCGCGCTCGGCGTAGCCGAGCATGATCTCGAGGTGCTCAAGCGCATCCGCGAGGATCTCGCTCCGGCTTCGCGCGCTCACAGCGGCACCGCCTCCGAGAGGATCCGCTCCCGCAACGCCGGCCGCAAGGACGCATCGGGAACCAGATCGATCTCCGCGCCGATCAGCTCGGAGAGCTGCGCCTCGAGGGACCCCAACTGCATCAAGCTGAGGGGGCGGCCTGCCGTGAAGAGGAGGTCGATATCCGACTCAGGCGTGTCGGTGCCTGTGGCCACCGAACCAAACACACGCACATTCCTACCGCCGATTTCAGCCACCAGCCGCCGCACTTCCCGCGCGTTCGCGCGCAGACGGTGGGCGAGGGGAGTGCTCCCGTGGAATCGAAGCAGGCGCGAAACCTCCGGCTGGCTTCGGCCGATCTCGGTCGCGATCTCCGCCTGCGTCATGCCTGTCGCAGCCGCATCCCGGATCGCATGCACGAGTTCGGCGCGCGCTCGTCGCACCAGCGCATCGGAACGCCGGGCCACTTCGGCAAGAGTCTCGTTCACGAGATGAATATAGCAATTGCTATGACGCGCGCGCAGCCCACCACGCCCGCAGGCGGGCCTCTGCCTCCTCGGGGCCGAGCGGGCCCTCGTCGAGCCGCAGCTCGAGGAGGTGGCGGTACGCCTCCCCCACCTCCGGCCCGGGCCGGATGCCGAGGATCGCCATGATCGCCTCCCCGTCGAGGTCGGGGCGGATGGCGGCGAGCTCCTCCTCCTCCGCGAGCTGTGCGATGCGCTCCTCGAGCTCGTCGTAGGCGCGTGCCAGCCGCGCGGCCTTGCGCTGGTTGCGGGTCGTCACATCCGCGCGGGAGAGGATGTGCAGCCGCTCGAGCTGCTCGCCAGCGTCGCGCACGTAGCGGCGCACGGCGGCATCCGTCCACGCCGCATCCGCGTAGCCGAAGAAGCGCAGGTGCAGCCGGACGAGCGAGCTCACCGCCTTGACCGTGTCGCCGTCGAGGCGCAGCTCGCGCAGGCGCTTGGCGGCGAGCTTCGCCCCGAGCACGTCGTGGTGGTGGAAGCTCACGGCGCCGCCAGGCTCGATCCTGCGCGTGGCGGGTTTGCCGATGTCGTGCAGCAGCACGGCGAGCCGCAGCACGAGGTCGGGCTCGTGCCCCCGCGCGCGCTCGAGCGCGATCGCCTGCTCGAGCGCGGTGAGCGTGTGCTCGTAGACGTCCTTGTGGTGGGCGTGCTCGTCGATCTCGAGCCGCAGCGCGGGCACCTCGGGCAGCACGAGCTCGGCGAGCCCGGTGTCGACGAGCACCCGGATGCCGGCGACCGGGTCGGGAGAGAGCAGCAGCTTGCCGAGCTCGTCGCTCACCCGCTCGGCCGAGACGATCGCGATCCGGTCCGCCATCGCGCTGATCGCGGATGCGGCCGCCGCATCGAGCGCGAACCCCAGCTGCGCGGTGAATCGGGCGCCCCGCAGCATCCGCAGCGGGTCGTCGCCGAACGACACCTCCGGCTCGACGGGGGTACGCAGGCGTTTCGCGAGCAGGTCCTCGAGGCCGCCGGACGGGTCGACGAGCACCTTCTCCGGCACTCGCAGCGCCATCGCGTTGACGGTGAAGTCGCGCCGCAGCAGGTCGCCCTCGAGGCTGTCGCCGAATGCCACAACGGGCTTGCGGGTCTCGCCGTCGTAGACGTCGGAGCGGTAGGTGGTGATCTCGACCGTCTCGTCGCCGAGGCGGGCACCGATCGTGCCGAAGGCGCGCCCGATGTCCCAGTGCGCGGAGGCGAGGGGCTTGACGATCGCGAGGATCTCGTCAGGGGTCGCCGAGGTCGCGAGATCGAGGTCGTGCGACTGGCGCCCGAGGAAGGCGTCACGCACCGGCCCGCCGACGAGCGCGAGCTCGTGCCCCGCCGCCTGGAAGCTCTCCGCCAGTCTCCGGATGCGCGGCGAGTCGGCGAGCGCTCCGAGCCGTTCGACGGCGGTCGCGACGGGGTGCATAGGGGTCGAGTCTAGTGAGGGGTGCGGGGTCGGGTTGAGGTGTTCACGGTCCCACAGGCGCACGACCCACAGCGTCGCCGATACCCCCACGACGAGCGAGCCCATAAGAAGTGCGCCGTCAGCTGCCGGCACCGCGTTACCCTCGGTCCGTCACGCCTCGATCGAGCCGCTCCAGCAAAGTGCGACCTTCTCGTTACTTGACCACCACGTAGTCGAAATGTAGTCACGTGGCCGCGCCCGGTCTGGCCGCGCCTGGTCATCGCCTGCCGCCCCGACTACTCGTCGGTTCCCGCGCGGGTGTCGACGGTCGGTGGTTCGAGCAATCGCCTGGCGAGGACGGCCCGGAAGTCGCGCCGGTGGTCGACGACGAGCAGGATG
>JASGGJ010000091.1:0-9891 GCA_047605085.1 Protaetiibacter sp.
GGCGCGCCTCAGAACGCGGGGGCGTCGACCCTCTCGAGCCCGCTCGATGCGAAGGCGAGCGACTCCGCGGTCTGAATGGAGCCGGATGCGTCGTCGATGATCGTGCGGTAGCCGAGCCTGGTCGCCTCGGCGGCGCGCTGGCGGCCGCCCGCGACGGGGCGCACCTCGCCCGCGAGGCTGATCTCGCCGATCGCGGCGAGGGTGCGGGGGAGGGGGCGGTCCTTCGCCGCGGAGGCGATGGCGAGCGCGATCGCGAGGTCGGATCCGGGCTCGGCGAGCCGGATGCCGCCCACCGTCGACACGTACACCTCCTTGTCGGAGAGCTTCAGCCCGCAGCGCTTCTCGAGCACCGCGAGCAGCATCGCGACGCGGGCGCCGTCCACGCCGCTCACGATGCGGCGGGGGTTGGGGGCGCTCGTGGACACGACGAGCGCCTGCACCTCGACCGGCAGCGCGCGCCGCCCCTCGAGCGTGACGGTGACGCAGGTGCCCGGAACGGGGGTGCGCGACCGCGAGAGGAACAGGCCGGACGGGTCGGGCACCTCGGCGATGCCCTCGCCCGTCAGCTCGAAGCAGCCGGACTCGTCGGTCGGCCCGAAGCGGTTCTTGAGCGCGCGCACGAAACGCAGCGCCGTCTGCCGGTCGCCCTCGAAGCTCAGCACGACGTCCACGAGGTGCTCGAGCACGCGGGGGCCGGCGATCGAGCCGTCCTTCGTGACGTGGCCGACGAGCAGCAGCGGGATGCCGCGCTCCTTCGCGACCCGGATGAGGGTACCCGCGACCTCGCGCACCTGGGCGGGCTGACCGGGGGCGCCGTCGCTGACCGCCGAGGCGATCGTCTGCACCGAGTCGACGACGAGCAGCCCGGGGCGCACGGCATCCAGCTGGCCGAGGACGGTCGCGAGGTCTGTCTCGGATGCGAGGTAGAGCTCGTCGTCGAGCGCCCCGGTGCGCTCGGCCCGCAGCCGCACCTGGCCCGCCGACTCCTCGCCGGAGACGTAGAGCACGCGCGAGGCGCGCCGGGCGACGCGCGCGGACACCTCGAGCAGGAGGGTCGACTTGCCGACCCCTGGCTCGCCCGAGACGAGCACCGCGGCCCCCGGCACGAGGCCGCCGCCGAGCACCCGGTCGAACTCGCCGATGCCCGTCGGGCGATGCGTCGCATCCTCGACGAGGTGGGCGGTGATGGGCTTCGCCGCGCGCGCGGCGGGAACCGCCGCGGGGGCGATGAGGTTCGTGGGTGCGCCGTGCTCGATGATCGAGCCCCAGGCCTGGCATTCCGGGCAGCGGCCGAACCATCTGGCGCCGGTCCAGCCGCACTCGCTGCACGCGAAGCCGGGGGCGGGGGGTCTGGCCATGCGGTCAGCCTAGGGGCGACGGGTGACACCTGGTTCCCAGCCTCCCCATAGCGACCGGTAGCGATCCATCCACCCGGCGTCCGTACCGTCACCCCCGAGGCCCAGCGCGTCCGCGCGGGCCAGGGAGGCAATCGGTGGCATCGTTCCTGACGCGCGTACGGAAGCGCACCTGGATCATCATCGGCGCGGCAGTGCTCGTGCTCGGCGGCGCGGCCGTCGTCGTATTCGGCTTCGTCATCCCCGGCTCTCAGCAGGGGGCGCAGGCGCAGACCTTCGAGGTCACGCAGCAGGCGAGCCTCGAGACGCTCGAGAAGACGGTGACGACGAGCGGCACGCTCACGCCGCTCGTCAACGAGGACGTCAGCTGGGAGGGGTCCGGCACGGTGCTGTCGGTCGACGTTGTGGCGGGGCAGACCGTCGCCGTCGGCGACACGCTCGGCACGATCGACACGCTGCAGCTGAACGCCGATCTGCTCGAGGCGCAGTCGACCCTCGCCTCCGCGCAGGCCAAGCTCTCGGATGCGGAGGACGAGTCGAGCGGGTCGACCGCCGACGAGGCGGCGATCGCCGCGGCGACCGCGGCCGTCTCGGTGGCGGAGGCGGATGTCGCATCCGCCCAGTCGGCACTCGACGGCGCGACGCTCGTCGCACCGGTCGCCGGCACCGTCACGGCCGTGAACGTCGAGGTCGGCGACACCGTCGGCTCCTCCGGCGGCGGCTCGAGCTCCTCGACGAGCACCGCGGCCTTCACGATCGTCGGAACCGACTCCTGGGAGGTGTCGGCCACCGTCGGCGAGTCGGACGTCGCGCTCATCGCGGCCGGCAACGCCGTGCACGTCACGACGGATGACGGCGCCGCGCTCGAGGGCACCGTCACCGAGGTCGGGATGCTGCCGTCCACGGAATCCGGTGCCGCAGAGTACCCCGTGACGATCACCGTCACCGGCACCGCAGACGGCCTCTTCGACGGCGTCGCCGTCGACCTGGAGATCGTCTACGAGAGCCGCGAGAACGTGCTCACCGTTCCGAGCGCCGCCGTCACGACGGCCGACGACGGCACGAGCACGGTCACCCTCGTCGGCTCGGACGGCACCCACACCGAGACGACCGTCGAGGTCGGCGAGACGGTCGGCGACCTCATCGAGATCGTCTCCGGCCTCTCGGAAGGCGACGAGGTGCTCGTGAGCGAGTTCACGCCAGGCGAGGGCAACGAGAGCGAGTCCGGGCAGTTCCCGAGCGACGGCGAGATGGGTGGCGGCATGGGCGGCGAGATGGGTGGCGGCCAGGGCGGCGAGATGGGCGGCGGCATGGGTGGCGGCCCGCAGGGCGGCACTCAATGAGCGCCGCGGCCCCCGACGCCCCCGTCATCGAGCTGATCGGCGTGCGCAAGACCTACCGGTCCGGCGCGATCGAGTTCGAGGCCCTCCGCGGCATCGACCTCGAGATCCACGCCGGCGAGTACGTCGCGATCATGGGTCCGTCCGGCTCCGGCAAGTCGACCCTCATGAACGTGCTGGGCTGCCTGGACGTCGTCACCTCCGGCAGCTACCGGCTCGCGGGGGAGGACGTCGAGGAGCTCGACGAGAGCGAGCTCGCCCGCATCCGCAACCGCGAGATCGGCTTCGTGTTCCAGGGCTTCAACCTGCTGCCGTCGCTCTCGGCCGTGCGCAACGTCGAGCTGCCGCTCGTCTACGCGGGTGTCGCCAAGGACGAGCGCCGCGAGCGCGCCGCCCTCGCCCTCGAGAAGGTCGGGCTCGGCAACAAGCTCGGCAACCGGCCTGGTGAGCTCTCCGGCGGTCAGCAGCAGCGTGTCGCCGTGGCCCGTGCGCTCGTGGGAGAGCCGACCATGATCCTGGCCGACGAGCCGACCGGAAACCTCGACTCGGTGTCGACCACCGACGTGCTGAACCTCTTCCAGGAGCTCAACGAGGCGGGCCGCACGATCGTGCTCATCACGCACGAGTCGGAGGTCGCCGCGCACGCGCAGCGGCTCGTGCGGGTCAAGGACGGTCTCATCGTGTCATCGGCGGCGGTGGCCGCGTGAACTGGACGGAGACCCTCCACACGGCGTGGTCGGCGGTGCACTCGCACGCGATGCGCTCGCTGCTGACCGTGCTCGGCATCCTCATCGGCATCGCGGCCGTCATCCTGACCGTCGGCCTCGGCCTCGGCACCCAGAAGGACGTCTCGGCGCAGATCGACTCGCTCGGCAGCAACCTGCTCATCGTGTCGCCCGGCTCGTCGACCGACTCCTCGGGGACGCGCGGCGGCTTCGGCACGGCGACGACGCTGACCCAGGCGGATGCGACAGCCCTCACCTCGGAGACGAACGCGCCCGACATCGCCGCCGTCGCTCCCGAGAAGACCACCTCGCTCGCCCTCGAGGCGAACGACACCAACTGGACGACCTCGGTGACCGGCACCACGACATCCTGGCTCGAGGTGCGCGCCCGCACCCTCGAATACGGCTCCTTCTTCACGCAGGACGACATCGACTCCGCCGCGAAGGTCGTCGTGCTCGGCTCCGAGACCGCGACCGAGCTGTTCGGGCGCACGAGCGTCGTCGGGCAGACCGTCGAGATCGACGGCACCGCGTTCGAGATCGTCGGCGTGCTCGAGTCGGCCGGCTCCGACAGCTCCTCGAACCTCGACGACATCGCGGTCGCGCCGCTCTCCACCGTCGCGAACGTGCTCGTCGGCGGGACCGACGCCACGAGCGTCTCGACGATCTACATCCAGGCCGCCTCCGCCGAGCAGCTCTCCGGCGCCTACCAGGAGGCTCAGACGATCCTCCTCAACCGGCACGGCATCACCTCGAGCGACGACGCCGACTTCACGATCTCGAGCCAGGAGGCGCTCGTCGAGACGGCGACCTCGATCTACCAGACCCTCACGATCCTGCTCACCGGCATTGCGGCGCTCTCGCTGCTCGTCGGCGGCATCGGCGTGATGAACATCATGCTCGTGTCGGTCACGGAGCGCACCCGCGAGATCGGCCTGCGCAAGGCGCTCGGGGCGCCGCCGTGGGCCATCCGCCGCCAGTTCCTCACCGAGGCGGCGATCCTCGGACTCGGCGGAGGCGTGCTCGGCGCCCTGCTCGGCGCGCTCGGAACCCTCGTGCTGCCCGGCCTCATCGGCAGCTCGGTCGTGCTCTCGCCCGCGGCGGTGGCGGGGGCGCTCGCGGTGTCGATCGCGATCGGGATCGTGTTCGGCGTCTACCCGGCGACGCGCGCCGCGCGCCTCGCCCCCATCGACGCCCTGCGGACGGAATGACGGAACAGAGATGGTGAAGAAGAAGACGAAGAAGAAGACCGGATTCCGGGGCTGGTTCACGAGAGGCCGCGTCATCGGCGCGGGGGTCGTCACGGGCGCGCTCGTGCTCGCCGGCGTCGGCACCGCGTGGGGGAGTGCCGCCGGATCGGCCTCCGCCTACCGCACCGCGACGGCCGAGACCGGCTCGGTGGACGAGGCGCTCACCCTCTCCGGCTCGCTCGCCTCCGCGACGCGGCGCGACCGCGCGTTCGGCGCATCCGGCACCGTGACGGCCGTGAACGTCGCGGTCGGCGACACGGTCGCGGCGGGCGATGTGCTCGCGACGATCGACGACTCCGACCTCCAGGACGCCGTCGACTCCGCCGAGTCGAAGCTCGCCGACGCCGAGCAGACGCTCGCCGACGACCTCGACTCGCAGACCTCGACGACCTCGACCACCTCCTCGAGCTCCTCGAGTTCTTCCTCGAGCACGAGTTCCTCCTCCTCGAAGTCCTCCAGCGGCTCGAGCAGCTCCAGCTCGACGAGCGCCGCGGTCACGGAAGCCCTCGAGGCGGTCGTCACCGCGCAGCAGAACCTGCTGACGCTCGCGGACGCCGCCGACACCGCGCTCACCGACGCGCAGAGCGCGCTCACCGACTCGAGCACCGTGTGCCAGCCGTTCCTCGACGCGACGCTCGTCGACGAGGCCGACGACTCCGATTCGGGCGACTCCGATTCGGGCGACTCCGACGAGTCGGATGACTCCGGTTCCGACGAGTCCGGCTCGGACGACTCCGGTTCCGACGAGTCCGGCGACGAGAGCGAGACGGATACGGCATCCACTGATGACAGCGCGACCCCGCTGACGCTCGAGGCCGTCCAGGCGCTGCTCGTGGCGTGCCAGGAGGCGATGTCGGGCGTCGGCGACGCACAGACGGCCGTCGATGCGGCCCAGGCGGCCGTCGAGGCCGCGATGACCGATCTCGACACCGCGATCACCGCGCTGCAGACCGCGGTCGAGGCGTCGTCGAGCTCCTCGTCCGGCTCTTCCTCGTCCGATTCGTCGTCGTCGGATTCGTCGTCGTCCTCAGGCTCCTCGTCCTCCAGCTCCTCGTCCAGCGGCTCCTCCGGCTCCTCGACGAGCGCCGCGAGCGCGGCCGACATCGTGGCAGATCGGGCCGCGATCGCCCTCGCCGAGGCGAACCTCGCGATCGCGCAGCACGACCTGACCGCGGCATCCCTCACGACGCCCATCGCGGGCACCGTCGCCTACGTCGGCTTCGCCGTCGGCGACGAGGTGACGGCCGACTCGACGAGCCAGCTCGTCACCATCATCGGCGACGACGGCTACACGATGAGCGCGACCGTGAGCCTCTCGCAGATCGCCAAGGTGGAGCTCGGTCAGACCGGCACGGCCGTCATCGTCTCGAGCGGTGAGAGCTACGCGGCGACGGTGTCGTCCGTCGGGCTCGTGAACGTCTCGACGAGCTCGACCCCGGCGTACGAGGTGGAGATCGCGATCGACCCTGCGGGCGCCACCCTGCTCAACGGCGCGGCCGTCGAGGCCTCCATCTCGATCGCCGCGGCCGAGGACGTGCTCACGGTGCCGCTCTCCGCACTGCACGTCGACGGAACGAGCTACACGGTGCAGCAGCTCGTCGACGGCGAGCTCACGAGCGTGCCGGTCGAGGTGGGCGCGATCGGCTCGGAGCGGGTCGAGATCACCTCGGGGCTCGCCGAGGGCGACGAGGTCGTCATCGCCGACCTGGGCGCCGACATCACGAGCGAGGAGTCGACCGAGTCGAGCGGTCTCACGAGCCTCGGCGGCGACAGCAGCTCCATGCAAGGCGGCGGTGGCGGTCAGGGGGGCCCGCCCTCCTTCAACTGACGGATGCGACGCCTCTGCGGTGCCCGCCGGCGGTTACCCCGCTGGTCGAGTGCCGTCGCGTAGCGGCGGCGTATCGAGACCCCCGGCACCTCAGCACGGGCGACTGTCGGCGGCTGGCTCACGCTCCAGGAGCACCATCACCTCGTAGTGGGAGGTCTGCGGGAACATGTCGAAGACACGGATGCGGCGCGCCCGCAGCGCGGGCATCGCGGCGAGGTCGCGGGCGAGCGAGGCGACGTTGCAGCTCGAGTAGACGATGGTCCGCACCCGGGATGCGTCGAGCGTCGCGCACAGCTGGGCGCCGAGGCCGCGGCGGGGCGGGTTGACGATGACGGCATCCGGTGCATCCGCCGCCGCGAGGGCGGTCGCATCCCCCACCCGGAATACGACATCCGCGAGCCCTGCCTCGGACGCCGCGAGCCGCGCCGCCGTGATCGCGGGCTCGCTCGTCTCGATGCCGAGGACGCGCCGCCCTGGGGCGGCGACGTGCAGGGCGAAGCCGCCGACGCCGCAGTAGAGGTCCCACACCGACTCGGGCGAGGCCTCGTCGAGCCACTCGCGCGCCTGGCGGTACAGGCCGGCCGCGATCTCGGTGTTGGTCTGGAAGAAGCTGCCGGGCCGCAGCCGCAGCACGACGTCGTCGAGCCGGATGGCGAGGGTCTCGTCCGCGGTCAGCGGCACCTCCTCCGCGCCCTCGAGCACGGCCTTGTGCTCGGGCAGCAGATTGGCGGTGACGACCGCGAGTTGCGGGAGCGCGGCGAGCAGCGACGGCAGGTGTTTGCGGATGCGGCCGAGCGACTCGGTCGAGCGCAGCACGAACCGCAGCATGAGCCGGTGATCGGGCGACTCGGTCAGCAGCACGTTCTTGAGCTCGCCGCGCCGCGCCGGCACGTCGTAGGGCACGAGGCGAGCGCGGGTGATGAATGCGGCGATCGCCGGGAACGCGGCCCGCAGCCCCTCGGCGAGCACGCCGCATCCGCGCAGGTCGACGCCGTGGCGCTCCGCGTCGAGGATGCCGAGCGCGGGGTGCTCGACGGTGCCGCCGACCACCATCTTCGCCTTGTTGCGGAAGGCCTCTGGCCGGCTCGGTAGGGGCGGCAACCACGCCGCATCCGCCCACGCGGCGAGCAGCGACTCGGCGTGCGCGACCTTGCCGGCGAGCTGGGCGTCGTACTCGACCCCCATGAGCGTGCACGAGCGGCACACCCCCGCGTCGAAGTAGTCGCACCGCACCCGGTCACCCTACGCCGCCCTCCGTTCGCCCGGTCCCTCCTCCGGCCGTCGTCCGCCCGTCGTCCGCTTCTGTCTCAGAAATGCAGGAGAGATTTCGCGGATGTGCCGTAACTGCGGGCGACACTCGCCGTCAGCCCCAATTTCTCCTGCATTTCTGAGACAGAAGCGGACAGAAGCGGACGGGTGGCCGGGGAGGCCGGGGAGGGGATGGAGGGGCCGCAGCTTATCGGGCGTCGTAGGCGGCGCGAGCCCGCTCGATGGCGGGCTGATGCTCGAGCGCCCAGCTGAGCAGGGCGATCGAGGCCTCGACGAGGCTCGCGCCCATCGCGGTGAGCTCGTACTCGACGCGCGGCGGCACCTCTGCGTGCACCTCGCGCACGAGCAGGCCGTCACGCTCGAGCTGGCGGAGGGTGAGGGTCAGCATCCGCTGCGAGACGCCAGGGATGTGCCGCTGCAGCTCGCTGAACCGCAGCCGCCCGTTGCGCAGGGTCGCGACGACGAGCAGCGACCACTTGTCGCCGACGCGGTTCAGCACCTCGCGGATGGCGTGCTCGTCGGCGTTGCTGTCGAGGCAGGCGCCCTCGTACTGGGTCAGGGGCGCATTCAGGGGCGCAGTCAGCGGTGCGGATGCGGCCACGGTTTCTCCGGTGTGCGTCGGGTACACGGGTGTTCCTTTTGCGTGCGACCCCGTGATGATCGATCATGAGGTTACTCACAAACAATAACCGACCACACGGGAGGGAACCCATGCTCATCGCCTACTGGATCGTCGCCGGTGTCACGGCGCTGGTGGCTCTCGCCGCCGGAGCCTTCAAGCTCGCGCGGTCGAAGGAGCAGCTCGCCGCAGCCGGCCTGGCCTGGACCGAGGATTTCAGTCCGACCTCGGTCAAGCTCATCGGCGCGGCCGAGGTGCTCGCGGCGATCGGCCTCGTGCTGCCGATGCTCACCGGCATCGCCCCGGTGCTCGGCCCCATCGCGGGCTCCGCGCTCGCGGTGCTCATGATCGGGGCGACGGTCGTGCACTTCCGCCGCCACGAGCCGCCCGTCTCGCTGGGGGTCTTCGCCCTCGCGGCCGCGAGCGCGGTGCTCGGCTTCCTCGCGATCGGATAGTCTCCGAGTCTGTGAGCCTCGAACCGGATGCGCCGTCGCCGCGCCGCATCCGGTGGGGTCGCTGGCTCGCCGGGGGGCTCGCGCTCGTCGCGCTCGCCGTCGCGGTCGTGCTCATCGCGCGCTGGCTGCGGGGACTCGACGCGGTCCAGGCGTTCCTCGTGACGTTCCCCGGCAGCTACCCCCTCCCCGACGGCGCCCCGGTCGGATTCCCGGCCTGGCTCGGCTGGCAGCACTTCTTCAACGCCTTCCTGCTCGTGCTCGTCGTGCGCACCGGACTCCAGGCGCGCGCCGAGAAGCGCCCTGAGGTGCTGTGGACCTCGCGCCGCAACCGCCGCCGCCGGATGAGTCTCACCGTGTGGACGCACCTCGCGCTCGATGCGCTGTGGATTGTGAACGGCATCCTGTACGCCGTGCTGCTGTTCGCGACAGGGCAGTGGCTGCGCATCGTGCCGAGCGACTGGGCCGTCATCCCGAACGCGCTCTCGGCGGCGCTGCAGTACGCATCCCTCGACTGGCCGCTCGAGAACTCCTGGGTGAACTACAACGCGCTCCAGCAGCTTTCCTACTTCACCACGGTGTTCGTGGCCGCGCCGCTCGCGATCGTGACGGGGGCCCGGATGTCGGCGCTCTGGCCGCGCGGTGCCGAGCGGCTCAACCGCGTCTACCGTTTCGAGCTCGCGAAGGCGGTGCACCTTCCCGTCATGGTCTATTTCGTCGTCTTCACGATCGTGCACCTCGCGCTCGTGCTGGCGACGGGGGCGCTGCGCAACCTCAACCACATCTTCGCGGCGCGCGACGCGGGCGACTGGGTCGGCTTCGCGATCTTCGTGATCGCGCTCCTGGCGATCGCGGGCGGCTGGGCCCTGGTGCGGCCGGCGATCGCCGAGCGGATCGCGCACGCCTTCGGCGAGGTCAGCAGGCGCTGACGGGCGCGCGCGGATGCGAGCGCGGATGCTGACGGGCGCCGCGGCCGCAGCGAGCGCGGGCACGCGCCCCGGCGGCGGCCCGAGGGATGCGTACTGCAGCGCCGCCGAGAGCGCGTTCGGGATG
>JASGGJ010000092.1:0-9630 GCA_047605085.1 Protaetiibacter sp.
CCGCGCGTTGACGGCTGTGCCTTCTGGTCGTACATCGGCTACTCGCCGATGTACGACATCACGTGCTTGATGCGCGTGTAGTCCTCGAAGCCGTACATCGAGAGGTCCTTGCCGTAGCCGGAGTGCTTGAAGCCCCCGTGCGGCATCTCCGCGACGAGCGGGATGTGGGTGTTGATCCAGACGCAGCCGAAGTCGAGGCGCTTCGCGAAGCGCATCGCGCGGCCGTGATCCGAGGTCCAGACGCTCGAGGAGAGCCCGTACTGCACGCCGTTCGCCCAGGCGAGCGCCTCGGCCTCGTCGGAGAAGCTCTGCACCGTGATGACCGGCCCGAAGATCTCGGTCTGGATGGCGTCGTCGTCCTGGCGGAGCGCGTCGACGATCGTCGGCTCGATGAAGTACCCCGCGCCCGCCTTGCGCTCCCCGCCCGTCACGATCTCGGCGTGCGAGGGCAGCGCGCCGATCATGCCCAGCACGCGGTCGAGCTGGTTCGCGTTGTTGACGGGCCCGAAGAAGGTGTCCGGATCGTTCGGCGCGCCCGTCGTGACGTTCTCCTTCACGTAGCCGGCCAGTGCCGCGAGGAACTCGTCGTGCGCGTCCCGGTGCACGAGCACTCGGGTCGCGGCGGTGCAGTCCTGCCCTGCGTTGAAGTAGCCCGCGATCGCGATGCCCTCCGCGGCCTTCGCCAGGTCGGCGTCCGGGAACACGATGACGGGCGCCTTGCCGCCGAGCTCGAGGTGCACGCGCTTGAGGTCGGAGGACGCGGCGCGGGCGACCTCCATGCCGGCGCGCACCGATCCGGTGATCGACACCAGCTGCGGGGTTGGGTGCTCGATCATCCGCGCGCCCGTCGTGCGGTCGCCGGTGATGACGTTGAGCACGCCGGGCGGGAGGAACTCCGCGGCGATCTCGGCGAGCAGCAGGGTCGTCTGCGGGGTGGTGTCCGATGGCTTCAGCACGCTCGTGTTGCCGGCCGCGATCGCCGGGGCGAACTTCCACACCGCCATGTTGAGCGGGTAGTTCCAGGGGGTGACCTGGCCGACGACGCCGATCGGCTCGCGGCGGATCGAGCTCGTGTGATCCGTCATGTACTCCGCGCTGGCGCGCCCCTCGAGGTTGCGGGCGGCGCCCGCGAAGAAGCGGATCTGGTCGACCGAGAGCATGATCTCGTCGTCGACGAGGGTGGCCCGCGGCTTGCCGGTGTCCTGCGACTCGAGGTCGGCGAACTCCTCCGCGCGCTCTTCCATGCGGTCCGCGATGCGGAACAGGGCGAGCTGCCGCTCGGCCGGGGTCGTCTCGCCCCAGCTCTCGAACGCGGATGCCGCGGCCGCGAACGCGGCATCGACGTCCGCCTGGCCGGAGACCGGTGAGCTCGCATAGCTCTGCTCGGTCGAGGGGTCGATGACGGCGAAGCTGTCGTCGCCGCGTGCGTCGACGTAGTCGCCGCCGATGAAGTTGCGCAGGATCCGTTCGGCCATGCCCTCACCCTAATCGCTCAGAACCCGGCTCGGAACTGCTGATTCCGTCGCCACGGCACCCCACGGTTGCGGATTCGTTTGTAATGCCCCCTCGGTGGTGAGAGAATCGAGCGCATGACGCCGCGCAGCCGCCCTCTCGCCCTCGACGAGGTGTCGAAGGCGATCATCGAGCAGCTTCAGGAGGACGGTCGCCGCTCCTACGCGGAGATCGGCAAGGCCGTCGGGCTCTCGGAGGCCGCCGTGCGTCAGCGGGTGCAGAAGCTCACCGAGAGCGGTGTCATGCAGGTCGTCGCCGTCACCGACCCCATGCAGCTCGGCTTCTACCGCCAGGCGATGGTCGGCATCCGGGTGACCGGCGACAGCCGCACGGTCGCGGAGCGGCTCGCCGAGATCACGGCCGTCGACTACGTGGTGCTGACCGCGGGAAGCTTCGACATCCTGGCCGAGGTCGTCTGCGAGAACGACGACGACCTCATGGAACTGCTCAACGACCGCATCCGCCGCATCGAGGGCGTGCAGGCGACGGAGACCTTCGTCTATCTCAAGCTGACCAAGCAGCTCTACAACTGGGGAACCAGGTGATCGCAATGACCATGATCGACAACGCCCTCAGCGCGCAGACGGAGAGCGAGCTGCAGCGAAAGGCCAAGGACCACCTCTGGATGCACTTCGCGCGCCAGTCGGTGCTCGAGGAGCACGGCGCTCCCATCATCGTGCGGGGCGACGGCCACCACATCTGGGACTCCCGCGGCAAACGCTACTTCGACGGACTCTCCGGCCTCTTCGTGGTCAACGCCGGTCACGGGCGCCGGCGACTCGCCGAGACGGCGGCGAAGCAGGCGGAGGAGCTCGCCTTCTTCCCGCTCTGGTCGTACGCGCACCCCGCGGCGATCGAGCTCGCCGACCGGCTCGCCGACTACGCGCCGGGCGACCTCAACAGGGTGTTCTTCACGACGGGCGGCGGCGAGGCCGTCGAGACCGCGTTCAAACTCGCCAAGTACTACTGGAAGCTGCAGGGTCGCCCCACCAAGCACAAGGTGATCTCGCGCTACGTCGCCTACCACGGCACGCCGCAGGGCGCGCTCGCGATCACGGGCATCCCGGCCATGAAGGAGATGTTCGAGCCCGTCACGCCCGGCGGGTTCCGGGTGCCCAACACCAACTTCTACCGGGCCAGCGAGATGGGCTACGAGGGAGCATCGCTCGAGGGCTTCGGGCAGTGGGCCGCGAACCGCATCGAGGAGCTGATCCTCTTCGAGGGCCCGGAGACGATCGCCGCGGTGTTCCTGGAACCCGTGCAGAACTCCGGCGGATGCTTCCCGCCCCCGCCCGGATACTTCCGGCGGGTGCGCGAGATCTGTGACAAGTACGATGTGCTGCTCGTCGCGGACGAGGTCATCACCGGCTTCGGGCGCATCGGCGAGATGTTCGCGTCGACGGGGTACGACATCCGTCCCGACATGATCACCTGCGCGAAGGGCATGACGAGCGGCTACTCCCCCATCGGCGCGTGCATCGTGAGCGACCGGCTGTACGAGCCGTTCCGGCACGGCACGACGGCGTTCTATCACGGCTACACCTTCGGCGGGCACCCCGTGTCGGCCGCGGTCGCCCTCGAGAACCTCGCCATCTTCGAGGAGGAGGGCCTCACCGACCGCGTGAAGCAGAACTCGCCGCTGTTCCGTGCCGCGCTCGAGCGGCTGCGCGATCTTCCCATCGTCGGCGATGTGCGCGGTGACGGCTACTTCTTCGGCATCGAGCTCGTCAAGGACCGCGACACCCGCGAGACCTTCGACGAGGAGGAGTCGGAGCGGCTGCTGCGCGGCTTCCTGTCGAAGGCGCTCTTCGACGCGGGGCTCTACTGCCGCGCGGACGACCGCGGCGACCCCGTCGTGCAGCTCGCCCCTCCGCTCACCATCGGGCCGGCAGAGTTCGACGAGATCGAGGGCATCCTCCGCTCGGTGCTCACCGAGGCCTGGGCGCGGCTCTAGCCCGCCCCGCCCCCGCCCAAATCAAGGATTCGAGCATCCCAAATCAAGGAGCGGCTGTGAATGATGTGGCTGGTGTCGTCGGATGAGGCCGGATGCGGGCGTCGATTCCTTGAGAAGGACGGCGGAACTCCTTGATTTGGGATGCGACCTCGCGAACCTTGCGAACCTCGCGAACGTCGCGCGGGGACGCGGGACGCGGGCGGATAGGGCACAGCTGAGGAACGGATGAGCGGCTACCGCGAGCTGTCCTACTGGCACGACTCCGTCGGGGCTGCGGGCGACGCGCTTGAGCGCCGCCCCGGACTCGATCAGGATGCGGATGCCGACGTCGTGATCGTCGGCGGCGGCCTGACCGGACTGTGGACCGCGTGGTACCTGCGAGAGCGCGACCCCGCCGCCCGCATCCTGGTGCTCGAGAAGGAAATCGCCGGGTTCGGCGCATCCGGACGCAACGGGGGTTGGTGCTCGGCGCTGTTCCCCCGCTCGACGGCGTCGCTCGCGAAGACTCACGGCCGAGGCGCCGCCCTCACGATGCGACGGGCGATGATCGACACCGTCGCCGAGGTCGGCAGGGCCGCATCCGACGCCGGAATCGACTGCGACTACGCGCGGGCGGGCACCGTCGTCTACGCGCGCTCCGCGGTGCAGGAGCGGGCGGCGCGCGCCGATGTCGCGGAGGCCGCGGAGTACGGAGCCGACCCGCTTGCCTGGTGGGATGCCGACCGCGTGCGCGCGGCCGGCGCGCGGGGCGGAGTGTTCGACCCGAACTGCGCGCGCCTGCATCCCGCGAAACTGGTGCGTGGCCTCGCGCGCGCTCTCGAGGCCCGGGGCGTGCGCATCGCCGAGGGCACCACCGTCACACGGGTCGATCCCGGCCAGGTCGAGACGGATCGCGGGCTCGTCTCCTGCGACCGCGTCGTGCTCGCGGTCGAAGGCTACGGCGCCCGGCTCGCGCAGACCCACCGCCGCATCCTGCCGCTGTACTCGCTCATGATCGCGACCGAGCCGCTGCCGGCCGCGTTCTGGGAGGAGACCGGCATCCCGCACGGCCGTACCTTCAGCGACTACCGCCATCTGCTCATCTACGGGCAGCGCACGGCCGACGACCGCTTCGCCTTCGGCGGCCGCGGCGCGCGCTACCACTTCGGCAGCGCCATCCGTCCGGAGTACGACCGTGTCGAGAGAGTGTTCTCCCACCTCCGGCGTGCGCTCGGCGAGCTGTTCCCCGCGATCGGCGACGCCGCCGTCACCCACCGCTGGGGCGGACCGCTCGGGGTGCCGCGGGACTGGCACGCGGCCGTGCGCTACGACAGCGCGACCCGGATCGGCTGGGCCGGCGGCTACGTCGGCGACGGCCTCTCGACGACCAACCTCGCCGGGCGCACGCTCGCCGACCTCCTCACGGGCGCCGACACCGAGCTCACCCGGCTGCCGTGGGTGGGGCACCGCTCCCCCGACTGGGAGCTCGAGCCGCTGCGCTTCCTCGGGGCCAACGCGGGTCTTGCGGCGATGACGGCCGCGGATGCCGAGGAGCGTGTCACGAGGCGCCGCTCGCTCGTCGCGCGGGTCATGGGACCGCTCGTGGGGCACTGAACTCGTGGGACACTGAACTCGTGGGGAACTGAGAAGACATGGACACCACCACTCGATCGCTGCGCGCCACCCACCCGGTGATCTCGATCCTCGTGCTGCTGGGCTCCGTGCTGCTCGCGACGGGCGTCGGCTTCGCCGGATCCCTCGCGACGACGACGCACGTCGACGGATGGTACGCGGATGCCGAGAAGGCCGCCTGGAACCCGCCCGACGCCGTCTTCGGCCCGGTGTGGACGGCGCTCTACCTCGTGATGGCCGTCGCCGCCTGGCTCGTCTGGCGGCGACGCCACGAGGCCGAGGTGCGCCCCGCCCTCCTCGCCTACCTCGTCCAGCTGGTGCTCAATGCGGCATGGACCCCGGTGTTCTTCGCGCTCTACCCAGCGTGGCGCGTCGCAGCCCTGTGGATCGCCTTCGGCATCATCGTCGCCCTCGCCGCGGCGGTGCTCGTGACGATCCTGCGGTTCTGGCCCGTGCATTCAGTCGCGGCAGTGCTGCTCATGCCCTATCTGGCATGGGTGGTGTTCGCCTCGAGCCTCAACCTCGCGATCGCGGTGTACGCGAGCTGAGCGCCCACTGGGAGACCCTCAGCCGAGGATCGGGAACAGCGCCTCGATCTCGGCGGCCTCCTCGAGGCTCGGACGCCAGCCGGATCCGGCGCGGGCGTTCTCCGCGACCTGCTCGGGACGCGTGGCGCCCGCGATGACGCTCGAGAGCTCTGGGCGCGACAGCAGCCAGCCGAGGGTCGCCTCGAGGATGCCGATCCCGCGTGCGGCGGCGAACCCCTGGCACTCCTCGATCGCGTCCCACGGCGCGTTCTCGGCGATGTGCGGGCGCTGCCGAGCGATGCGGCTGTCGGCGGGACGCTCGGTGCGGCTGAACTTTCCCGTGAAGAGCCCGTTCGCGAGCGGGAAGTAGGGCAGGAAGCCGAGACCGCGCTCGCGCACCGCGGGCAGCACCTCGCGCTCGGCGCCGCGCGCGAGGAGGCTGTACTCGTTCTGCGCCGAGGCGAAGCGCGCGGTGCCGAGCGCGGTCGCGGCGTCGTCGGAGGCGCGGATGGCGTCGCCGTCGAGGTTCGAGTGCCCGATCGCGCGCACCTTGCCCTCGCGCACGAGCTCGTCGAGCGCCGCGAGCGTCTCCTCGATGGGAGTGAAGGGGTCCGGGGTGTGCAGCTGGTAGAGGTCGATGCGGTCGGTCCTCAGGCGCCGGAGCGAGCCCTCGACGGCAGCCCGGAGGTAGGCGCGAGCGCCTTTCGGTCCGACGTCGGCGAGCGGCGAGCGATAGTCCTGGTGCCCGAACTTGCTCGCGATGATCGCTTCGTCGCGCCGCCCGCCGAGGGCGACGCCCAGCAGCGTCTCGGAGAGGCCGTACTCCGCACCGTAGATGTCGGCGGTATCGAAGAACGTCACCCCGGCGTCGAGCGCGGCGTGCACGACGGCGCTCGCGCCGTCCTGCGTCGCGGTGAGCGTGCCGGGCCGGCCGAGGTTGTTGCAGCCGAGACCGACCACTGAGAGCTGTAGGGCAGACGGTCCGAGGGGGCGAGTCTCCATGCCCCGAGACTATGCTGCCGCTCCTCCACGATCCGGACTTTGACGCCCCATCCACGCGATGTCCGATTCCCGCCGGTGGACGTCGGACGCCGGGGTTACGCTCGTGCCATGACCAACCCCGACGTCTCATCCGTCTCCCCCTCCGAGCACAGCGAGCCCGTCGCGCTCCACCGCCTCGACAGCCCGATCGGGCGCATCGAGGTCGTCGGCGACGGCGTCGCCGTCATCGCCCTCTCCATCGAGCGCGGCGGGGTCCTCCCCCACGACGAGCTCGACGAACGACCGGATGCGGTGACCGGTCTCGCGGTCGCCCAGCTGGAGGAGTACTTCGCCGGCCACCGTCACGACTTCGAGGTGCCCGTCTCCCTCGCGGGTACCGCGTTCCAGCTCGCCGTCTGGGAGCGGCTCGTCGAGCTGCAGTGGGGCGAGGTCATCTCCTACGGCGAGCTCGGCCAGACCACGGGCCGGCCCACCGCGGGCCGCGCTGTCGGAGGGGCGGTCGGCGCCAATCCCGTGCCGATCATCGTGCCGTGCCACCGTGTGCTCGGGGCGAACGGGGTCATCACCGGCTACTCGGGCGGCGAGGGCATCCCCACCAAGTCCTGGCTGCTCGACCACGAGGGGATCCCGCACAAGCTGCCCACCGGACACCGACCCGACGCCTCGCCGACCCTCGACATCCCCGGCGAGGAGTCGGCCGCGTGAGGCTCGACCTCGCCGTCGCCGACGACGGGCTCGCGCGGTGCGGCTGGGTCGGCGAGGACACGGAATACCGGCGCTACCACGACGAGGAGTGGGGGCGTCCCCTGCACGGCGACCGCGCCCTCTTCGAGAAGCTCGCGCTCGAGGGATTCCAGGCCGGCCTCTCCTGGATCACGATCCTGCGGCGACGTCCCGCCTTCCGGACCGCCTTCCACGACTTCGACATCGCCGCGGTCGCGGCTTTCGACGCGGGCGAGGTGGAGCGGCTCATGGACGATACCGGCATCATCCGCAACCGGGCCAAGATCGAGGCGACGATCGGCAACGCCCGCGTCACCCGTGACCTCGTCGCAGGCGATCCCGGGGCCCTGGACCGCCTCATCTGGTCGTTCGCTCCCCCGCATGCGACGGCACGACACCCGACGCTCGCCGGCATCCCGGCGGCGACCCCAGAGGCGACCGCCCTCAGCGCGGCTCTCAAGAAGCTCGGCTACCGCTTCGTCGGCCCGACCACGATGTACGCGCTCATGCAGTCCGCCGGTCTCGTCGACGACCATCTCGAGGGATGCTGGCGCGCCGCCGTCTGAGCGAAGCGAGGGTGCGGGATCGCGGTCGCGACGCGGCGAACGCGCTCACACGACGAGGTCGAGTTCGCCCTGCGCTCCGGGCTCGAGCCGGATGCCAGCCGCCTCTGCCCACTCGAGCAGCGACGGCACGTCCGGATGATCGACGCCCGCGAGCAGCAGGGCACGCGTCAAGCGCCCCTTGCCCGCCTTGTTGAAGTGGTTGAGCGCCCGTCGGCGCCCGCCCTCCCGCGTGACGACGCGCACGAACACCGAGCCGTCGCGACCCGGTGCGGGACCGAGCGCCGCATACGCCTCGGAGCGCAGATCGAGTACGAGCCCCGGCCGGGCGGCGAGCACGGCCGAGACGGACGCCGCCCACGTTCTGCTGAGCGAGACGCCGGGCAGCCGCGAGTCGGCGGAGAGCCGGTACGCGGGGATGGGGTCCAGGGCACGGGTCAGCCCGAAGAGCGCCGAGGCGATCGCGAGGTGCTCATGCGCGAAGGCGCGTGCGAGCTCCGGGAGGCTTCCCGCGTCGAGCGCCTCGTAGAGCACGCCGTCGTAGCGGTCGATCCCCGGCAGCACCGGAGAGCGACGGATGCGGCGGTTGCGCTCGGCCTCGTGCGCCTGCCTCGGCCCGAGCCTGAGCGCGACCGCGGACGCCTCAGGGTCGCGGGCCAGCTCCTCGAGCGCGGCGAGCACGATGCGACGAGGTGCGGCGAGGGACGGGAATCCCAGCTCGCGCAGGGCGAGCCTGCTCCCCTCGAGGCCGCCATCCCGCTTGGTCTCGGACGGCGGAAGCAGGATCAGCACGTCACCGCTGCAGGAACGCGAGTGCGCGCTCCACATTGACGCCCAGCGGTTCGACGGAGTCGAGGGTGATCCTCGCGATGGCACCGCTGGAGCCCGACCACTCCTCCCACTCGTCGAGGCTCTGCTCGACGGCGAAGGCGCCGGGCAACGCGGTCTCGGCGAGCCGTTCCGCGCGCGCCGCGAGTCGCTCCCGGTGCAGCTCCGCATCCGAGCACACCACCTCGATGAAACGGACCGCGGCCTTCTGGCGCTCCGCGAGCGCGACCCACTGCTCACGGGCGGGGTTCACGGCGTTGACGGCGTCCACGATGATGCTCCTGTCTCGCGCCAGCACCGCCTCGGCGACGTTGCCTGCCACGAGATACGCGGCGAGTCCGGTCGGCTGGTCGGCGTCGATGCCCGCCGAGAGGATGGCGGTCTCGATCGGGTCGACCGAGACGACCGGCACCCCCATCCGGTTCCCCACGACCTCCGCGATCGTCGACTTGCCGGCCGCAGGAAGTCCCGCCATCACGATGAGCATGGCTCCACCCTACGTTCCGGCCGCCCCGGGATTCACCCCGAGGTTCGGCCTTCGCGGCCGATCCGGTCAGACGAGTTCCGCGGTTCCCGCCACGATCGTCACGGTGTCGCCCTGCACGGAGAGGAACCCGTCCTCGACGCGAGCCGTCACGACACTGCCATCGGTGGTCGTGACCCGCGACTCGCCGGGGGCGAGGATCCCGAGCACCGGCTCGTGTCCGGTCAGGATGCCGATCTCGCCCACGGTCGTCCGGGCGATCACCTGGGTCGCCTCACCCGACCACAGCTCGCGTTCCGCCGAGACGACGGCGACCTTGAGGACCATCTCAGCCGTTCTCCTTCTGCAGCTGAGCCCACTTGGCCTCGACATCCGAGATCGGGCCGACGTTGAAGAAGGCCTGCTCGGCGACGTGGTCGAAGTCGC
>JASGGJ010000093.1:0-9407 GCA_047605085.1 Protaetiibacter sp.
CCGCCGCTCCGGCGACCCCCGCCCCCGCGACCCCCGCGGTGGGGTCCGCCGCGACCGCTCCGGCTGCCGCCCCGGCTGCCGCGACGAAGCGCCCCCCGAAGCCCGCCGTGAAACCGCCCGTCAGCAAGACCGCCGCGCAGCCGAAGACCGCCGCGAAACCCCGCACCCCCAGGACCCCGCCCGCCGCCGGCGAGTAACCGGGCTCAGCCGGCGAGGGCGTCCGCCCAGGCACGAGGCGAGGTGCGCACCGGCGCTCCCGTCGCCGCGGCCTCCTTCATGACGAGCGCCAGATACAGATCCTGACTCGCTTCCGCGAGGCTGTAGACGTCCGGGCCGCCCCCGATGTGCTCCCGCATGCCGAGCAGCATCGAGGCGATCGCGATCTCGTCGTCGTTCAGGCGCGACGGCATGAACGGATTGGCGAACACCCACTCGGCGCCGAGCTGGATCCCCCGCAGGAACATCCCCTCGAGATTGCCGCCCTCCCCCGTGCTCACGCGCCGCAGCTCCTCGACGACGGGATGGTCGAAGCTCTCGAGGCTGCGCACCTCGCCATCGCGGATCTCGCCGCGATCTCCGCGCACGAGCAGCCGGTTGGCGCGGATCCACGAGAAGTACTGCTCGGGGGCGAAGTCGTAGATACCGAGGCGGTCGCCGAAGTCGAATCGCGCCGTGAGCTGCCGCGCGGTGACGATCCGCTCCTCGACGGGGTCGCCCGTGCGATCCGGTCCGGCCACGAGCGGCGACTCGAACACGGATGCCGTGATGATCGCGGCCTCGCCCCGAACGCCGAGCGCCCGCCGCAGGACGCTCACCCCGTGGTAGTCGTGGCACTGCGCGACCATCGCCTGGCTCACGGTGCCGAGGCGGCCCGAGCGGGCGATGGCGAGCTGGGCGGCGAGGACGGGCGAGCGGTGGTACTGCTCGGCCACCTGCACGACGCCCCGGCCGGCGACCCGGCGGAAGAGCTCCTCGGCGGCCCCGAGGTCGATCGCGGGAGGCGTCTCGGTGAGCACCGGGACGCCCCGGTCGACCAGGTGCTCGACGATCCCCGGCACGACGGTGCGCGGGACGGACAGCACCACGAACTCCGGGCGCGTCACGTCAACGAGCTCGTCGACGTGCGCGAAGCCGGGAACGCCCCACGCCGCCTCGGTGGCCGCACGAGTCCCCGCCGAGCGTGAGACGAGGCCCGCAACCTCGAACAGAGAGGGAGCCTCGCGCGAGATCCTCAGGAACGAGTCGCTGCGCCATCCGCTGCCGACGATGCCGAACCGCACCGGTGCCGCGGTCACCTCAGCCCTCCGCACGCTCGGGGTCGATGGGCGAGGGACCGAGCTCGGCCAGCAGCCCGGCGAATCGGCTGTACGCCCTGCTGCGGTACCCGACGAGCTCGGCGCGCTGCTCCGGCGAGAAATCGCCCGTGAGTCCCGCACCGCTCTTGACTCCGAGGCGTCCCGCGGCGACCGTCTCCGAGAGCAGTCGCGGCGTCGCGAAGCGCTCGCCGTAGGCGTCCTCGAAGGTGCGGAAGCAGTCGGCGTAGACGTCGAGCCCGGCCATGTCGGCGATCGCGAACGGTCCGAAGAAGCCGAGGCGGAATCCGAACGTCGAGCGCACGATGGTGTCGACGTCGTCGATCGTCGCGACGCCCTCCTCGACGATCGACATGGCCTCCTTGAGCAGCACGTACTGAAGCCGGTTGAGCACGAAGCCGGGAGTGTCCGCGACCTGCGCGCTCGAGCGGCCCGCCGTCGCGAGCATCTCCTTCACGAGCGGGACGATCGACGGGTCGGTGTGGCGCCCCGCGACGATCTCGATGCCGGGCACGAAGGGCGCCGGGTTGCTCCAGTGCACCGTGAGGAAACGCTCCGGGCGCTCCACGGCGGTGTCGAGCACCCGCACGGGGATGGTCGAGGTGTTGCTGCCGATGATCGCATCCGGGCGGGCGGCGGCCGAGATGCGCGCGAGCACCTCGTGCTTGACCTCAGGCACCTCGAAGACGGCCTCCTCGACGAAGTCGACGTCGCGCACGGCGTCCTCGATCGTCTCGGCGACGGAGAGGTTCCGCGTGACGCGCTCGACGGCGCCCGGCTCGAGCAGGCCGTCGCGCTCGAAGTCGGCCGTCTCGGCGAGCAGCCGGTCGCGGGCGCTGTGCGCCGCGGCCGACGACACGTCGGCGATGACGACCGGGAACCCGGCGTCCGCGAGTGACTGGGCGATCCCTCCGCCCATGTATCCGGCTCCGACGACCGCGATGGTCTCGATCCTCTGGTTCATGCGGTCGTTCTCTCCCTGTTCTGGTGAAGCCGGTCGGCCTCGGCGCGGCTGGCGACCGGAAGGATGCGGCGCAGGTACTCGCGGTTCGTCGCGCTGACGCTCAGCCCGTCGCCCCCGTAGTGCTCCGTGCAGAACGCCCCCCGGAAGCCGCTCTCGATCGCGCGGCGCACGGCGTAGCGGTAGTCGATGACGCCCGACTCCATCGGAGCGGGACTGCTGAGCACGGCGCCCGTCGCCGCGTCCTCGAGGCGCAGGTAGTTCTTGACGTGCCAGTAGTTGGCGTACGGCACGACCTTGTCGACCATCGACCTCCAGTGCTCGACGGGACGGTGCAGGCGCACGAGGTTCCCGAGGTCGGGGTTGAGGCCGACCGCGGGATGGTCGATGTCGCGCACGAGCGCGACCGCCGAGTCCGCCGAGCCGAGGTAGGTGTCCTCGTACATCTCGAGCGAGACGAGCAGGCCGAGGGACGCGGCGTGCTCGCCCAGCTCGCGGAAGCGGCGCACGGCGAGGGCACGGACGCCGGCGTCGTCGGGATCCACGGCGCCCGCCGCCGTCCAGAACCACAGCGCCCGCTGCTGCGCCGGGGTCAGGGCGCGCATGAGCCCGAAGGAGACGACCTCCGCGCCGAGCTCGGCGGCGACGTCGATCACCCGGTGGCTGTAGGCGAGGTTCTCGTCGCCCCGCTCGGGATCGATGACGCTGCGCCGCGCCGTCGAGAGCGACACCATCGAGAGCCCGTGGTCGGCGAGCACGCCGAGGAACTCGGCACGGCGCGTGGGCTCGAGATCCGCGAGTCGCAGCCACGAATCGGTCGGGTCGATGTGCGCGAAGCCCGCGTCCGCCACCTGGGCGACCGTGCCCGCCCACTGCTCCGCGGAGTCGTCCTGCACGGAGCCGCCGTCGGCGCGCGTACCGGGGAAGTTGATCATCGCCGCCGCGATGGGCCAGGCGCCCTCCGCCGATGCCTCAGCCACGGGCGGCGCTCTCGGCGGCGGCGACGTCGGCCCGCGGCATCCAGACCCGCATCGTGGACGCGCCGCGGTTGGCCCAGCGGTAGTACGGGATGAGCTGCAGCTCGCGTCGCTCGATCTGGAGCTCCGCCGGCGCCGCCGCGTACGGCCACGCGTCGCGGACCGCGCGCACGGCGCCCGCGACGCGGACCGCCACGACGTCGTCGAGGCCGGGGACGGGCTCCGCGGTGTCCCGCGGCGGCGCGCCCGAGTCGACGAGCACGGTGTCGAGGTCGAGACCCGCGTCGAGCGACTCGACGGCGTACACGACGGGGCCGCGCTCGACGGCGACCTGCCCGCGCAGATCGTCGATGCGCGGATCCGCGAACACCCAGCGCGGCGTCACGTCGAGCTCGAGCTCGACGCGCTCGCCGGGCGTCCAGCTCCGCTCGAGGCGCAGCGGCCCGGGCGCGACGGCCCGGACGCCGTCGGCGTCGCGCACCGTCGCGGCGGCCGCCCACGCGGGCACGCGGAGCGTGAGCGCCCAGGGCTCTCCGTCGGTCTCGACGACCCGCACCGCGATCGAGCCCGACCGGGGGTAGTCGGTGTCGACCGCGAGAACCGCGCGGCGGCCGGCGCCGAAGGCGAGGTCGAGGGTGCCCGCCGCGTACTGGTGCAGCTGCACGCCGCCGCCGTCGACCGTCGCGACGTAGGCGCCGAGGGTCGCGAAGGTGCGCGCGAGGTTGGTCGGGCAGCAGGAGGTCGTGAACCACCCGGCGCGCCGCCCGTCGGTGCGCCGGAGGCTCGGCACGCCGGGCTCGGGCTCGATGCCGGGCGAGCGCCGTTGCAGGGCGTTCACGTAGAAGAAGGAGCGCCCGTCGATCGACGGCGAGGAGATGACCGAGTTGTAGAGGGTGCGCTCGATGACGTCGGCGTACCGGGTCTCACCCGTCGCGAGCAGCAGCCGCCACGCGACGTGGATCGAGGCGACCGCTGCGCAGGTCTCGTTGTAGGCGCGCTCGCTCGGCAGCTCGAAGTCGTCGCCGTAGGTCTCGCCGTGGTGGTTGGAGCCCATGCCGCCGGTGAGGTAGGTGCGCCGCTCGAGCGTGCGGTCGTACTGGCGCCGCACCGCGGTGAGCAGTTCCTCGTCCGCGGTCTCCACGGCCACGTCGATCGCGCCGGCCGCGAGGTAGAGCGCGCGCACCGAGTGCCCCACGAGAACCTCCGCCTCGCGCACCGGGACGCCGTCCTGGTAGTAGTCACGGCCCTTGTACATCGTGTCGCCGAGGATGCGGTGGCCGCGGCGCTCGACGAACAGGCGCGCCTGCTCGAGGTAGCGCCGCTCGCCCGTCGCCCGGAAGAGCTCGACGAGCGCCGTCTCGATCTCGGGGTGCCCGCAGAGCGCCTGGCGCCCGTCGGCCCCGAACTCCGCGCACACGTGGTCGGCGAGCCGCCGGGCCACCGCGAGGAACTCCTCGGGGCCTCCCGCGCGGATCACTGCGACCGCCGCCTGCAGGAGGTGGCCGTCGCAGTACAGCTCGTGCCCCCACTCGAAGTCGCTGTAGCGTTCGGGCCCGCCCTCGTAGCCGTAGAAGGTGTTGAGGTAGCCGTCCGGCGCCTGCGCGGCCTCGAGCAGCGCGGTCAGCTCGGCCAGGCGCGACGCGAGCTCGGGCGAGGCGAGGCGGGCGTTCTCCCAGGCCATCGCCTCCATCGTCTTGTAGATCTCGGAGTCGGTGAACAGCCGCCCGACGCGCTCGGTCGCGAGCGTGCCGCGGGCCGCCGCGCGGAAGTTCTCGATCCAGCCGACGCGCTCGAGCGCGTCGTCGCAGTGCGGGATGATCGCGTCCCGGTTGAGCTGCTGGAAGGCGCCCCAGACGCCGCCGCTGAGGGTGACGTCCGTGAGCGAGACGGGCGCGAGGCGGCCCGCCGTCGTGGGGACGGCAGGGGCGACGGATGTCGTGGGCATTGCTTCTCCGATGGGATGAGGATGGACGGGGATCATCCGCGCACGGCGCCGGCCGTGAAGCCGCGCACGTAGTGGCGCTGCAGCAGGATGAAGATGAGCAGGCAGGGGATCGCCGTGACGACGATGCCCGCCTGGAGGGCGCCGAGATCGATCGTGCCCATCTCGCCGCTGCGCAGGCTCACGAGCGCGATCGGCAGCGTGAAGCTGTCACCGTTGGTGAGGAAGATGAGCGGCGTCAGGAACTCGTTCCAGGCGGCGAGGAAGGCGAACATGCCGACCGTGACCATGGCGGGGGTCACCGCCCGCAGCAGGATGCGACGCAGCGCGCCGAAGCTCGTGTTCCCGTCGAGCAGCGCAGCCTCCTCGAGCTCCTTCGGCAGGGCCTCGAAGGCGTTGCGCATCATGAAGAGCGCGAACGGCAGCTGGAACATCACGAGCACGAGTCCGACGCTCACGAGCGAGTTCTGCAGCCCCGCCCAGACGAGCATCGTGTAGAGCGGCACGAGGATCGTGGGGTGCGGGATCATCAGGATCGCGAGTGCGCCGAGGAAGATGAGGTTCTTGCCCGGGAAGCTGAAGCGCGCGAAGGCGTAGCCGCCGAGCACGCTCACGACGAGCGTGCCGACGACGGCCACGACCGAGACGACGACGCTGTTCCAGGCGTAGGTCCAGAGACCTGCGCCGTAGTCCACGAGCCGCTCGTAGTTGCCCGTGCCGAAGCCGGGATTGCCACCGGTGGCACGCGAGCCGTACACCGAGGTGAAGAACGACCACACGAGCGGGGTGAGGAACAGCACCGCGAGCACGAGCGAGGTGCTGTAGAAGGCGCCGTCCCCGATGCGTCGGCGGATGCGCGGGGTGAGCGAGGTCACTTCTTCTCCTTCTCGCGGAAGAGGAACATCTGCGCCGCGTTGATCGCGACGAGTACCACCAGCAGCACCATCGCGATGGCCGCCGCCTGCCCGAGGTCGAACAGCGTGAAGGCCTGACGGAACATGGCCATGACCATGGTCACGGTGCTGTTGCTCGGGCCCCCCGCGGTGAGCACGTAGAAGGGCTCGAAGGCGAGCAGCGATCCCGTGATGGCGAGTACCAGGATCAGGACGATCGTGGGCTTGAGCAGCGGCACCGTGACGAGCCAGAAGGTCTTCCACCATCCGGCGCCATCGGTGCGGGCGGCCTCGTAGACCTCGACGGGGATGGCTTGGAGCCCCGTGAGCAGGATGATCATGTTGAACCCCGCGAAGCGCCAGGTGACCATCACGACGGTCGACGCGAAGGCGTTCTCCGGGGTGCCGAGGAAGTCGGCCTGCCCCTGGACGAGCCCGACGGCGCGCAGCACGTCGTCGAGGAAGCCGAAGTCGTTGTTGTAGAAGGCGTAGAACAGCAGCGACGAGGACGCGAGGCCGACGGCCGTCGGCAGCAGGAAGGCCGTCCGGAAGACGCCGACGCCGGGGCGCGCGTTCTGCACGAGCAGCGCGAGCGCCGTGCCGACGACGAGGAAGATGACGGTCATCACGACCGTGTAGCCGACCGTGAAGCCGATCGAGTCGAGGAAGAGCCGGTTCTGCCCGATCGCCGTGTAGTTGTCGGGTGCGTTGAACGCGGGCGTGCCGATGAGCGGCCAGTCGTTGAGCGACATCCAGAACGCGAGCAGGAGCGGCGCGAGGAAGAGCACGAGGATCACGAGCACCGCGGGCGCCGAGTAGAGCAGGCCGGCGATCGCCTCGCGGCGTCGGCGGCGCGAGCTGCTGCGGGTCCGCGCGCTGCGCGCGGTCGTGGCGGATGTTGCTGTCATGTCCAGTCCCGGGGGTTCACGCGGTGGGGCGGGAGAGGGATCCCCCGCCCCACCGCAGGGTGTCACTGCGCGGCGAGCGAGGCGCTGATCGCGTCGTTGCCGGCGGCGAGCGCCGCGGCGGCGTCCGCCCCGAAGAGAGCGTCGCGGAACACGCTGAGAGCCGGCCCGTTGGGATCGTTGAAGGTCTGCCCGTAGTTGAGCGCCTTCGGCGTGTCGCCGATGCCGACGAGCTCGTTGAGACGCACGACGCGAGGGTCGGCGGACGCGTACTCGTTGTCGGCGAGGTCGGCCCGCACCGTGAGCTGGTTCATCTGGGCGAACACGTCGATCTGGCCCTCCTCGCCGAGGCTCCACTCGAGGAAGTCCCACGCCGCGTCGGGGTTGTCGCACGAGGCCGTGATGCCGATCGCGTCGCCGCCCACGTAGGCGCTCTCGCCGCCGTCGACGCCCGGGATCGCCTGCACGCCGATCTTCAGCGCGTCGGTCTCCGGAACCGTCTCGAGCACCGAGTTGCTCGCGATCATGTAGCCGACCTTGCCGGTGGCGAACACCTCGTTGCGGGTCGCGCCGCTCTCGTTGGGGACGGTCTCCGGCACGCTGCCCGCCTGATACATCTCGTTGAAGATCTCGAAGACCGCGACGGCCTCGTCCGAGTCGAGCAGCGACTCGGTGCCGTCCTCCGAGAGGGCCTCGCCGCCGGACGCCCAGATCGCCGGGAAGTGCGTGAACGAGATGCTCCCCGCGTTGTTGCCCGTGAAGTACAGGCCGCTGATGTCGGAGCCGAGCGCCGCCACCTTGGCCGCGTTCTCGGCGAGCTGCTTCAGGCTCTCGAGCGGCGCGGTCGGGTCGATGCCCGCCTGCTCGAGCAGGACATCGTTCTGGAAGATCGCGGAGACCGACACGTTGTGCGGCACGCCGTAGATCGTGCCGTCCTGCGAAGCGAGGCTCAGGTGACCCTGGGCGAGCTGGTCGGCGAAGTCGAGCGCCTCGACGCGATCGGTGATGTCGAGGTACAGGTTCTTCGTGACGAAGTTGGGCATGTAGACGACGTCGGAGGCCATGAGGCAGGGCAGCTGGTTGGAGCCCGCCGCGACGCCCACCTTCTGCAGGTAGTTGTCGGTCGGCACGACCGTGAGATCGATCTGATCGTCGTGCGAGGCGTTGTACGCGTCGACGAGCGCCTGGCTCTGCGTCGCGGTGGCCGCGCGGACCCACATGGGAACGGTCGCGGGACCGTCGTCGGCACCGCCGTCGTCGCTCGAGCAGCCCGCGAGCGCCAGAGCCGCCATCGTCGCGCCGGTGGTGGCGAGCACGACGAGCTTCCGTGAATGTGTGCGCATGGTGTTCCATTCCCCGGCGCGCATCCTCGCGACGCCGATCCTGGTCACCCGGAGGTGACGTCCTGGTGTGGAGGCCGCTGCGCCTCCGCGGCGTCGCGACGTCGTTCACGCTAACACTTGTCAGAGATGTTAATCAATCCATGCTGATGAATAGATGTGCAACTGGCAGTAAAATTCAAGTAATAGGCTGGTCTAACTGCAGCAAATCCGAGCCATTGCTCCACAACTCATCAGATGAGTTGATCAGGCTCCTCCTGGATTTTTCGTCGCCGCTCTGCCAAGGTTTCTCTCATGGACTCCGAGAGCGGCACCGCAGCCGCCGCCCCGCGCCGCGAGGGGATCGCCGCGACCGACGCCGTCACCCAGCACGTCGAGAAGCTGCTGTTCGGCGGCCAGCTCGAGCCAGGCGACAGCCTCCCCTCCGAGGCGGAGCTCGCGACCACGCTGCACCTCAGCCGCCTCACGGTGCGCGAGGGGCTGCGCACCCTCCAGGCGCGCGGGCTCATCGAGATCAGCCACGGCCGACGGCCGGTCGTCGCGCACGCGAACGCGCGTCCCCTCCGCGACTTCTTCTCGGCATCCGTGCGGCGGGACGCACGCGGACTCATGGAGCTGCTGGAGGTGCGACTCGCGATCGAGGTGCACGCGACGCAGCTCGCGGCCACCCATGCCACGCGCGCCGACCTCGACGCCCTCGCGATGTCGCTCGACCTCATGCGGCGCTCGATCGACGACGAGGTGGCCTTCAACGACGCCGACGTGCGCTTCCACGCCGCCGTGGCGTCCGCGAGCGGCAACCGCACCCTGAGCTTCCTCGTCGAGGGCATGGACGAGCCGCTGCACGCCAGCCGGCTCTCGAGCATCCGCGGCTACCGCCAGCGCGCCGACTCGATGGAGTCGCTCATCGAGCAGCACCAGGAGATCCACGATCGCATCGGCGCCCACGACGCCCGCGGAGCGGCGACGGCGATGCGCAAGCACCTCGTGCAGACCCGCAACGACCTCCGGGTGGCCTTCGCCACCGGAGTCGCGCCCTCATGAGATACCGCACGCTCGGCCACAGCGGGCTCAAG
>JASGGJ010000094.1:0-9386 GCA_047605085.1 Protaetiibacter sp.
CGAAGAACGGGTTCCCGAACCACTCGCGGTACTAGAACACGTCGGGCGAGGGCGTCGACGCCCAGCGGATGGTGACGTCCGCGTGGCGGTCGAAGCGGTATCCGGAGCCGCGCACCGTGCGCACGAGGGCCTCGCGTTCCGCGACCGCGACCGTGGGTCGCCGCTCGCGCCGCATCGGCGCGAGCGGCCCTCCGCTGTGGCGGGCTGCCCCCGGCTCGCGGTCCCACGGCGTCCCCTCGAGGTCGGCGAGCGCCCGACCCTCTAATTGACATGCCAGATCTACTATGTAATATCTTACAGAAGGTGCTCAAGCACTTCAGAAGCCGGAGGTGGGCAGTGCCGAACGAGACACGAGCGCAGCCGGAATCGAGCACCCGGGTCGTTCGCACCTGTCTCGGCGATGTCGCCGCCGACACACTCGGTCATGTTCAGCCCCACGAGCACCTCCTCAGCGACTTCACCGCGATCCTCGCCCGGCTGGGAACCGCGGAGAGTTCAACGGCCTCCTCTGTCGGAGGGCCGGACCGCTGGGCGAGTGTCGGGGGACCCGAGATCCCCGCGAGCGTGCGGCGGAAGATCGAGGAACCGCTCACCCTCGCGAACTACGACTGGGTACGCCGCGCCTACTACAACCGCGACAACCTCGAGCTCACCGACGTGGCCGTGGCGATCACGGAGGTCGAGCTCTTCCGGGACCTCGGCGGTGGGACGATCGTCGACCTCACCACCATCGGGATCGGACGGGATGCGAGGGGGCTCGCCCGGATCTCCCGGGCCACGGGGGTGCACGTGGTCGTCGGAGCCGGGTACTACGCTCACGGCTTCGCCCCTCGAGGCGCCGAGCAGCTCTCGCGGGACCAGATCCGCGACGAGATCGTCCGCGACATCGTCGAGGGGATCGGGGAAACGGACATCCGCGCCGGGATCATCGGGGAGATCGGGCTGAGCTGGCCCATCCACCCGTTCGAGGAGCGGGTGCTCCGCGCTGCATGCGAGGCGCAGCAGCTCACAGGCGCGTCGATTCAAGTCCACCCGGGACGCCACCCCGACTCCCTCGACGCCGTGATCGAGATCCTCACGGATGCCGGGGCCGACCTCGGCAGGACGGCGATCTCGCACATCGACCGCACCGTCTCCTCGGCCGAGCGGATCATCGAGCTCGCGGAATGCGGCGTGTACGTCGAGCTCGACCTGTTCGGGCAGGAGTCCAGCTACTACATCCACGATCCGAGCGCTGTGCGACCGAACGACGGCACCCGGATCGAGTGGCTCATGGAGCTGATCGCCGCCGGTCATGGCGATCAGCTCCTCATCTCGCAGGACATCTGCCAGAAGGTCTACCTCAGCACCTACGGCGGTCCCGGCTACGGGCACATCCTGGAGAGTGCGATTCCGCTCATGCGCTCGCGGGGGATGTCGGCCGAGGACGTCGACCGCATCACCCGCGCGAACCCCGCCCGGCTCCTCGCCCTGGAGCCGGGAGCGCCGGGGTGAGGTCGATACCGGGAGACGCCGCGTATCGGGGACGACCCGCATCACCGCCATCCGCACCGACAATCTGCACCAACGACAGAACAGAGAGGCGTCACATGATCAGCACATCACGACGCGCCGGAATCGCCCTCATCGCCGCGGCCACCGCGGTCGTGCTGGGGCTCTCCGGCTGCACCGGAACGACCCCGGACGACACCGGAGCGGGCTCCGACAGCCCGGTCCGCGGCGGGAGCATGGTCGTCAGCTGCACCGAGACCGGGACGACGACGCTCGATCCCGCCAAGGGCGACAACGGCGTCTGCCAGCGCACCGCGTTCCGCGCGCTGTACAGCACCCTCGTCGCGGTGGATGCGACCGGCGGGATCAACCCCGAGGTCGCGACGGAATGGACCGTTGCCGACGACGGGCTCTCCATCGAGTTCCAGCTGCGCGACGACGTCGTATTCCACGACGGGTCCGCGGTCACCGCGGACGACGTCGTCTACAGCTTCGAGCGGATGGGGGCCGACGACACGATCGGTGTCGGCGCGGTCCAGGTCCGCGACGCGATCGCGAGCGCGACGGCGGTCTCCGCGACGGCCGTCCGCTTCGACCTCACGGCCCCTAACGCGTCGCTGCTCGTCGCGCTCGGCCAGGCCGGCGTTCTCCCGATCGTCAATCAGGAGGTGGTCGAGGCGAACGACGGCGACGTGTCGGCGGCGGACGCCGGCAGCGGGCCGTTCGTCCTCGACGAGTACACGCCGGGCGGCGAGGTGAGCTTCCTCCGCTTCGACCAGTACTTCCAGGAGGGCGAGGACGGCGAGTCGCTGCCCTACCTCGACGGGTTCGAGCTCGTGGGGCTGACCGACCAGGCCGTGCGGTTCCTCAACCTGCAGAGCGGAGACATCGACTTCGCGGCCCAGATCGCGACGACGGATGTGAAGATCGCCGAGGCCTCGGACGACGGGATCCAGATCCTCTCCTTCAACGACCGGGTCCCGACGCTCTCGATCAACACGCTTGTCGCACCGTTCGACGACAAGGCGGTGCGCCAGGCGCTCGTCAAGGGCATCGACCGTGAGGCGATGATCAACACGCTGGCCCTGGGAACGGGCGACGTGCGCCCCCACTGGTGGATCCGCGGCTCCTGGGTCGATATCACCTCCCCGGACTACGTGTACGACCCCGAGGCGGCCAAGAGCGAACTCGCGGCGGCGGGGTACCCCGACGGTTTCGAGACCACGATCACGATCATCGCCCGTCCCGCGGACCTGCAGACCGCGCAGATCCTGCAGACCCAGCTCGCGGAGATCGGCGTGACCCTCAACATCAACGTGCTCGACCGCGCGACCTGGATCGCGACGACCGTGGCAGGGCACAGCGAGCCCCTCGTGCTCTCGAACAACTACACCTACATCGATCCCAACCGTGTGATCACCACCGACTGGGGCTCGACGGGATCCGGCGCGCTCAACTACCCCAACTGGAACGACGCCGACAGCGCGTACGTCCAGGAGTTGGGCGCCGAGGCTCGAGAGACGTACGACGAGACGGAGCGCCGCGCGATCTACGAGGAGATCGTCGCCGCGATGATCGACGCGTCGGTCTCGATCCCGCTCGGCAACTGGCCCTCCCCGGATGCCGTTCAGCCCTGGATCGGCGGCGTGACGCAGACTGGGCTGGGTGAGCCCCGCCTCGAGGCCGCCTGGTCGTCCAAGGCGAACTGACCCATCCGTGCGGGCCGATCACGGCCCGCACCCGATCGAACGGCGAAGCGAATGGCGTCCCTCCTCCGTGTGAGCGACCTGGCCGTGGAGTTCTCCACCGGCGACGGTCCCGTTCACGCGGTGGAGGGCGTCGGCTTCGAGGTCGATCGAGGCGAGACCGTGTGCGTGGTCGGGGAGTCCGGCTCGGGCAAGAGTGTGACCGTGCTCGGGCTTCTCGGCCTCATCCCCCCGGTTCAGGGGCGGGTGACCAGAGGGCGGGCCGAGTTCATGGGTCGCGACCTGATCGGCCTCTCGGGCGCGAGCCTTCGCGAGGTGCGGGGACGCGACATCGGCATGGTGTTCCAGGACCCTTTCTCGTCCCTGAACCCGATCCAGAAGATCGGCACCCAGCTCGCCGAGGCCGTCACCGTGCATCATCCGAGAGCGCCGTCGGCCGAGGTCGAGGCACGCATCGTCTCCGTGCTCACCGCAACCGGTTTCGCGGATCCCTCTGAGGTCGCGGGCCGGTACCCTCATCAGTACTCCGGGGGGATGCGGCAGCGCGTCGCCATCGCCATGGCGATGATGAACAATCCCTCACTCCTCATCGCGGATGAGCCGACGACCGCGCTCGACGTGACCACCCAGGCGCAGGTCCTCGACGTGATCCGCGCAGCGCAGAGGACGACGGGAGCGGCGACCCTCTTCATCACGCACGATCTCGGGGTCGTCAGGGAGATGGCCGACCGGGTCGTCGTCATGTATGCCGGCCGGGTCGTCGAGTCCGGCGCGGTCGGCCAGGTCCTCACCTCGCCGCGCCATCCGTACACCAGGGCGCTGCTCGCCAGCATGCCCGACGAGCGCGCCCGCCGGGCGACGCTTCCCCAGATCCCGGGCAGCCCCCCGACCGTGGCGGCACGCCCCTCGGGCTGCGCCTTCCACCCGCGCTGCGCGCTCTCCCAGGGACGGGGGCGGTGCGCGAGCGAACGACCGGATCCGCGACTCGTCGACGGGCGAACGGTCGCCTGCCACTTCGCCGAGGAGCTGAGAGAACCGGTCGCCCTCCCCTCCACGCCCTCCGAGGCGGCGTCTCCGGCTCCCGATCGCGTCGCAACGGTCCCGGTGCTCGCGATCGAGTCGCTCGAGGTCAGTTTCGCGATCGGCCGGCACGCGGCCGGCCGACGTCGTCAGGTGGTTCACGCCGTGCGCGGCGTCGACCTGGAGATCGCCCCGCGCGAGACGCTCGGCCTCGTCGGCGAGTCCGGCTGCGGGAAGTCGACGCTCGCGAGGACGCTCCTGCACCTGACCCCGAGCACCGGGGGGCGGATTCTGCTCGACGGCGAGGACGTGACCGGGCGCCGGAGCAGGCGGACCGTCTGGCGGCAGACGTCCATGGTCTTCCAGAACCCGTATTCCTCGCTCGATCCGCGGATGCGGGCGGTCGACATCATCCGCGAGCCCGCCGCGCGCGCCGACGTCGATCTCGGCGACGATGACGTCGCAGCGCTGCTCGCCGCCGTCGGCCTCGACGGGTCGATGGGCGGCCGTTACGCCCACGAGTTCTCCGGGGGCCAGCTGCAACGGGTCGCCATCGCGCGCGCCCTCGTCGGCGGCCCGCGGCTTCTCGTGCTCGACGAGCCGGTCTCCGCCCTCGACGTCTCCATCCAGGCGCAGATCCTCAACCTCCTGCAGACCCTGCAGCGCGAGCGCGGGCTGGCCTATCTCTTCATCGGGCACAACCTCGCGGTCATGCGGCAGGTCTCCGACCGGATCGCGGTGATGTACCTCGGCCGCGTCGTCGAGTCCGGCACCGCCGACGAGATCTTCGAGCATCCCGTCCACCCGTACACTCAGGCGCTCCTGTCCGCGATCCCCGGTGCGAGCTCGGGGGCGGCTCGCGAGCGGATCATCCTCACCGGCGAGCTGCCGAGCCCGGTGCGCCCTCCCTCAGGATGCGGGTTCCGGACCCGGTGCTGGAAGGCGCAGCCGATCTGCGCCGAGGAGGTCCCCGCACTCGTCGACCGCGGACAGGGGCATCCGAGCGCCTGCCACTTCGCCGGACCCGTGAGCGTCGGTCCGCCCTCGCTGCACTCCGCGGCGGGACCTGCCGCCGGGCCGGAGCCCGCCCGATGATCCGGTTCGTGCTCACGCGGCTGCTGCACAGTCTGCCCGTGCTCGTCCTCGTCTCGGTTCTCGTCTTCGGGCTGACCCTGCTCATCCCCGGCGACCCGGTCACGGCGATGCTGGGTCCGGGCAACGCCGCGGACCCCCAGGCGGTTGAGGCGCTGCGCGAGCGGCTGCGTCTCAACGATCCGATCCCCGTGCAGTACGCCGCCTGGCTGGCGAGTGCGCTCAAGGGCGACTTCGGCTCGTCGATCGTGACGGGCGAGCCCGTGCTCGACGCGCTCGTCTACCGGCTCCCGATCACCCTCGAGCTCGCGGTTCTCTCGACCATCGTCGCGGTGATCGTCGCGGTCCCGACGGCGCTGTTCGCCGCGACGAGGAAGGACAGCGGCTGGGACACCTCGATCTCGGCGCTCGGCACGCTCGGCCTCGCCTTCCCGAACTTCTGGATCGCCGTGCTCCTGGTGCTGTTGTTCGCGGTCGGCCTGAGGTGGCTGCCTGCCTCGGGATACGTCCCTTTCGCGGAGGATCCGGGCGGGCATCTCATCCGGCTCATCATGCCGGTGATCGCCCTCGCGATGCCCGTCGCCGCGGTGATGATCCGCCAGCTCCGGAACAGCACGATCGAGGTGCTCGGAACCGAGCACATCCGCGCAGCCCGCGCCAAGGGTGTCCCCGAGCGGCGGCTGCTCGCGCGCCACGTCATCCCGAACGCCACGATCGCCCCGCTCACGATCCTCGGCGTCGACTTCATCAGCCTTCTCGGAGGTTCGCTCGCGATCGAGACGATCTTCCGCATCCCGGGGATCGGCTCCTACTTCGTCGACGCGGTGTTCACCCGCGATCTGCCCGTGGTCCAGGGCGGCGCCCTCGTCTTCGCTCTCGTCGCCATCGTGATCAACCTCGTCGTCGACGTCATCAGCTGGACCATCGACCCGAGGATCTCCCGTGGCTGAGCGCGAGAGCAGGCGGATCGCGGACCGCGTGCGGGGCGTGACGAGCTTTCTCACGGCGAACCCGCAGATGCGGCTCGGCGCGCCCATCCTGCTCGTCGTCGTGCTCTCCGCGGTACTCGCTCCGCTGATCTCGCCGTACGACCCGGTCGAGCCGCTCGATGTCGGGCCGCTCGCACCGCCTTCCCTCGAGCACTGGTTCGGCACCGACGAGCTCGCCCGTGACCAGTTCTCTCGAGTGCTCTATGGCGGCCAGGTCTCCCTCTCGGTCGCCGTGCTCGCCGTCAGCATCAGCATGGTCGCGGGCGGGATCCTCGGCGTCGTCGCGGGGTACTACCGCGGCGCCGCCGACGCGGTGATCATGCGGGTGATGGACGCGATGATCTCGTTCCCGTCGCTGCTGCTCGCGCTCGCGATCGGCGCGATGCTCGGTGCGGGGATGGCGAACACGATGATCGCCGTCGGGATCGTCGGTATTCCCGCCTTCGCGCGGCTCATGCGGAGCCAGACCCTGACGATCCGCGACTTCGACTTCGTCAACGCCGCGAGGATCGCCGGGCTCCGCGACGGCCGGATCATCGCTCGCCACGTCCTGCCGAACGGGATCGCCCCGGTGTTCGTGTACATGGCGACGAGCATCGCCGGCGCCATCCTCATGCAGGCGACGCTTGCCTTTCTCGGGCTCGGCGCGACCCCGCCCACTCCGGACTGGGGGTCGATGCTGCAGTCCGGCTACGGCTACATCGCGGTGTCTCCGATGCTCAGCGTGGGGCCCGGCGTCGCGATCGTGCTCTCGACGATGGGCTTCATCCTCGTGGGCGAGGCCCTCGGCTCCGCACTCGATCCGAAGCGGCGCCGGAGCCGTCCGCTTTCCACGTTCACGGGCCGCCGCACGGCGCGGTCCGCCGAGAAGACCGAGCCGAAGGAGGAACACCGATCATGAACTCGACGACCCCACAGGAGCGTTGGGACTCGCCCCTGGAGGATCTCACCATCCCCGTGTCCCGCGAGGAGCTGGAGCGCCGCCGTGATGCGGTGCTCGAGGCGATGCGCCGCGACGGTGTCGACGTGGCGTTCTTCACCGGATCCGCGAACGCGTGGTACCTCACGGGTGTCTCGACGACGTGGATGGACACCGACCTCACCGGCGTGATGCTCTCCTCGACCGGACGGCATTGCTACGTGGTGCGCCGCCTCGACCAGGGCTGGTGCGAGGTCTGGACCGGCCAGAGCTGGGTTGACGAGTGGCGCGTCTTCCGAGACGAGGAGGACCTCGGCGACGTGCTCGAGGAGGCCATCAGGCGCGTCGCCGGGCCGGGCGGCCCCCGCCGGATCGGCCTCGAGCTCAGCCGGGCTTTTCTGAGCCACCACATGGTGACGCGGTTCGGCTCCATCGCCTCGGAGGGGCTCGCCGACGTGACCTCGTACGTCGAAGAGCTGCGTGCCATCAAGTCGCCTGCCGAGCTCGCGCACATCCGGCGGGCGGGCGACATCTCCGTCGAGGCCACGGACGCCGCGGTGGCCGCGCTCCGTGCGGGAGCCACCGATGTCGAGGCGGCGGGTGTCGCCTGGTCCCTCGCCGCGAGACGGGGCGGGGCGCACGAGCCGAAGTCCGTGGTCTTCGCGGGCCCGATCCGAACGCTCGGACACATCACCTGGGGGCAGAAGGCGCCGAGCCCCGGGCAGATCGTGAGCTGGGGGATCTCGGGCTTCGTGCACAACTACGCGTGCCCCATCGAGCGCACGATCGTCCGGCTCCCCGACCGCTCCGGCGCCCTGAAGAAGCTCGAGATCGTCGCCGGATGCGTCGAACTGCTCGAGCAGGAGCTCCACCCGGGGATGACATCGGAGGAGGGAGCGCGCATCGCGCTCGAGTTCTACACGCGGCACGGGGTCGCCGAGTACTGGCTCAATCACGCCGCCTACGGGTTCGGGATCAACTGGTCCGAGTTCGAGCTGTTCCGGGTGCGTCCGCGTGACACGAGAATCCTGAAGGCGGGCATGACCCTGCACGTCGTGCCCCAGCTGAACGTCCCCGGACTCGGCGGACTCTCCGCGAGTTCGGCGATCGTCATCACGGATTCGGGGGTGGAGCGCCTCAACGTGTATCCGAGGCTCATCGAACCCTTCGTCTGAGCCGAACGGGCTCAGAGCGGCAGCGGGACCTCCATGAGGCGGCTGTTCGAGACGAGGGCGCTGACGCACTCCTCCTTCGAGCGAAGCGCCTGATCCATCGTGATGCGGCGCGCCTCGACGCGGTCACGTCGTTTCAGCGCGTCGAGAAGTTCCGTGTGCTCGTGAAGGACTTTCTCGATCTGCGGCTCGAGCTGCAGTCGGAGGTGGATGATGCGACGGCTCTCCTCGATGACATCGTCGACGACCGCAGCGAGGCGCTTGTTCCCGGAGGCTGCGGTGATGATCGAGTGGAAGCACTGATTGTCGTCGAGGAACTGATCGATGCTCTCGGGGTCGTCCTGCGAGTAGCGGCTCTGCATGTGCGACTCCAACTCGTCCCAGTCCCGTGGGGTGAGCCGGTCGGTCGCGAGGTCGACGGCGGCCGACTCGACGATCGCCCGCAGGTCGAAGAGATCTCGGATCCCCTGAACGGTGAGCGGCGTCACCATGTAGCCGACCTGGGGCCGCTTGATGACGAGTCCGTCGCGCGCGAGCAGGCCGAGCGCTTCGCGGATCGGGGTCTGGCCGATCCCGGTCTCCTCACTCAACCGTGCCTCGGTGAATTGCTCGCCGGGGAACAGCTCGAGCTTGATCACGCGGTTGCGAAGTTCTCGGTAGGCGCGCTCCGCGAGCGGTGCGCCGGAGCGCTTCACTCCCTTGCCCCGCTTCAGTTGCACAACGGCAGAAGCCGTCGCCTCCCCGACCAAGGCGTTGTCGCTCACCGTTTGAACCTCACCCCTCAACAACCGACCTGCGCGGACAGCCTCGGAACCGGACCCGATGCATCAGTGCGCCGGACTGGAATGTTACCGCGGTTGTGCGGGCAAACTGAATCTCCTGTAAGTCTCGGGGTGCTGACCCGTCGCAGCGACGCGAAGTGACGCCTCGGGTGGGGGTACTTAGAACACGTCGGGCGAGGGCGTGGACGCCCAGCGGATGGTGACATCCGCGTGGC
>JASGGJ010000095.1:0-9099 GCA_047605085.1 Protaetiibacter sp.
GCGCCGCACGGCAGCACGACGACGCCGGAGCCGCCCGCGAAGAAGTTGTCGATCGCCTGACGCTGGTAGGGGCGCAGGCTCCAGCCGTCCTCGGCGAGCTCGATCCGGTGCGGGGTGCCAGGGGTGTAGCCGGCCTCGTCCTCGGCGGGCCAGCCGATTCTCAGCAGCTCCTGCTTGACCTGTCCGCGCGCCCACGGCTGCAGCGTCCACTCGGTGCTCGAGCGGCGGATGCCGAGGAACGGCCCGATCTTCGAGTTGCGGGTGATCTCGGTGAGCACCGCGGCATCCGCGCCCCGGATGACGAGCTCGCCCGCCTCGTCGCGCGCGATCACGAGGCGGCCGTAGCGGCCGACCGTCTCCTCGATGTCGACGGCGACCGACTGCGGAACGGGGAACTTCGCGTAGCGCTCGAGGGTCGCGAGCATCTGGCTCGCGTCGTGCCCAGCGGCCCGCGCGTTCCACAGGCCGAGCCGGGTGATGCGGTAGGTGTGCACGTGCTCGGGGGCGCGCTCGAGCTCCGCGAAGACGGCCAGCTCGTGCCGCGCCTCCTCCGCCTCCGGGTGCGCCACCTCGAGCAGCACGGTGCGGTCGCTCTGCACGATCAGCGGTCCGTTCATAACCGACCAAGCCTAGCCGCGGATGCGGCCCGCGTGCTGAGTCGCCCGCCTCAGACGAGGGGTCGCAAAGTGCTCGAGACACGCCGTCGAAGGGACACTTTGCGACCCCTCACGGGAGGTCAGGCGGGGGTGACCGCCACGATGTGGGTGAGCGGCAGGGTGCGCTCGATGTCGGCCCGGCGGTCGCGCGCGCGCAGGCGCCCGCCGGCCAGCGCGGCGGGCTCGAGCAGGTACGGCACCTCGCTGCCGTCCGGCATCCGCACCACGACCCTCACCTGCAGCCTGCCCTTGATCGCCATCTCGAGCTGGCGCGCGTTCCACGCCGCCCCGCTCTCGGCGGGTTGCGCGGCGGCGGCCTCCCGCAGCCGCGCGACGAGGGCATCCGCGGGGTTGGGGCGCACCTCGACGGGGGCCGGGCGCGGCGGGTTCCGGCGCACCGAGCGGATGGCGCCGTCCGCATCCTCGAGCACGACCGGGTAGCGCGCATCCACGAGGGCCCAGTACACCGTCTCGGCGTCGAAGCGGCTCACCGCCCGGTGCTCGCCCGTGCGGCGCAGCACGAGCGGGGCGAGCGCCTGGTCGATCACGAGCTGCCCCACGAGGGAGGGATCCTCGGCCCGCACGGCCGCATGCGCGGAGGCATCAGGGCCGTCCGGCGGAGCGGCGAGCGGTCCGACCCGCAGGCTGCCGAAGCGCGCCGCGGTCTCGGCGAGCAGGTAGTCGAGAGGTTGCGGGATGCCGGTGAGCGAGATCTCGGCCAGCAGCGCGCGCAGCTGCTCGACATCCGTCCCCCGGGTGAGTGCGCGCGTCACGGATGCGGCGGTCACCCGGTAGCTCGACGCGAGCCCGACCGACTCGACCTCGGCGACGGCGCGCAGCCGCCGATCGACGTCGGCGGCGAGCGGACCCGGCGCGATGATCGAGAGGTCGTGCTGGATGTACACCTGCCGCACATCGGGCGGGAACAGCTCGGCGATGGCAGCGGATGCGGCGTCCGCACCCGCGCCGAGCAGCGCGGTGCCCGCCGTGGACGGCACCGACGCGGCGACGATGCCCAGCAGCTCCGCCGCCCTGACGACCGCGCGGGTGCGTTCTGGCAGCCAATCGCCGCCCGCCGGGTAGAGCCAGTCCAGATAGCGCGACAGGCCCTCGCCCCAGCGGGCTCCCGCGCGGGCGCGCAACTGCTCGCGGAGCTCGGGCGGCACGCGCTCGAGCCAGCCGTGCGCGAGCGCCACCCAGCGCTCGGCCCGCGACGTCTCGCGCCAGGCATCGCCCTCCGTCGTCGCCCGCCAGGCGCCCCCGGCCCCGGTGATCAGCCCGGCTCCCGCACCGAGCGCGAGCAGCGCGTCGAGCTCCTCGTCGGCCTGCGCCCCGGATGCCGTCAGCAGGCGCCGCCAGTCGGGAAGCGCGACGCCACCGCGCTGCAGGACCCGCGCGGGTTCGCGCTCGAGCGCGTCGACGAGCTCGCCGACCGCGGTCACGGTGGTGAAGGCGCGTTCGCCCGCCGTGCGGTCGGCCGCACTCCGGTCCGCGTCGTGGAGCGGCTCGAGGGCGGCGGGCGGCGCCGCGTCGATGAGCGCCTCTGGCGAGGGCAACCGAGCCGCCGGCCAGCCGCGCAGGGTCTCGGCGACGGACTCTGGGGCCGTCCAGCGTCCGCCTTCGCCCGTGACGAGCGCGAGCGCGGAGAGGCGTTCGAGGGCGGCGACGGCGTCCGCCCGGCTGCGCCGGGTGCGCGTGGCGACGGCGTCCGCATCCGGGTCGCCGAGCAGCGTCACCGCCGCCAGCCCGGCGAGGGCCGGGCGGTCGAGATGGGCGAGCGCGGCCTGGATCGAGGATCCCTCGAGCAGCGCATCGGCCAGGTCGAAGACGTCGCGGATGCCGGACTCCCTCACCGGACGCGCGGTCAGCAGCGCCGCGAGGGCGTCGTCGTCCAGCGCGCGCAGCCAGGCCGCGAGCGCGAGGGCGGAACTGCTGCTACTCACCGTCCCTGGCGAGCCGGCGACGGCGCACCGTGCTCAAGATGAGGAAGGCGACGATGAGCAGGAACGCGATCGGGAGCCCGATATAGCCGACGAATGCGATCGTGGGCCAGGCGCCCTCCGACATCGTCGCGCCCAGTCCCGCGCCGATCATGACGGCGATGATCGAGAGGATGGAGAGGCCGACGATGGTCGCGATCATCGCTGCCAGCACGCGTTCGATACGATTGAGCGGGACGGGGGCGTTCTCGGGCACGAGACAACACTAAGCCCCGCATCCCGTCCCGTGATCAGCGAGAAAGGCCGTGCGATGCCCACCGGCAAGGTGAAGTTCTACGACGAGGAGAAGGGCTTCGGCTTCGTCACCTCCGACGACGGGGCGGAGGTCTTCCTGCACGCGTCGGCGCTCCCCGCCGGTTCCGTGGTGCGCGCGGGAACGCGCCTCGAGTTCGGCATCGCCGACGGGCGGAAGGGCGCGCAGGCGCTCTCGGTGCGCGTGCTCGACACGCCGCCGAGCCTCGGCAAGCGCAGCCGCCGCTCCGCCGACGACATGGCGATCGTCGTGGAGGACCTCGTGAAACTGCTCGACGGGATCGGCTCCGGTCTGCGTCGCGGGCGCTACCCCGACCCCGCGCACGGGGCGAAGATCGCCGCCGTTCTGCGCAAGGTCGCCGACGACCTGGACGCGTGATCCGTCCGTGACCGACGAGGAGCGCGCCCGCGTCGCGCGCGAGGCGCTGCGGGAGATCACCCCGGATGCGACGGTCGGCGAGCTCGTGGCGCAGCAGGGCGAGGGCGCGCACGTGACGACCCTGTCGTTCGCCACGACGATGCCGGGCTACCCGGGTTGGCGCTGGACCGTGAGCGTCGCCGAGCTGCCCGGCGAGGCCCCGTCGGTGCTCGAGGTGGAGCTGCTGCCGGGGGAGGGCGCCCTGCTCGCGCCGGACTGGGTGCCGTGGTCGGAACGTCTCGAGGAGTACCGCGCCGCGCAGGGTGCGGCGGCGGGTGCCGGACTCGCCGAGGAGGGGGAGTTCGACGAGGACGAGGACGATCTCGATGACGACTTCGACCTCGACGACGGGATCGACGTCGACCCGGGCGACTCAGCGATGCTTGCGGCGGAAGCGGTGCACGTAGACGAGGGCGACGAGCCCGATCCCGATCCCGGTGAGGCAGGTCCACAACCACCAGACGCGGCCGGCCTCGACGAGCGGTCCGACGAAGACGAGTAGCGCCGCGAAGGCGATCACCCACAGCACGAGGCCCGCGAGGATCGCGGCGCGATCATCCGTGGGAACCGGCTCCGGGTCCGGGCGCCGCTCGCCATCCCTCAGCCAGAACCGCATGCCGCGAGCCTAGCGCGGTCGCCTCGGCTAGAGAGCGCCGACGACGTAGTCGATGGATGCGGTGAGTGCGCGCACGTCGTCGGGCTCGATCGCGGCGAAGGTCGCGATGCGCAGCTGATTGCGGCCGAGCTTGCGGTACGGCTCCGTGTCGACGATGCCGTTGGCGCGCAGCACGGATGCCACGGTCGCGGCGTCGACCGACTCGTCGAAGTCGATCGTGACGACCACTTGCGAGCGGTGGGCGGGATCCGCCACGAACGGCGTCGCGAAGGAGCGCTCCTCGGCCCAGCCGTAGAGGTGGGCAGAGGACTCGCGCGTGCGCGCATCCGCGAAGGCGAGGCCGCCGTTGCCGTTCAGCCAGTCGAGCTGGGCCTGGATGAGCAGCAGCGTCGCGATCGCCGGGGTGTTGAGGGTCTGGTCCAGCCGCGAGTTGTCGACCGCGTTCTTGAGCGACAGGAACTCGGGGATCCAGCGCCCGGATGCCGCGAGGCGCTCCACCCGCTCGATCGCGGCCGGGCTGAAGGTCGCGAACCAGAGCCCACCGTCGGCGGCGAGATTCTTCTGCGGGGCGAAGTAGTAGACGTCGGTCTCGGCGAGCTCGACCTCCACGCCGCCAGCCGCACTCGTGGCATCCACGACCGTGAGCGCGCCGGGGTCGCCTGCGACGCGCGCGACCGGCGCCATGACGCCCGTCGAGGTCTCGTTGTGCGGCCAGGCGTACACGTCGACGCCCTCGATGACCTCGACCTCGGCGCGCGACCCCGCTGGCGCGTTCACGAGGTGCGGCGCCTCGAGGAACGGCGCGCTCGCCGCCTGCGCGAACTTGGCGCCGAACTCGCCGAAGACCAGGTTCTCGCTGCGCCGCTCGATGAGCGAGAAGGCCGCGGCATCCCAGAACGCGGTCGAGCCGCCGTTGCCGAGCACGACCTCGTATCCGTCCGGCAGCCGGAACAGCTCGGCAAACCCCTCGCGCACCCGGCCCACGAGCTGCTTCACGGGTTTCTGCCGGTGCGAGGTGCCGAGCAGCTCGACGTTCGCCCGCAGGTGGTCGAACTGCTCGGGGCGCACCTTGGACGGACCGCATCCGAAACGACCGTCGAGGGGGAGCAGTTCCTGGGGGATCGTGATGTCCGGCACGCCATGAGTCTATTGAGCGTCCCGGTAGGCTGGAGGCGTACGTGCAGGGAGGCCACGATGACCGATCTCGTCGACACGACCGAGATGTACCTCCGGACCATCCTCGATCTCGAGGAGGAGGGGATCACGCCGTTGCGCGCGCGCATCTCCGAGCGCCTCGGCCATTCCGGGCCCACCGTCTCGCAGACGATCGGGCGGATGGAGCGTGACGGCCTCGTGGTGGTCGAGGGCGACCGCCACCTCGAGCTCACGAGCGAGGGGCGCAGCCGCGCCATGCACGTCATGCGCAAGCACCGCCTCGCCGAGCGTCTCCTGGCGGATGTCATCGGCCTGGACTGGGCTTACGTGCACGACGAGGCGTGCCGCTGGGAGCACGTCATGAGCGAGCAGGTCGAGCGTCGCCTGCTCGAACTGCTCGACCACCCGACCGAGTCGCCGTACGGCAACCCCATCCCGGGTCTCGACGAGCTCGGCGATCAGCCGGCCGGCCGCTTCCTCGACGGGGTCGAGAGCGTCGTGGCGCGCGCCGCCCGCTCCGAGGGGCCCACGAGCGGCGTGATCCGCCGTCTCGGCGAGCCCGTGCAGTTCGAGCCGGAGCTGCTCGCGCAGCTGCGCGAGGCGGGTGTCGTGCCCGGCGCGACCGTCAACATCGCGCCGGCGGGATCGTATGTCATCGTGCAGGTCGACGGGCTCGGAGACGGGCTCGAGCTGCCAGACGAGGTCGCCTCGCACATCTACGTCGAGCTCTGAGCGCCGGTCCTGTAGGCTCGTCGGGTCCTCTCGGTCACCCAAGGAAGGCCGGAGGCCGCCAGGCAGGGCGTCCCGTTAACCCGTCCTCTGCCGGCGACGTGACATACGGAAGGGATGGGGCCGTCACCTGGAGCGGCCGGGACGCAGGAGGTTCCTCGTGTCAGGCAACTCGATCGATCGACGGTCGTCCCACCCGTCGGAGCGCCCCGCCCGCGGCCGCTCGGTCCGGAGCATCGCGATCATCGTCCTCGTCGTCCCCGCCCTCTTCGCGACGGTCGCGCTGCCGGCCTACGCCATCCCGTCCGCGGCGGCCGACGGCTCCAGCCGGGCCGCGGCGATCGAGCAGCTGCGCGAGGCGGGAGCCCAGACCGTGCCCGTGGCATCCGTGGCGCTCGGCGATACGACGCGCGACGGCTACGACTTCACCTCCGCCGCGGAGATGCTCCGCGCCGCCCAGCGTGCGGCGCTCGCCTCCTACTCCGGGCCCTCGGTGAGCGACTACCTGGCGAACCCGCCCTATCCCAGCTTCGACCTGAACCAGGTCGTGCAGGTCGCGCTCCAGTACCAGGGCGTGCCCTACGTCTACGGCGGCGCGTCGCCCGCGGGCTTCGACTGCTCGGGCCTCGTGATGTTCGTGTACGCCCAGTTCGGCATCGCGCTGCCGCACTCCTCGAGCGCGCAGGGGCGCGGTGCGGGCGGCGGGCGCATCATCGCGCGCGAGGATGCGCTTCCCGGCGACGTGGTCGTCATGGATGGCGGCGGGCACTCCGCGATCTACATGGGTGGCAACACGATGGTGCACGCGCCGAAACCGGGCGGCGTCGTCGAGGTGCATCAGATCTGGGACCCGGACGCCTGGTTCGTCCGCTACGGGATCTGATCGCGCGCCTCGCGGGCTCCGGGGCGGGCTTCGTGCGGGCGACACGACTCGCGGTTTTCGCGAGGTATCCGGCTCGGCGCGTTACCCTGGCATCCTCGGAGGTTCTCGGATCGGGAGGACAGTATGCGTCACACGCACAGCATCCGCACCACGGATGCGCGCGCGCAGTTCCGCATACAGTCCAGCAGCCGGCCCGAGGTGCACTGTCACGTCGAGCTCGGGTGAGGCGCTGTCGTTCGCGACGGCGCCTTTTTCTGTTCTCGATCCCGTTCCGCGGATCTCCGAGGAGTTCGACAGCCTGCCCGCCAGGCAGGCTCCCTCGAAAGGAGACCCGTTGCGCACCCTCGTCCTCAACGCCGGATACGAGCCGCTCGCCGTCGTATCGTTCAAGAGAGCCCTCGTGCTCGTGCTGTCCGGGAAGGCGGTCGTCATCGCGTGCGACGACGACAACCCCGTGCACGGAACCACCGAGGAGTGGGATCGCCCCTCGGTGATCCTGCTGAGGCGTTACGTACGGGTGCCGAGCGGCCGCGCGGTGCCGGTGTCGAGGCGCGGGGTGCTGCGTCGCGACGACCAGCGCTGCGCCTACTGCGCGGGGCACGCCTCGACGATCGACCACGTCATCCCGCGGTCTCGCGGCGGGGCGGACAGCTGGGAGAACCTCGTGGCCTGCTGCCTGCGCTGCAACAACATCAAGGGCGACCGGACCCCGCAGGAGATGGGCTGGGCGCTGCGGTTCGCGCCGCGTCCGCCGCACGGGACGGCCTGGCTCGTGCGGGGGGCGGAGCGCACGCAGCCAGAGTGGCGCGAGTTCCTGGCGCCCGCGGCGTAGGGCTGGGGATGCGGTCGGAGCGGCAGCGCCGCATCGGCGGGTGCGCGACGGAATCCGTCGCGGAAACCGCCATCAAGCTGGGAAAACCCTGGCAGCGACGCCGTCTGCCCCGGGAAACGGGCCGTTATCCAGACGTGACATTTCGCGGGATCTCGCGTAACGTCGATCGGGCCGTTTCACAACCCGGAAGAGCTTCATCGACGTGACTGACTACGAGACCCTCGCGGCACTCGGGTTCACGGAACCCGTCGCGAAGAGCTCGGAGGCCGCCCCGCTCCTGCAGCAGGTCCGCCCCGATGGGGTGGCCGTTGCTCGCGAGAATACCGAGCTCCCCTCACGTCGCTCGCTCCGGACCGCAGCCGCGTCGACGGGCGTCGACGCGGCATCCGCCGTCTCCGCCCCCGCGAGACCGGGGTCGCGGCGTGCCGTGCGTGAGGCCGCGGCATCCGCCCAGCCCCGCGGTCCCGTCCGTGAGGCGATCCCGGCCGTCCCGTCGCCGGCCGCTGCGGGCCTCGCGCCGCAGGGTGTCGAGCCGCAGGGCCTTGAACCCCGAGTCGCCGCGCCGTTCGGCACCTTCGACGCGGCGGCGGCATCCGCGGGATCCTCCCGCCGCGCGCGAACTCGGGCGACGAAGGCCGCGATCGCCCCGGCCGCTGCGACGCGGGCCGGCGCCATCCGCAAGCGACTGAGCGTGGCGGGCACGATGCTGCTCGTCGGCGGGCTCTTCGCGTCGCTCACGCTTCCCGCCTACGCCTCCATCGACGCGAACGGTGGCGCGGTCGACGCGGCGGCCAGGGTCGACGGCCAAGCGCTCGCCCTCAATGCCACCGCCATCGGGGCCGATACGACGGCGAGCGGCGACGCGCGTGACGGCTACGACTCCACGAGCGCCGCGGATCTCAAGCGCCTCTACCGCGAAGCCCTCCGCCAGCAGCGGATGGCCGAGTATCTCGCCTCGGGCGCGATGGAGCTCGGCGACGACTACCCGTGGGCGACCGAGCTCGGCATGAGCCAGGGCGGAGGGCTCTCCCCGCTCAACTACTTCGTGCGCCAGTGCACCGACTTCGTCGCGTGGCGCCTGAACCGCGACGCCGGCAGCACGACGGCGCCGTTCAAGTACACCTGGTCCTTCCTCACCCCCGGAGGCGGTTCCGCGCACTCCTGGAAGTACCAGTGGGAGCAGCACGGCTGGACCGTCAGCACCACCCCCGCGGCGGGATGGGTCGCCTGGTTCCCTGGCGCCAACCACGTCGCCTACGTCAACAGCGTCCTCGCCGACGGCTCCGTGTTCATCGAGGAGTACAACTGGGGTGCCGACGTCTACAACCAGCGCATCATCGAAGCCAGCGAGGCGATCTACCTCTCCCCGCCTCCGGCCTGAGCGGTGTCGGCGGTCGCTCAGCCCGGCAGGGTAAGCAGCGCACTCACCCCGAAGAGAACCCGCTCCGTTAGGCTTGACCGACCCGCCTCTGTAGCTCAGTGGATAGAGCGCCTCCGTCCTAAGGAGGGCGTCGGGAGTTCGATTCTCTCCAGGGGCACACCTTTGCTTTCCCGAGCG
>JASGGJ010000096.1:0-9095 GCA_047605085.1 Protaetiibacter sp.
CGCTCGCGCACGGCACCAACGACGCGCAGAAGACGATGGGCGTCATCACGCTCGCCCTCATCGCCGCGGGACTGCAAGAGGCCGGAAGCGGGCCGGAGCTGTGGGTCATCGCCGCGTGCGCGATCGCGATCGCGGCGGGCACCTACTCCGGCGGCTGGCGCATCATCCGCACCATGGGGCGCGGCATCACCGAGGTCGAGCCCGCGCAGGGCTTCGCGGCCGAGGCGGCGACGACGGCCACCATCCTCGCCTCGACCCATCTCGGCTTCGCGCTCTCGACGACCCAGGTCGCGTCGGGCTCGGTCATCGGCACCGGCCTCGGACGCAAGGGCGCCTCGGTGCGCTGGAGGACGGCCGGCCGGATCGGCGTCGGCTGGCTCATCACCATCCCGGCCGCGGCGCTCGTCGGTGCATCGGCGGCGCTCCTGGTGCGCCTCGGGGTCGGTGGCATCGTCGCGGCCGTCGTGCTCGCGGCGGTCGCGATCATCGGCATCTTCCTCTGGTCGCGCCGCAGCCGCATCGACCACCGCAACCTCCACCATCCCGAGCCGGGCGTCTTCGTGCGGCCGAAGAAGCGGAAGGCCCGCCGATGATCGACTGGATGGCGTTCCTCACGGTGTTCGTGGCCGCCCTCGTCTCGGCGTGCGTCGCGGTGACCCTGTTCTCGTTCGGACTGCGGCTTGGCGATGGCGCCGCGGCGTGGCGCCGGCCCGTCTCGGTGGGGCTGTTCGTGCTGTGCGGAGTCGTCGTGATCTTCGGCATCTATCTCATCGTGGGCGACCACCTGCTCACGCTGTTCGGTCTCTGAGACCCGGTCCGCGCCCGGCCGCTGCGCCGTAGACTCGAATCATCCCGATCGAAGGAAGTGCGCGTTGTCCGACACGGCCGGTTCGTCCGCCCCCGAGCCGCGGGGCGCCGGGGCGACCCGCACCGAGGCCGACTCCCTCGGCGAGCTCCGGGTTCCCGCCGAGGTCTACTGGGGGGTGCACACCGCGCGGGCGCTCGAGAACTTCCCGATCACCAGGCGGGCGATCTCGAACTACCCCGACCTCATCCGTGCGCTCGCCCGTGTCAAGCAGGCCGCGGCGCGCGCCAACCGCGAGCTCGGAACGCTCGATCCGGTGAAGGCGGAGGTCATCGACCGGGTGTGCGAGCGGATCGTCGCGGGCCAGCTGCACGAGCAGTTCGTGGTCGGCGTGATCCAGGGCGGTGCCGGCACGAGCACCAACATGAACACCAACGAGGTGATCGCCAACGCCTGCCTCGAGGAGCTCGGCTACCAGAAGGGCGACTACGCCAGGCTGCACCCCCTCGACGACGTCAACCGCAGCCAGTCGACCAACGACGTGTATCCGACCGCGATCAAGCTCGCGATGGTGTTCGGGGTTCAGCGGCTCCTCGAGGAGCACCGTCTGCTGACCGGCAGCTTCCGAGCGAAGGGGCACGAGTTCGCCCACGTGCTCAAGGTCGGCCGCACCCAGCTGCAGGACGCGGTTCCGATGACGCTCGGTCAGGAGTTCGCCGGATTCGCCACGACCCTCGCGGAGGACTACGATCGGCTCACCGAGGTGCTGCCGTGGCTCAGTGAGATCAACATGGGCGCCACCGCGATCGGCACGGGTATCACCGCCGACCCGCGCTACGCGGAGGCGGTGCGCCGCCATCTCGAGGAGCTCACCGGCATCACTCAGGTGACCGCCCCCGACCTCATCGAGGCGACCGCCGACGCGGGCGTCTTCATGACGCTCTCCGGCACGCTCAAGCGCGCCGCCGTGAAGCTCTCGAAGGTCTGCAACGATCTGCGGCTGCTGTCGTCTGGCCCGCAGGCGGGGCTCGGCGAGATCCACCTGCCGGCCAGGCAGGCCGGTTCCTCGATCATGCCAGGCAAGATCAACCCCGTCATCCCCGAGGTGGTGAATCAGGTCGCGTTCAGCGTCATCGGGGCGGATGCGACGGTCACCGCCGCCGCGGAGGCCGGCCAGCTGCAGCTCAACGCCTTCGAGCCGGTGATCGCGCACTCGATCCTGCAGTCGCTCGCCTGGATGACGAACGCCTGCCGCACGCTGCGCGTCAACTGCATCGACGGCATCACCGCGAACGAGGCGAGGCTCGCCGGTCAGGTCGCCACGAGCGTCGGCGTCGTGACCGCCCTCACGCCCTACATCGGCTACACGGAGGCGGCGACGCTCGCCCACACCGCGCTCACGACGAACGAGTCGATCGCCGACCTGGTGGTGGGGCGCGGCCTCATGACGCGCGAGGACGTCGCTCGCGTGCTCGCGCCGGAGCGGCTGAGCGGCATCGTGCCGCCAACCGGCGCCATCCCGGTCGTCGTGGGCAAGGTGGTGGAGTAGCGGACGACGAATGTGAGGATGACGTTCGAGTTCCGGGACGGGGACGCCTACGTCGTGGACTATGAGGACTACCACTGATGACTACGTACGAACGCACGCAACCGATGTTCGACCCACCACACCCGGGCGAGTTCATTACCGGCGTGTACTTGGAACCGTTCGGCATCAGTGCCAGGACGCTGGCGACGAAGCTCGGTGTCGCGGCATCGTCGGTGACCCGGTTGCTGAATGGGCAGACGCGAGTCACCTCGGAGATGGCGCTCCGGCTGTCGAAGGTGCTCGGGGCGACGCCGGGGAGCTGGCTCCGGATGCAGGACGCCCACGACCTCTGGCAGGCGCGCCAGCGCGTCGACCTCGACTCGGTGTCGGGTCCAGCCGAGCCCGCTCATCGTGAAAGGGCCCGCGACAACATCACTCGGCAGGCCGCGCCTGAACTTGGGGGCGTTGACTACCGAGTCTCGATGAGGGCGAATCGTTCCAAGAGGACCGGTGTTCCGTCATCGATACTGACGCCCTGACCGAGCTCGGAGAGCACCTCCGGCGAGGTCCAGAACCGCAGGTGCGCCGCACGCCACTCGTCCACTGAAGTGAACCCCTCGCCCTCGTCGATTGCGTGCTGGAGAGGCACATCACGGAGGGCGACGACCTCCACTCCGGTGGTCTCGATGACGGCCACGACCTTGCCGTCCGAGTCGAGGACTCCACCACGCTGACCGATCTCGGGCAGCGCCGACCCGTCTGCCTCGTAGAACTGCACGAGAGAGCTCGTGGCGCACTTCTCGCCGGTCAGGATCGCGGAGACGAGACGGTCTCTGAGCGGACCGGGGAAGGCGAACTCGACATCGGGAAGTTCGTCAGACATTCGCCCATCGTAGCGGGGCAGCCGGCCGCGTCAGGCCTGCTCGCCGCTGTCGCCGAACCGCAGCCACCGGCCCTCGGTGACGACTTCCGGGTCATCGACCGGATCCCGGATCAGCAGTGCGGTGTCGTCGTCGATGAACCAGGCAGGCCCGCCGAGCAGGCGATGGCGCTCGGCCGCCCACTCGTCGGTGCGTGCCGGGAACAACGGCGACCCGAGATGCGGTTTGAGATACCAGTCGAAGAGGTCGACCGCGGGCTCGACGGATGCGATCCCCAGCGAGTCCAGCTCGGCCTGGTCCTGCATCGCGGCGGCTCCGGTCGTGAGCAACGGGGTGAAGATCATCGAGCCCGCGCTCTCGCCGAGGTACACCTTTGTCGCGAGGAGTTCGCCGAACAGCGGCTTGAGGCCCCGCGCCGCGATGGTATGCGCCAGCCAGTAGTGATTGCCGCCGCCGACGTAGACGACATCGGCCGACCGCAGGCGATCCTCGACGAGCGGCACCGGGCCGGCGTTCAGCTCGACGAGGTCGATGCCTGCCCATTCGAGTGCACGCAGCCGGTCGATGGCCGCGAGCACCCAGGACTTGTCCCCTGTGGTCACGAGCGACGCGGTGAGCACTACGGCGAGCTTCGCCTCGGAGAACGGCCCGCCGAGAAGTCCGCGCGTGGCGTCGATCAGGGCCGCATTGGTCAGCCCGCTCGACGTTAGCAGCATCCGCATCCGCATCCGCATCCGTCCAGTATCAACGGCCTCATCGAGACTGCTCGCCGATATTCTCCGCGGCGACCCGTTCGAGGGGATCGGCGGTCCTGAGCCGCTGATGCACCAGTTGGCTGGTGCGTGCTCGCCACGCATCGACGTCGTGAACCTGCTCGAGTCTGGTTGCGCGGCCCCAAGTCAGGAGATAGCCCTCTTTCCGGTCGATTCCGGAGCACTGCGGGGCTCTTCTCCTGAGTTGCGCCCGCATCAAATCAGCGGAGCCGCTCATTGTGCATGAGCCCTTGACGACCTCGTGCGGTAGCTCGAGCCGGAGTTGGGTAGGAACTGGCGCGATCAGGATTCGAGCAGTTCGCGTAAGCGAATCAGGTCCTCGCGGACCAGCTCGGCGTCCCGTTCGTAGTCGTCGTCCGTGGTGTTCGGCAGGCGGTAGAGCGTGAAGACGACCTCGCTCCCGTCACCGTTACGGAGCACCCGAAGCGGGTTATGAACGACAGTGCCGTCGGGGAAGATCACATCGTGGTCGAGGACGCCGAACTCGCTGCCTCCGGTGAATCGCACCTCCACCACACCCATCGGCGAATCCGTGATCCATGTGCCGCCCTCGTTCCGGATGCCCGACGACAGACCCGCCGCCCACTTCGGCAGATTCTCCGGTACGCCGGCGAACGCGGCGACGACCGAGGGATCGCGGTTGATCGGCTGGGAGATGTGGCGGGCGTCGAAGGTCATGCTCTGATGGTACGTAGACGGCAGCAGCGCGTCGGCGCTTCGGTTCGCAGGGTGACCCTGCGGGTCCCTGGTTGCATGTCCACGCTCGTCGCAACACCGGAGGCGCTCGCACTGAGCGAGCTCGTCGCCGCGCATCGCGACGCCCTGGAGGCGCTGTTCGCCAAGTACGGCGCGACGAACCCGTGCCTGTTCGGCTCGGTCGCGCGGGGAACCGCCCACGCGGAAGCGACATCGACATCATGGTCGAGTTGCTCCCGGAGCACTCGCACAGCAAGCTGCCGCGGATCAGCGTCTCAACGTCGGTGCTCGCGAAGTCCTCGGGCATCCTGTCGATGTCTTCGCGCCCGAAGTGATGAAACTGCACGTGTCGGAGCCCGCTGCACGGGACGCAGTGTCCCTGTGACTCGCTCTGCCGAGGAGCGCGTCCAGGACATCCTCGCCCAGGACATCCTCGAGACGCCCAAGATCCTCATTCACGAGTGATTCAGTGTTGACACCGATCTCGTCGTTCAGACGCTCGACCAGGATCTCGCGCCTCTTGCCGCCGCGCTGCGACAGCACGTCATCGACTCCTGAAGCACGTCGCGCCGGGTGTTGGCTGGTGCCAGACGGACGTCAGGAGTCCTCGCTCAATCGAGAAGTTTGCGAAAGAACACCGCGGAATCTTCGTACCCGATTGCTCGGTAGAAGTCCGATGCGCGTCGTGTGGCGAGGGATATGTAGCGCGCTCCTTCTGCGCGTGCCCACGCCTCCGTCGCGTCCATGAGAGCCCGTCCGATGCCGTGCTTTCGTGACGCCGGATCGACCATCACTTCCTCGACCCAGACGACGGGACCGTCAGCAAAGAAGGTGATGTGGCGATTCGCGAGCACGTACCCGACGACATTGGGAGCATCAACCGCGACAGCTGCGAACAAGTCGTCGCGGTCGAGCGCGGCGGCGAACGCTTCGCTGAATCGCTCTTGTGACGGCGTAAAGGACACCGCGAACTGCCTGACCAAATTCAGGACGGAGTCGGCATCGCCGGTCGTCGCGCGGCGGATGGTGAAGTCCGGTCGGTTCATGGCGTTCTTTCGATTCGGTCGCTCAGGGCACGGGACCAGCGCGGCGGCGAGTGAATCCCGGTAGTCGACAATCACCGACGCCGTCATCGACGCATGTGTTCCATTCTCGCGGCCCCGTGAATGTCCGCGTGCGAATTATTGCCGGTACTTACGAGTCGCGGTAGTATCGAGCAATGATACGGACCTTCAAGGACAGCGATACCGAGAAGGTGTGGAATCGAGAACACGTCGCGGCGCTCGGCCCGGTGCTGCAACGAGCGGCTCAGAAGAAGCTACGACTGCTGAATGCCGCGGCGGAACTGAACACGTTGCGCGTCCCGCCCGGGAATCGGCTGGAGAAGCTGGCCGGGGATCGGTCGGGGCAGCACTCCATCCGCATCAACGACCAGTACCGCATCTGTTTCGTATGGAGCGACGGCGGAGCAGACGACGTTGAGATCACGGACTACCACTGAGCGAGGATGAGATGACCAAAGCACACGATCCGATCACTCCGGGCGAGATTCTGCTCACGGAGTTTCTGGAGCCGCTCGGCATCACGCAGTACCGGCTTGCCCAGGCCACCGGCCTTCCGCAGACTCGCATCAGCGAGATCGTCCGGGGCAAGCGCGGGATCACCGTCGACACCGCGCTGCGACTTTCGAAGGCGCTCGGTACGGACGACCGATTCTGGATCAACATCCAGACCGACTACGACGTCGAGGTCGAGCGATATCTCCACGGCGTGGAACTCGCCCGAGTGGTCGCGCTTGTCGCGAGTTGAGCGCGATGGCTACGCAAAGCGATCTCGTTGATTGCGTGCTCGGTCGAGCGTAGCCAACGGCGTCCCCGGCAATGGCAAGGCCCTTAGGTACCATCGTTGGGTGCTGTCTGAGGAAGTGATCGAGTGCTTCGACAGGGCGGTGCTGTGCTGGCTCGCGAGTGCGGACGAGCAGGGGCGGCCGAGCGTGTCACCGAAGGAGATCTTCGTCGTCACCTCTCCGGAGGAGTTGTTGATCGCCGACATCGCCTCGCCGCGCAGCGTGCGGAACATCGGCCGGCGCGGCGCGGTGTGTGTTGCCGCAATCGACGTCTTCGAGCAACGCGGCTATCAGGTCTATGGAGACGCGCGCATCGTCCCCGCGACCGATCCGGGCTTCGAATCGCTGTCGGAGCCGCTGCGGGCTAAGGCTGGTCCGGACTTTCCCATCCGATCCGTCATCGTGGTGCAGGTGGCTCGGTTCTCTCCGATCCTGGCTCCGAGCCTGTGGATGTTCCCGGACGTGTCACGGTCGGCGCGCCGTGCTGGAGTGCTTGCGGCATACGGGGTGAGGGATGCCCCCTCCGGAGGGCTGGCTTGAGCATCCGGCCGGCCGGGCGTCGAGGGTTCGTAGACTTACCGCATGAGCGACTTTGCGGCGATGCCGGGTGGTGCGCTCGTCGAGCGCGGACTCGCCGAACTCGGCCGAGGGCGAGCCACGATCGAGAGCTTGCTCGTGTCGACGGCGTCGACCAGGCTCAAGGAACTCGGGGTCGAGGTGCCCGGTCGGCCGGACGACGCTGAGGAACGGCTCTGGTCACTGCTGCAGGAGCAGTTCGGCGATGCGGCCCACGCCCGGCTCAACTCGCTCCGACGTGAACTCGTGAGTTTCCAGCATGCATGCGCCAACTGACGACCGCCGCGCGGCTCACCGAATTCCTCACCCGACTCGGGGCGAGAGTCCGGACGCCGGGTATGGTCTGCCTCGTTCGAAGCTCGAGCACGGTCATGACCGCGATCTCGCCGATGTCCGGACGATGATCGACCGCGGGCTGGTGACTGGCCCAGCGCAGCCCCAGCGCCGAGGACAACCTCGCCACGTGCGTCGCGCCAGGGCTCGTCCGGGGTTGGCCACTCTGTACCGGTGCTGCAGAACATCCTGACGCTCGCCGCCCCGCGGGCGGCAGGAACGCGGTGAGCGAGCACCGCTTCATGATCGCCGCTCGCGATCGGCTGCTGGCCGACAGGGACCTCGACCTCCTCGGGAACCCCGCCGATAGCGGCTCCCGGAGCCTGGGATTCGTCGAGGCCGAGCCGCTGTCCTGACCGTTCGGGTCTGCATTGGACAGCTCCTTCGGCGCCATCCCGGCCGAGCAGCGACGAAGATTCTCGTACGTACAAGAAAGCAAGAGACGTACGTACTATGCTCTTCGCATGGTCATCCCGCTGTCCTCGCTCCGCCACGACATTTACCGGCTGGTGGATCGCGTTCTGGAGACCGGGGAGCCGCTCGAGATCACCCGGAAGGGCCGGACGCTCCGGATCGTCCCGGACGCGCCGGTGGATCGCCTCGCCCGGATCACGCCGATCGCAGGGCTCATCGTCGGCGACCCCGACGAGCTCGTGTCGATCGACTGGTCGGGAGCCTGGGACGCCGAGGCGAACGCGTGAGCCTGCTCCACCTGGACACTCATGCGGTGGTCTGGCTCGCGGCGGGAGAGCATCGCCGGTTCTCGACGGAGGTCATCGACCGGCTGAACGGCGACGAGGTCCGCTGCTCGCCCATGGTCCGGCTCGAGCTGGCCTATCTGCGCGAGATCGGGCGGATCGCGGCCGACCCGGCGACGGTCCTGCACGAACTCGACCACGCGCTCGGGCTTCGGGACGACGCGACCCCGTTCCCCGCCGTGGTCGACACGGCGCGCGAGCTCGAATTCACGAGGGACCCCTTCGATCGCCTGATCCTCGGCCAGGCGATCGCGGCCGGCGCGACCCTGGTGACCAAGGACGAGCGACTCCGCGCCGCGGGTCCCGCCAATACGGTCTGGTGACCACGGCCCCGGTGCCGCGGGCGCGTATCCCGCTGGTCGAGAGTTTCCAGCACGCATCCGCCAACTGACCACCGCCGCGCGGCTCACATTCCGCGCGGCCGTCGAGGCCTTCGTCGCGTCGGCGTAGCTGAGCGACTCAACGCGATGTGTCCTGCGAGAATCGCGGGATGAGCATCCGGGTGCGCGCCGCAGTCGCCGCCGACGCTGAGGGCGTCACGAGCGTGCACCTGCGGGCCTGGCGCGAGGCGTACACGGGCCTCGTCCCGGAGGCGGTGCTTGCGGCGCGGGAGGCGAACCGCGCGGATCGGGTGGCGAGGTGGGAGCAGATCCTCGGCGGTCACTCGCCCCACGGGGACGAGCGCGCGTTCGTCGCCGAGCAGGACGGTCGCATCGTCGGATGGGCGACGGCGAGCGACGGCCGGGACGACGACGCGCCCTACCCGAACGAGCTCGACGGGCTGTATATCCTCGCCGAGGTCTACGGCACCGGTGCGGGCCGGTTGCTGCTCGAGGCCGCCGTTGGCGTCGGCACGGGCGCCTACCTGTGGGTGCTCGACGGCAACGGGCGGGCGACCG
>JASGGJ010000097.1:0-9090 GCA_047605085.1 Protaetiibacter sp.
CGTCGAAGACCTTCTTCCAGTACGGCTCCTCGGTCTTGCCGAGGTCCATCGCGGCGCCGATCGCGGGCACATGGGAGGTGAACAGCGCGGACGTGAAGTGCGCCGGGGCGTCCGGGCGCATCGTCGTCGCCTTCTCGGTGGACGGCGGGGTCCATCCGTCGAGATCCTTCAGGCGCACGCCCTCGGGGCGGCGGCCGCCGCCGATCATCATGTCGCGGTAGGCCGCTTCGCTCATGCCGGTCATGGAGCCGGCCATCTGCTGGAAGCTCAGCCCGTGCGTCGCGCCGATCTTCGACAGGAAGTAGATGTTGCCGCCCTCGGCGATCATGGCGTTGAGGTCCATGTCGAGCACGGCCTGGCGCTGCGCGGGGCTCAGCGGCCATTCGTCGAGATAGGCCTCCTGATCGGCGAGGAAGCGCTCGCGGTTCTCGGGTTTCATGAGTGACATCGAGAACTGGTTGAGGTGGTAGCCCTTGCGGGCCATCTCGGCATCGAAGATGGTCGTGCCGGGAACTTTCTTGTACGGCTTGTCGAGTGCCATGATCATGCTCCTTCGGATGCGGAGGCCGGCTCGTCCGGCCAGTAGAGTCGCCGCGGGTTGTCGACGAGGAGTTTGCGTTGCAACTCGGCGGTCGGGGCGATCTGCGGGATGAAATCGACCAGCAGCCCGTCGTCGGGCATGTGGTCTTTGAGGTTGGGGTGGGGCCAGTCGGTGCCCCACAGCACGCGGCCTTCGAACTCCTCGGCCACGCGACGGGCGAACGGGATGACGTCGGCGTACGGGGGGAGTCCGCCGCCGGCCTCGCCGGGCAGAGCGCGCGGGCCGGTGACGCTGAGCCGTTCTGGGCAGCTCACCTTGGTCCACACCTTCGGGTTCTCGCGCAGGAAGCGCAGGAACAGAGCGAACTCCGGCCCGTCGGCATCCTTCGTGACGTCGGGACGGCCCATATGGTCGACGACGACGTCGGTGGGGATACCGGAGAAGAAGTCGTACAGCTCGGGCAGGTCTTCGGCCTCGAAGTAGATGACGACGTGCCAGCCGAGCGGTGCGACCTTCGCGACGATCTCGTCGAGCGAGTCGGTTGGCGCCCGGTCGACGAGCCGCTTGACGAAGTTGAAGCGCACGCCGCGCACGCCGGCGGCGTGCAGCTCGGCGAGCTGGGTCTCGGTCACGTCGCGACGCACGGTCGCGACGCCGCGGGCCCGGCCGGAGCTGTGACGCAACGCGTCGACGAGGGCGCTGTTGTCGGCGCCGTGGCAGCTCGCCTGCACGATGACGTTGCGCTCGAAGCCGAGCCGGTCGCGGAGGGCGAACAGCTGCTCGGCCGAGGCATCGCACGGCGTGTACTTGCGCTCGGGGGCGTAGGGGAATCGCTCGCCCGGCCCGAAGACGTGGCAGTGAGCGTCGACGGCGCCGGCCGGGAGCCGGAATGCCGGAACGGACGGGCCGTCGTACCAGTCGAGCCAGCCCGCGGTCTTCTCGAAGCCGCCCGTGGTGTCGCCGTGGGCCATCAGTCCTCCACGTACTCCAGGCCGGCGGCGGCGAGCGGCTCGCGCATCCCGTAGATGTCGAGTCCGAGCACGCCCTCGCGGAATCTCTGCCGCTTGCTTTCCTCGTTGTCCTCGCGCTTCTGCGACGCTTCTGCGACCGCGCCGACGAGCTGGCGCGGCACGACGACGACGCCGTCGACGTCCGCCACGACGACATCGCCGGGGTTCACGACGGCGTTGGCGACGACGACCTGAATGTTGACCGAGCCGAGGGTGGCCTTGACGGTGCCCTTGGAGCTGATCGCGCGGGAGAACACTGGGAAGCTCATCTTCTCCAGCTCGGCGACGTCGCGCACACCGCCGTCGATGACGAGGCCTTTGCAGCCGCGTGAGGCGAGTGAGGTCGCCAGCAGTTCGCCGAAGAATCCGTCTTCGCTCTCGCTCGTGCAGCCCGCCACGAGCACATCGCCGGGCTGCACCTGCTCGGCGGCGACGTGCATCATCCAGTTGTCGCCTGGCTGCAGCAGCACGGTCACGGCCGGGCCGCACAGGGTCGCGCCGGGGTAGGCGGGGCGGATGTAGGGGCGCAGGAGTCCTACGCGGCCCATCGCCTCGTGGATGGTCGCGACGCCGAATCGCGACAGCCGCGCGACGTCGGCCGGGTCGGGGCGTTCGATGTTGGTGCGGACGATGCCGAGGTTGTTCAGGCGCATTCCTGTCTCACAGTCCTCTCGCCGCGAGGGCGCGGTCAAGGCGGGGGTACACGCGGCGGGCGTTGCCCTCGAACACCTGGGCGCGCTCCGCGTCGCTGAGGTTCTCGGTGGCATCGACGTATCGCTTGGTGTCGTCGAAATAGTGACCGGTGCGCGGGTCGATGTCCCGGACGGCACCGATCATCTCGCTCGCGAACAGGATGTTCTCGGTCGGGATGACCCGGGTCAGCAGGTCGATGCCGGGCTGGTGGTAGACGCAGGTGTCGAAGAACACGTTGCCGAGCAGGTGCGCTTCGAGCTCGGGCTTGCCGAGCGCCATCGCGAGCCCGCGGAAGCGGCCCCAGTGATAGGGCACCGCGCCGCCGCCGTGCGGGATGACGAGCTTGAGGTCGGGGAAGTCGCGGAACAGCTCGCCCTTGAGCAGCTGCATGAATGCCGTGGTGTCGGCGCCGAGGTAGTGATCGCCTGTCGTGTGGAATTGCGGCTTGCACGAGGTCGAGACGTGGATCATCGCGGGCAGCTCGTACTCGACGAGCTTCTCGTACACCGGATACCAGGAGCGGTCGGTCAGCGGTGGCGCCGTCCACAGCCCGCCGGAGGGGTCGGGGTTGAGGTTGACGGTCACGACGCCCAGCTCTTCGACGGCGCGGGTCAGCTCGGCGACGGTCGTGGCGGGGTCGACGCCGGGCGACTGCGGCAGCATCGCGCCGGGCAGGAACCGGTCGGGGAACAGCGCGGAGACCCGCGCGCACAGCTCGTTGCAGATGCGCGCCCAGGCTTGGCTGATGGCGAAGTCGCCGATGTGGTGGGCCATGAACGAGGCGCGCGGACTGAACACCGTCAGGTCGCTGCCCCGGTCGTTCATGAGTCGCAACTGGTTCTGCTCGATCGTCTCGCGGATGTCGTCGTCGCTGATCCGCAGTGCAGCGGGATCCGGCGCCTCACCCTCGCCATCCGCAAAGGCGATCTGCAGATCGCGCCACGCGCCGAGTTGCACGGGGGCGGTCGTGTAGTGGCCGTGGATGTCGATGATCACCGCGTGTCGTCCTTGTCACTGAGAGCGAGAGCCGGCCAGTCCGGGTGCGCCCTGTGTTCAGGGTAGGTGCGTCGAGTTCAGTGGTCCAATAGATTCATGGCGGACCATCCATCGATAGAATCTATAGATGGCGATCACCGATCTGAACGCCCTGCGCACCTTCGTGGTGCTCTATGAGTTGCGCAGCCTGACGGCCGCCGCAGAGCGGTTGCACGTGACCCAGCCCACCGTCAGCTATACCTTGGCGCGGCTGAGGCAGCGCTTCGGCGACGATCTCTTCCGCCGCGAGGGGCACGTCATGGTGCCGACGTCGCGCGCCACGGAGCTCTTCGGGCCACTGCACGCGGCGCTCGCCCAGATCGATGCGGCCGTTGGCGCGTCCGCTCCGTTCGACCCCCGAAAGTTCAGCGGCGAGCTGCTGCTCGGGCTCACCTCGATCGGCGAGCAGACCTTTCTGCCGCCGATCATGGCGGCGCTCGCACGCGAGGCATCCCACCCCCATCTGCGCGTCCAGCGGCTGGACTCCGACCAGGTCGCCGACGGGGTGGTCCGCGGCACGATCGACCTGGCGGTCACCGTCTCGCCGATGCGTGCCGATGGTCTGTGGGGCGCGGGCGTGCGAGACGTGGAATACGTCGCGCTCTCATCGTCCCTGCACCCGCTGCCATCCACACACGCGGACATGTTCGCGGGGCGGCAGTTCGTGCGCGTCTCCGCCCGCGGCGGTCACGTGTTCCCCCTCCAACTGCTGGCCGAGCATGATCTGATGGCGCAGGTCGCCCTCACCGTCGAGGAGTATGCGACGGTGCCCGCCGTCCTGGAGGCCACCGACCTCGTCGTGTTTCTGCCGCGGCACGTCGCCGAGGTCTTCTGCGGGTGGTTTCCCGGGCTGCGGATCGCGGAGCTGCCCTGGCCGGGTGAGAGCTCGCCCGTCATGTTGTACACCCGCCGCGAGGAAAGCCTTTCGCCGGCGCAGCGGTGGTTTCGCACCCTCGTGCTGGAGACGATCTCCGACGAGAACTACCGCACCCGTAACGCGCCGTAGTTGCGCATCCCGGCTCAGCCCCGCTGGCGGTTCCAGCTCGCCTTCGCCGGCGCGAATGGACTCCGCACATGGATGGACCATGTCGAGTGCGGATGCACGGTGAGGATCGTGCGCTCATACCAGGCCCTCGCCGTCTCCGGCAGGTGCGGCAGCACGGCATCCTTGTCGATGTCGTCCTCTGGCCGTGGTCGCAGCGCCTTCCACACCAACTGCACCTCTGGCGCCCCGGTCGGGATGCCGTCGATCTCGTACACGGCCCGGTCCCATGGCAACTGCAGACGCGGATCGCGCTTGTACATCCACACGGCGTCGGTGCCGTCCTCGGCGTTGACCTGCAGCACCCACGCGCCCGTGCTCTCGTCGCGGACGAGAACGGGCTGGAGGTCGCCGTCGGTGTCCGCATCCGCCCAGGCGACGACGCCGTCATCGACAAGGACCCATGCCGTGAAGCCTTTCGGTAGCGCGCCGACGAGAAGACCCAGGTCACGAGCGAGGGTGCTGATGTCGATGTTGGCGCGATGACGGATCGGACGGCCGAGCCACCGATCCAGTGCGGCTCCACCCGAAAGCCACCACCGCGACGACGTCGCCGACAGCAGTTCTGCGACCCCGCGCGGTTCGAGCGGCATCCAGTCCGCGGCCGGGATCGATGCTGCCATGCGTTCGAGGCTACCGCCGCCGTGACCGGGTCACGGTGGTTTCGACAAAGGGGTCATCCACTGGGAAACGAGGGCTGGTCGGCGCCGAACTCGACCAGTTCCGCCGCACGGCGCAGTTGATGAACGAGCCACTGCAGCGCGGGGTCTTGGGTCTTTGAAGGATGCCAGTGCGCGACCTCGACGAGAACACTCGGGGCGATCGGCGTCTCCGCGATCACCAGGCCAAGAGCTGCGGTATAGCGATTCGCGGTGCGCTCTGGTACCCAGCCGACCCACGGCGTACCGGGCAGAGTGAAGGGCACGGGAAGGAATCCCTGCACGGTGGCGGCCACCGGCGGCGACAGTCCTGCCTCCGCGAGCATGTCATCGATGTGGGTGGCCGCGTGCGGCCCGAAAACGGCCCGCACCTCGCGCAATTCGCCGAGCGCCTCGAGCGGCAACCGCCCGTCCTGCAGCGCGGGGTTTCCGGCGTCCGTAATGCACACGAACCGATCCGAGAACAGCGAGGCGTGTTTGCCGGGGACGCCACGACCGCTTGCAGCGATCGTGACGTCGTAGCGAAGAAGGTCGATGGGCGAGATCGTCTCGTAGCTCGGCAGTGCGCTGAACTCGACGCGGGTGTGCGGTGCTTCGACTTCGAGCAGGTTCAGCAGGGGAGCTGTGATCTCGGAGAGCGCGTAGTCGCTCGCCGACACCAGGAAGCTCCGTGTGCTCGTCGTCGGTTCGAACTCCGGCAGCACGTCGAAGGTGCGCTGTACCTCGATCATGCACTCCGCGACGGCGGGCACGAGCGCTTCGGCGCGCGGCGTGAGGACGAACCCGCGTCCGTCGCGCTCCAGCAGCGGATCGCCGAAGAGTTCGCGCAGCCGTGCCAAAGCGCCACTCACCGCAGGCTGTGTCATACCGACCCGTTCGCCCGCGCGCGTCAGGTTGCGCTCAATCAGGAGGGCATTGAGTACGACGATGAGGTTGAGGTCGAGTTTTCGGACGTCGGTCACGGCGGTGTTCCCGGTTCGATGAGGGCGATACGGTTCTCATCCTAGGGATCGCTGCCGCGAGTGGGTCGATGACGATGCCGCTCTGCGAAATCACCCGAGCTTCTTGCGGCGTCCCAAATAGGTCGACAGGGCGACGGCGGTGATCAGCGCGATGCCGTTGAAGACGTTCGTGGTCCAGCCGGCGAAGCCCATGAAGGTCAATCCGGTGACCGAGGCCGACAGCAGGACGCCGGCGATGACGGCCCCCCACACGTTGAAGAAGCCGGGGGTGATCGCGGTCGCGCTCAGGAAGATGAACGTGATCCCCTTGAAAAGCAGCGAGCCGCCATCGCTCGCGGTCGCGCTGCCGACCTGCGCGAGCTGCATGATGCCGGCGAGCGAGCCGAGCAACGACGCGATGGCGAACGCCCACCACAGGTTCCGGTCGACGCGGATGCCGACGAGGCGCGCCGACGGCGTGCTGGATCCCATGCCGTACAGCGAGCGGCCGAACGGGGTGTGCGTCAGGACGTACCAGACGATGAGGGCGAGGAGGAAGACGGCGTAGACCGGCAGCGGCAGCCCGAGCCACTTGGTCGTCGCGAACGTCAGGATGATCGAACCCGCCGGGGCGGACAGGCGCTGTCCCCCGGTCCACAGCATCGAGATGCCGTACAGCAGCAGCGACATCCCGAGCGTCGTCACGAACGGGTTCATCTTCAGCTTCGTGACGAAGAAGCCGTTCGCGATGCCGATGATCGGCGACAAGAGCACCGGAACGAGGATCGCCAGCCACACCGGCCAGCCGAAACCGTTGACGGTCGTGTCCATGAGTCGCGCGGCGAGCACGCAGGTCAGTGCCGCCGTCGCGCCGACCGAGAAGTCCATGTATCCGGCGACGAACGGAAACATCGCCGCGAGCGCGACCATGAGGGCGCAGAGCATGTTCGTGAGCACCGTGTTCAGGCTCGCCACCGTGAGGAACTGGGCGCTCGTGCCCGGGAACACCGCGAAGAAGACGATAACGACGAGGGTGAGGATGACGAGCGCGTACTTCTCGAAGAACGCTGTCACGCGAGACGGGCTCTTCGCGACGACGACGGTGTCGGTCGGCGTCGCCGATGCGGGAGAGGTCATGACGTCTTCGTCCTTTCGAGGGCGGATTCGGGTTCGTAGATCGTGCGCCGCGTGCTCGGCTCGCGCAGCACGAGCGAAGTGAGACCGTCGACGTCGGCCTCGCCGGCGAGCACTTCTCCCGTGATGCGGCCGCGCGCCAGGATCAGCACCCGGTCGCAGAGCGCATGGAGCTCGGCCATGTCGCTGGAGGCGACGACGACCGTGCATCCCTCGCGGGCGGCAGCGCGGATGGTCTCATAGATCTCGGCGCGGCTCATCACGTCGACGCCCTGCGTCGGCTCGTCGAGCAGCAGCAGGCGGGGATTGCGCTGCAGCCAGCGAGCGAGAATGACTTTCTGCTGGTTGCCCCCGGACATCGAGCTGAACAGGGCATCGACGCCGGCCACTCTGACGTTGAAGCGTGAGATCAGCGCCTTCGCCGTCTTGCGTTCGCGCTCCCTCGGCATCCGACCGGCAGTGAAGTTCTCGTCCAGCATCGCGAGGGCCAGGTTGTCGCTGACGGTGAGGTCCATGAAGGCGGCCTCGCGCACGCGGTTCTCCGGCACCATGCCGACGCCGGCGGCCATCGCATCATGGACGTCGTGCGGGGCGAAGGGGGCACCGGCGAGCGTGACGCTGCCCGATGCCGGGCGATGCACGCCGAACAGCACCTGTAGCAGCGAACTGCGGCCCGAGCCTTGCAGACCGGCGATGCCGAGGATTTCGCCCCCATGGGCCGTGAAGGTCACATCGCGCAGCGGACCGGATGAGAGGTGCGCCACCTCGAGGGTCGGTTCTCCGCGCGTGTGCGAACGCTCGCCGGTGGGTGCGAGGGCGACCGTGAAACCGCCGGCCATGAGAGAGATCAACTCGTCCTCGGACGGGTGGGCGTCGATGATGGTGCCGACGACCTTGCCGTCGCGGAAGACGGTGAAGTCATCGGCGACGTCGAGCACCTCTTGCAGGCGGTGACTGACCATGACCACGGTCTGACCGCGGTCGGCGAGGCGTCGCACCTTTTCTAGCAGCAGCGCAGATTCCGCCGCGGCGAGTGAGGCCGTCGGCTCGTCGAGGATGAGGATGCGACGCCCGCCATCGCTGCTGCCGCGCAGTGCACGGGCGATCGCGACCATCGTGCGGTCGGAGGGGCGCAGCTGTGCGATGGCGCGCCGCGGGTCGATGTTGAGGTCATACTCTGCGAGAACTTCGGCGACCTCGTTCTCCAGCGTGTGCCACTGGATCTTGCCGAGCATAGAGGTGGGATAGCCCGTGTCGAGGCCGAAGTTCTCTGCGATGGAGAGTTCCTCGAAAAGGCCGAGGTCCTGGTGTACGAACCGCAAGCCCGCATGGTGGGCGTCCTGAGCGGTCCAACTGCGCAGGTCACGGTGCTCGCCGCCGATCTCCAACTCGCCGTCATCGGCGGCGTACACTCCGGCGAGGATCTTGATCGACGTGCTCTTGCCCGAGCCGTTGCCGCCGAGGAGGGCGTGGACCGTGCCAGGGCGTACCGCGAGGGATGCCTTGCGCAGAGCGCGCGTGCCTCCGAACTGCTTCTCAACATCGTGGAGACGTAGCACGTATTCGCGGGAGTTCTCATCAGAGCTCACGATCACGACTCCTTTGTCGATGAGGTCGCCCCGGCTGCGGGATCGAACACCATGCAATCATCCAGCGCTTGTTCGCGCGACCCCGCGGCATTGATGACTGTCATCGCAGCGTTTGCGCGCGGCACGAGGCCCCCGGACGCATCCGAGGGCCTCGTGCGTCAGCGTGTCCGACGGTCAGCCGATGCCCCACGACGCCGTGAACGCCGCCTTGAAGTCGACGCTGCCGACGTAGTCGCCAGAGTCGGGCATGTTGTTGTCGGCGTCGACGAGCTGGATCTCCTCACCGATGTAGGCGGGGTCCTGACCGGCGAGCACGCGGATGGCCGTGTCGATCGAGCCCCAGGCGCCCCACTCTGAGGCATACCCGACGGTCGCGTCGAAGCCGCTGTTACCCGCCTTGATGAGCTCGAGCGCCGACTCGTCGCCGGAGCGGCCGATGATCAGCA
>JASGGJ010000098.1:0-9044 GCA_047605085.1 Protaetiibacter sp.
CGGACTACTCGACCAGCGGGGCATTTCAGTCGGCGTGGTCGCCGGACTCCCACACCGGCGTGACCTTGTTGATCGCGTCGCCGACGACGTGCACGCGCAGGTCGTTCGTGGAGCCGGGGATGCCGGGAGGGGAACCCGAGATCACCACGACCTTGTCACCGATCTCCGCGAGCTGGTTCTCGAGCAGCACGGTGTCGACCTGGGCGTACATGGCATCCGTGTGGGTCACCCGCTCGACCTTGAACGACTCGATGCCCCAGGTGAGGTTCATCCGGCGCCGGATCGCCTCGTCCGGGGTGAACGCCTTCATCGGGATGCGGAACCGCAGCCGCGACATGCGGCGCGCCGAGTCGCCCGACTCGGTGAAAACGCACAGGTACCTCGCGTCGACGAAGTCGGCGACCTCGGCCGCGGCGAGCGTGATGGCCCCGCCCTGGGTGCGGGGCTTGGTGCCGAGCGGCGCGATGCGCTCGAGCCCGTGCTCCTCGGTCGATTCGATGATGCGGGCCATCGTCTGCACGGTGATCACCGGGTATTCACCGACGCTCGTCTCCCCCGACAGCATGACGGCATCCGCCCCGTCGAGCACCGCGTTCGCGACGTCGGACGCCTCGGCGCGCGTCGGGACGGGCGCGTGCGTCATCGACTCGAGCATCTGGGTCGCGACGATGACGGGCTTCGCCATCCGCCGGCACAGCTCGACGGCGCGCTTCTGCACGACGGGGACCGCCTCGAGCGGCAACTCGACGGCGAGGTCGCCCCTGGCGACCATGATGCCGTCGAAGGCGTCGATGATCTCCTCGAGGGCGTCGACCGCCTGCGGCTTCTCGATCTTCGCGATGACGGGGATCTTGCGCCCCTCCTCTGCCATGATCTCGTGCACGCGGGTGACGTCGCGTGCGTCGCGCACGAAGGACAGTGCGATGTAGTCGGCGCCGAGCTTCAGGCCCCAGCGCAGGTCGGACTCGTCCTTCTCGGAGAGCGCCGGCACGTTGACCGCGACCCCTGGCAGGTTGATGCCCTTGTTGTTCGACACCGGGCCGGCGACGACGACCTCGGTGCGCACCCGCACCCCGTCGGTGTCGAGCACCCGCACCTTCACCTTGCCGTCGTCGATCAGCAGGAAGTCGCCCGGCTTGACGTCCTGCGGCAGGCCCTTGAAGGTCGTGCCGACGAGCTCCTTGGTGCCCTCGACCTCCTCGGTCGTGATGGTGAAGATGTCTCCCGCCGCGAGCTCGTGCGGGCCGTCCGCGAATCTGCCGAGGCGGATCTTCGGACCCTGCAGATCCACGAGCACCGCGACCGGCTGCCCGGCGTCATCGGCGGCCCTGCGCACGCTGTCGTAGATCTCCTCGTGCACCTCGTAGCTGCCGTGGCTCAGGTTCATCCGGGCGACGTTGACGCCCGCCTCGATGATGGCCCGCAGGTTCTCATAGCTCGACGTGGCGGGTCCCAGCGTCGCGACGATCTTTGCTCGTCTCATGGTTCCTTCACTGTGGTGTGGGGGTGGTGCGGATCGTGACGGATGCCGAGCATTCGCTCAGAGTCCGAAGCCCCGGTCGGTGGGACGCACGGGGGCCGGGAGCTCGGTCTCGCCCTCGAGGTAGCGGTCGACGGCGGCCGCCGCCGCGCGACCCTCGGCGATCGCCCAGACGATGAGCGACTGGCCGCGACCGGCATCCCCTGCCACGAAGACGCCCGACTCGCTCGTGGCGTACTCGCCATCGCGGGCGACGTTCCCCCGGTCGTCGAACGGCAGACGCAGCTGCTCGTCGAGCCGGTCGCGCTCGGGGCCCGTGAAGCCCATGGCGATGAGCACGAGGTCGGCGGGGATGTCGCGCTCGGTGCCCGACTTCGGCACGCGGTGCCCGTCGAGGTACTCGGTCTCGGCGACCCGCAGCGCTCGCACCTCGCCGGCCTCGTTGCCGAGGAACTCGACGGTCGAGGCGAGGTACATCCGCTCGCCGCCCTCCTCGTGGGCCGAGGAGACCTCGAACAGGGTGGGCGTCATCGGCCACGGCTGGTGCACGGGCCGTTCGAGCGGAGGTTGATACCCGATCGCGAGGTTGGTGACGCTCAACGCGCCCTGCCGGTGCGCGGTGCCGATGCAGTCGGCGCCCGTGTCGCCGCCGCCGATCACGACGACGTGCTTGCCGCGGGCGGTGAGCTGCTCGGGGAGCTTGTCACCCGCTCCGACTCTGTTCTGCTGCACGAGGTAGTCCATCGCGACGTGCACGCCGAGCAGGTCGCGTCCCGGGATGGGCAGCTCGCGCGGCACGGTCGCCCCCGTGGCGATGACGACCGCGTCGTAGCGCTCGCGGAGCTCGGCCCAGGAGATGTCGACGCCGATCTGCACGCCCGCGCGGAACCGGGTGCCCTCGGCCTGCATCTGGGCGAGACGCTGCTCGAGGTGCCGCTTCTCCATCTTGAAGTCCGGGATGCCGTAGCGCAGCAGCCCGCCGATGCGGTCGTCGCGCTCGTACACGGCGACCGTGTGCCCGGCCCGCGTCAGCTGCTGCGCGGCGGCGAGACCGGCCGGCCCGGAGCCGACCACGGCGACGGTCTTGCCGGTGAGGCGCTCCGGCGGGTGCGGCTGCACCCATCCGTTCTGGAACGCCTGATCGATGATCGACACCTCGACCTGCTTGATCGTGACGGGCGGCTGGTTGATGCCGAGCACGCAGGACGACTCGCAGGGGGCAGGGCACAGGCGCCCCGTGAACTCCGGGAAGTTGTTGGTCGCGTGCAGGCGCTCGATCGCCTGACGCCCCTCGCCCCGCCACATGAGGTCGTTCCACTCCGGGATGAGGTTGCCGAGCGGGCAGCCCTGGTGGCAGAACGGCACGCCGCAGTCCATGCACCGGCCGGCCTGGCGCCGCAGCTGCGAGGGATCCTGCCCCTCGTAGACCTCTTTCCAGTCCAGGATGCGGACGGGTACCGGTCGACGGCTCGGAAGCTCGCGCTCCTGAACCTTCAGGAAGCCTTTCGGATCGGCCATCCTCAGCCCCCCGTCACGTGCATGATGCGGCCCCACACGACGTCGCCGTCGGGGTCGAGCCCCTCGTCGGCGGCCTGCCGCCTGGTCTCGATGACCGCCGCGTAGTCGCGCGGCAGCACCTTCACGAACCGGGACATGGTCTCCTCCGGGTGCTCGAGCAGCCGCTTGGCGAGAGCAGAATCCGTTTCCGCGATGTGCGTCGCGAGCAGATCGGTGACGATCGCGACGTCCGCGGAGTCGAGCGGAAGCAGCTCGAGCTCGCCGCTCGCGAGCGACTCGCGGTTGACGCGCTCGGTGCGCAGCTCGTAGACGTAGGCGGTGCCGCCCGACATTCCGGCGCCTAGGTTGCGGCCGGTACCGCCCAGGATCAGCGCGAGCCCGCCCGTCATGTACTCGAGCGCGTGGTCGCCGACCCCTTCGACGACGGCCGTCGCGCCCGAGTTGCGCACCAGGAAACGCTCCCCGACCACGCCGCGGATGAAGATCGAGCCGCGCGTCGCACCGTAGCCGATGACGTTCCCGGCGATGACGTTCCGCTCGGCCGGGAAGACGGCGCCGCGCGGCGGGCGGACGACGATCTGCCCGCCCGAGAGGCCCTTGCCGACGTAGTCGTTCGAGTCGCCCTCGAGGCGCAGCGTGATCCCGTGCGGCATGAACGCGCCGAGCGACTGCCCAGCCGAGCCGCGGAGCGTCACCTGGATGGTGCCCTCCGGGAGCCCGTGCTCCCCGTACCGCTTGGTCACCTCGTGACCCAGCATCGTGCCGACGGCGCGCTCCGTGTTCCGGATGGGGAGGTCGAGCCTGACCGGGGTGCCGTTCGCGAGCGCATCGGCCGAGAGCCGGATGAGCTCCTGGTCGAAGTGCTCCTCGAGCTCGTGGTTCTGCGGGCGCCGGTTGCTGCGCGGCGCGTCGTCGGGGAACCCGGGGCCGACGAGCACGGGGGTGAGGTCGAGGCCGTCCGCCTTCCAGTGCCGCACCGCGCGGTCGACGTCGAGCAGCTCGGCGTGACCGATCGCCTCCTCGAGCGAGCGGAAGCCGAGCTCGGCGAGGTATTCGCGCACCTCCTGGGCGAGGAACTCGAAGAAGGTCTCCACGAACTCCGGCTTTCCGCTGAAGCGCGCCCGCAGCTCCGGGTTCTGCGTCGCGACGCCGACCGGGCAGGTGTCCAGATGGCACACCCGCATGAGGATGCAGCCGGAGACGACGAGCGGCGCCGTCGCGAAACCGTACTCCTCAGCTCCCAGCAGGGCGGCGATGACGACGTCGCGGCCGGTCTTCATCTGGCCGTCCACCTGCACGACGACCCGGTCGCGCATGCCGTTGAGCATGAGGGTGTGCTGGGTCTCGGCGAGGCCGATCTCCCACGGGGTTCCCGCGTGCTTGAGCGAGTTGAGCGGCGAGGCTCCGGTGCCGCCGTCGTGGCCGGAGACCAGCACGACATCCGCGAGTGCCTTCGTGACGCCGGCCGCGACCGCCCCGATGCCCGACTGGCTCACGAGCTTGACGTGGATGCGGGCGGACGGGTTGGCGCGCTTGGCGTCGAAGATCAGCTGCTTGAGGTCTTCGATCGAGTAGATGTCGTGGTGCGGAGGCGGCGAGATGAGTCCGACGCCCGGGGTGCCGCCGCGCGTGCGCGCGATCCACGGATAGACCTTCTGCGGCGGGAGCTGGCCGCCCTCGCCGGGCTTGGCGCCCTGCGCCATCTTGATCTGGATGTCGGTCGCGTGCGTCAGGTACATGCTCGTGACGCCGAACCGGCCCGATGCGATCTGCTTGATCCGGCTGCGGCGCTCTGGATCGAGCAGCCGCTCGACGTCCTCACCGCCCTCGCCCGTGTTGGAGCGGCCGCCGATGCGATTCATGGCGATCGCGAGCGTCTCGTGCGCCTCGCGGGAGATCGAGCCGTAGCTCATCGCCCCCGTGTTGAAGCGCGTGAGGATCGAGGAGACCGGCTCGACCTCGTCGATCGGCACCGGGGTGCGCTCCTGGGTCTTCAGCCGGAACAGGCCGCGCAACGTCATGAGCCGTTCCGCCTGCTCGTCGACCGAACGGGTGTACTCGCGGAACACGTCGAAGCGCCGGGTGCGCGTCGAATGCTGGAGCTTGAACACCGTCTCCGGACTGAACAGGTGAGGCGGCCCCTCGCGACGCCACTGGTACTCGCCGCCCGTCGCCAGACGCTCGTGCACGTTCTCGCCCGAGTTCTCCGGGTAGGCGCTCTCGTGCCGTGCCCGGTTCTCCTCTGCGATGACGTCGATGCCGACCCCGCCGAGCAGGGTCGTGGTGCCCGTGAAGTAGCGGTCGACGAACTCCTGGCTGAGCCCGACCGCCTCGAACGCCTGCGCGCCCGCGTAGGAGCCGATGACCGAGATGCCCATTTTGGACATGATCTTGAGAACGCCCTTGCCGAGCGCCTTGATGAGGTTCTTGACCGCCTTCTCGGGCGTGAGGCCCTGAATCATGCCCGTCGCGACGAGCTGCTCCGCGGTCTCCATCGCGAGGTAGGGGTTGATCGCCGAGGCGCCGTAGCCGAGCAGCAGCGCCGCGTGGTGCACCTCGCGGGCATCCCCGGTCTCGACGATGATGCCCACCTGCATCCGGGTTCCCTTGCGGATGAGGTGGTGATGCACGGCGGCGAGCGACAGCAGCGACGGGATGGGGGCGAGGTCCGCCGTCGAGTTGCGGTCGGAGATCACCAGGAACTGCACGCCCGCGGCGATCGCCTCGTCGGCCTCGCGGCACATCTCGGCGATCCGCTGCTCCATGGCGTCCTCGCCGTCGTCGACCCGATAGAGCCCGCTCAGCGCGTGGCTGAGGCGCTGCTCGCTGTCGCGGCCGATGCGGAGGATCTTCGCGAGCTCGTCGTTGTCGATGACGGGGAAGTCGAGCACGATCTGACGCGCGTGCTCCGGCGTCGCGTCGAGCAGGTTGCGCTCCGGGCCGAGGCCGAGCCGCATCGAGGTGACGACCTCCTCGCGGATCGAGTCGAGCGGCGGGTTCGTCACCTGCGCGAAGGCCTGCGTGAAGTAGTCGAAGATGAGCCGCGGACGGTCCGACAGCACCGCGATGGGCGTGTCGGAGCCCATGGCGCCGAGCGGCTCCGCGCCGTTCTGCGCCATCGGGGTGATGAGGATCCGCACCTCCTCCTCGGTGTACCCGAAGGTGCGCTGGCGGCGGGTCACGGATGCGGCGGTGTGCACGACGTGCTCGCGCGGCGGCAACTCGGCAAGCTCGATGCGGTTCTCCCGAACCCAGGCCCCGTAGGGCTGCGCGGCCGAGAGTTCCGTCTTGATCTCGTCGTCCTCGATGATGCGGCCGAGGGCCGTGTCGATGAGGAACATCTTCCCGGGGCGCAGCCGCCCCTTGCGCACGACCGTGTCGGCCGGGAAGTCGAGCACGCCGATCTCGCTCGCGAGCACGACGAGGCCGTCGTCGGTGACGAGGAAGCGTCCGGGCCGCAGGCCGTTGCGGTCGAGGGTCGCGCCGACGAGCGAGCCGTCGGTGAAGACGAGCGCCGCGGGCCCGTCCCAGGGTTCCATGATCGACGAGTGGTACTCGTAGAACGCCTTGCGGGCTGGGTCGATGTCGAGCTGGTTCTCCCAGGCCTCCGGCACCATCATCATGATCGCGTGCGGGAGGCTGCGGCCGCCGAGGGTCAGCAGCTCGACGACCTCGTCGAAGGAGGCAGAGTCGCTCGCGCCCTCCGAGACGATCGGGAACAGCGGGCTCAGCTCGCCGAGGTCATCGGACCGCAGCTGGCTCTGCCGCGCCCGCATCCAGTTGCGGTTGCCCTGGACGGTGTTGATCTCGCCGTTGTGCGCGATCATCCGGAACGGCTGTGCGAGCGGCCACGAGGGGAAGGTGTTCGTGGAATACCGCGAGTGCACGAGCGCGAGCTTCGTCGCGAAGCGCTCGTCCGAGAGGTCGGGGTAGAACGGCTCCAGCTGGAGCGTCGTCACCATGCCCTTGTAGACGAGCGTGCGGCTCGACAGCGAGGGGAAGTACGAGCCGAGCTCGCGCTCGGCGCGCTTGCGCAGGCGGAAGGTCTGCCGGTCCAGGGCGATGCCCGCGAGCGGCTTGCCGGCCGCGTCGGTGCGCTCGGACGCGAGGAACAGCTGCTCGAAGGCGGGCGCCGCCTCGCGCGCGAGGGTGCCGAGGTGCTCGGGGTTCGTCGGGACGACGCGCCAGCCGAGCACGCGAAGGCCCTCCTGGGCCGCGACCCGGCCGATGGCCGCCTTCTCGGCCTCGCGGGCGGCGGCGTCCAGCGGCAGGAACGCCATGCCGACGGCGTACTGGCCGAGCGGGGGCAGCTCGATCCCCGCGACGGCGCGCAGGAAGGCATCCGGGATCTGGGTGATGATGCCGGCGCCGTCTCCGGTGCCCGCGTCGGAGCCGACGGCGCCCCGGTGCTCGAGGTGGCGGAGCGCGTCGAGGGCGTGCGTGACGATGTCGTGACCGGCGGTGCCGCGCAGGGTGGCGACCATGGCCAGCCCGCAGGCGTCCTTCTCGAAGCGCGGGTTGTACATCCCCTGTGCCTCGGGAACCGCGCCGAACCGCGAGAAGGGGTCGCGCGAGCCCGAGGGGGCGGGAGTGCTGCCCAGCTGCGCCATGGCTACCGTCCTCACGATGTCACGGGGGTGGGACGTCGATGGCCCAACTGATGAGAGGGAGTACCGGAACCGTCGGAGCGGGCCGGTTCGTCAGGGAGGTGCGCGGAACTCAGCTTGATCGGGTCGAGCCGCTTGTGGCGGCAGCTTCGGTGAGCTCCGCGGCGCCATCGCCCGGCTCGTCAATATCCGAATCCGAATAGGTGTCCTCGGAGTCTACCTCAGGCGTGGGTTCCGGGCGCCGACCGGGCAGGTAGACATCCGGTTCGGCGCCGAGGTGCCTGCGGGACTGGAGGATGATGATCGCGAGCCCCAGCACGATCGCGGCGAGCGCGGCCCAGACGTTGAGGCGGATTCCGAGGAAGGTCTCACTCGGGTCGAGACGGATCGATTCGAGCCAGACCCGGCCGAGCCCGTACCAGACGAGGTACAGGCCGAGTACCTTGCCCCACTGCCAGAAGTCGGTGCGGACGAGGCTCGGGACGCGCTTGCCGACGACGCGCACGACGCGCTCGGTGACCAGGATGACGATCGCGAACCCGGCGAGGTTCCACAGGATCTCGTAGAGGAAGGTCGGATGGAACAGCACGTCGTCCGGGATGCCGTCCGGGATGGCGTCGTTGGGGCGGTCGATCTCGAGGCCCCACGGGAGGTCGGTGGGCAGGCCGAACAGTTCCTGGTTGAACCAGTTGCCGAGCCGGCCGAAGGCCTGCGCGACGAGCAGGCCCGGCGCGATGGCGTCCGCGACGCTCCAGAAGCGCAGCCCCGTGAGGCGGCATCCGATCGCGACGCCGATCGCGCCGCCGATGAGCGAGCCGAAGATCGCGCCACCGCCCTCCCAGATGGCCCAGATGCTCCCCGGTTCGAATGGGTTCCACGGGTTGTCGTTGGCGGGGCCGAAATAATCGCCCAGGTGGGTGGCGACATGGTAGAGCCTGGCTCCGACAATGCCGAGGATGACGGCCCAGAAGCCGACGTCGACGATGATCCAGGGCTCGGCGCCGCGGCGGGTGAGGCGCGCGTTGGCGATCAGCACGGCGGCGAAGATGCCGATGATGATGACGAGTGCATAGCTCGTGATGCGGAATCCCCAGTCCTCTGGCACGAACGGCAGGATGCCGTGCAGCCACTCGCCGATGGGAATGTGGATCTGCTTCCAGTCCGGGGACGGACTCGGGATGCTGAGGGGGGCTGCGATCACGTTCGCGAGTCTACTTTCCCTGGGAGAGTGCGGATGCCGTTCGCGCGAGGCCGGGAATGCCGCCCTCGGCGAGGGCGGTGACGAGCGCAGAGCCGACGATGGCACCGTCGGCGTACTGCAGGACCTCGGCGACCTGCTCCGCGGTCGAGATGCCGATGCCCACGCACGCCGCGATGGTTCCGGGGCCGGTGGCACCCGCCTGGCGCAGCCGTGCGACGAGCGTCCTGGCTCGCGCGTC
>JASGGJ010000099.1:0-8999 GCA_047605085.1 Protaetiibacter sp.
AGAACTGCGCCGGCGACGGCACGATCAAGATCGAGATGAACTTCCTGCCGGACGTCTACGTCGTGTGCGAGGTGTGCCACGGGGCGCGTTACAACCGCGACACCCTGCAGGTGCACTACAAGGGCAGGAACATCGCCGAGGTGCTCGACATGCCGATCAGCGAGGCGGCCGAGTTCTTCGAGCCGATCTCGGCCATCCATCGCTACCTCAAGACCCTCGTGGATGTGGGGCTCGGCTACGTGCGGCTCGGCCAGTCCGCCACGACCCTCTCGGGCGGCGAGGCGCAGCGCGTCAAGCTCGCGACCGAGCTGCAGAAGCGCTCCAACGGCCGCTCGATCTACGTGCTCGACGAGCCGACGACGGGTCTGCACTTCGAGGACGTACGCAAGCTGCTCGAGGTGCTGAACGGCCTCGTCGAGAAGGGCAACACGGTCGTCGTCATCGAGCACAACCTTGACGTCATCAAGAGCGCCGACTGGATCGTCGACCTCGGCCCCGAGGGCGGGTCGGGCGGCGGCATGGTCGTCGCCACCGGCACGCCAGAGCAGCTCGCGCGCAACCCGAAGAGCCACACGGGCGTGTTCCTGGCGGAGCTCCTTGACGCGGAGGCCGCGGGCCGAGGTCGCCGGAAGGCCGGCTGAGTGACCGCCGCGTCGCGCCCCGAGGTGCTCTCCTGGCGTCCCAGAGCTGGCGAGATCCCGGCCGCCCCCGGTGTCTACCGCTTCTCGGATGCCGCCGGACGCATCCTCTACGTCGGCAAGGCGGTGAACCTGCGGCAGCGGCTCGCGAACTACTTCCAGCCCTTGCGCAGCCTGCACGAGCGTACCCGTCATATGGTGCTCGCGGCATCCAAGGTCGAGTGGACGGTCGTCGCCAGCGACGTGGAGGCCCTCCAGCTGGAATACACCTGGATCAAGGAGTACGCGCCGCCCTACAACGTCCGGTTCCGCGACGACAAGAGCTACCCGTATCTGGTCGTGACCCTCGGCGACGAGGCGCCGCGCGTGATGGTCACCCGCAACCGGCGGATCCCGGGTGCCCGTTACTTCGGCCCGTACCCGAAGGTGTGGGCGGTGCGGGAGACCATCGACCTCATGATCAAGGCGTTCCCGATCCGGACCTGCTCGGATGCCAACTACCAGCGCGCGATGCAGACCGGCCGCCCGTGCTTTCCCGGGCAGATCGGCCGCTGCGGGGGCCCGTGCTCGCTGAGAGTCACGATCGAGGAGCACCGCGCGATCGTCGACCAGTTCGTCGCGTTCATGGCGAGCCACGACCGGCGCGTCATCACGCTGCTGCAGCGTGAGATGAAGGATGCCGCCGAGGCCTTCGAGTATGAGCGCGCAGCCAAGCTCCGGGACCGCATCCAGGCGCTCGAGAACGTGCTCGATCGGAGCGCCGTGGTGCTTCCCGACACCACCGAGGTCGACGTGTTCGGGATCGAGGAGGACGAGCTGGCGGCGGCGGTGCAGCAGTTCGTCGTGCGCGGGGGGCGTATCCGCGGGGTGCGCAGCTGGGTCGTCGACAAGGAGCTGGACATCAGCCCGGGGGAGCTCGTCGAGTCGGTGCTCGAGACCGCTTACGAGACCGAGCAACCGCCGCGCGAGATCGTCGTGCCGGTGCTACCGGACGACGCCGAGGCTCTCGAGCAATGGCTCGCCGGTCGCCGGGAGCGCGGCGGGGTGACCCTCAAGATCGCGCAACGCGGGGACAAGGCGGCCGTGCTGCAGACGGCGACCCTCAACGCGAAGCAGGCTCTCGCGCTCTACAAGACGCGACGCACCGCCGACTACCTGGCACGCAGCCGCGCGCTCGCCGAGCTGCAGGACGCACTCGGGCTCGACGAGGCGCCGTTGCGGATGGAGTGCTACGACGTCTCGCACCTGGGCGGCACGAACGTGGTCGCCTCGATGGTCGTCTTCGAGGACGGCTTGCCGAAGAAGTCCGACTACCGCAGATTCGCGGTCGACGGGACGGTCGACGACACCGAGTCGATGGCCCAGGTTCTGCGCAGGCGCCTTGCGCGGCTCGACGAGGACGCGCCGGATGCCGATGACGGCGCCCGCCCGAGGCGCCGCTTCGCCTACCGCCCCGGTCTGCTCATCGTCGACGGCGGGCAGCCGCAGGTGCAGGCCGCCGCCGCGGTGCTCGCCGAACTCGGCATCGACGACCTCCCGCTCGTCGGCATCGCGAAGCGCCTCGAGGAGGTGTGGCTCCCCGACGACGAGTTCCCCGTGATCCTGCCGCGCGGCAGCGAGGCGCTTTTCCTGTTGCAGCGCATCCGCGACGAGGCGCACCGTTTCGCGATCACCTTCCAGCGCCAGAAACGCCGCGCCGGCATCGGCACGGTGCTCTCCGACATCCCGGGGCTCGGACCGGCGAGGTCGAAGGAGCTGCTGCGGCACTTCGGCTCGGTGGCGCGCCTGCGTGCCGCGACGGCCGAGCAGATCGCGGAAGTGCGGGGGATCGGCCCTCAGCTCGCCGAGTCCATCATCGCTAGGCTGGGAGCATCCCGCGCGAGCGGGCGCGAGCAGCCGGGTGAACGGGAAGACGACGAGGCATGAGCGACGGCGACGTACACGAGCTGCTCATCGTCACCGGGATGTCCGGTGCCGGCCGCTCCACGGTCGCCAATGCCCTCGAGGATCTCGGCTGGTATGTCGTCGACAACCTGCCTCCGCAGATGCTGCGCCCCCTCGTGGATCTCGGCGCCCACACCGGCGGCGCGATCCCGCGCATCGCCGCCGTCGTCGACGTGCGCGGCGGCCGGCTGTTCTCGGATGCGCAGCAGCTCGTCGCCGAACTGCGCGCGTCGAGCATCGCCCGGCTGGTGTTCCTCGACGCGACCGACGCGGCCCTCGTGCGGCGCTTCGAACAGGTGCGGCGCCCGCATCCGCTGCAGGGAGACGGCACCCTGCTCGACGGCATCCTCGCCGAGCGCACCCGCATGACGGGACTGCGGGAGCAGAGCGATGTCGTGATCGACACCTCCGACCTCAACATCCACCAGCTCGCCACCCGGGTCGCCGAACTGTTCGGCGAGGACTCCGCGCCCTCGCTCAAGCTCACGGTGATGAGCTTCGGCTTCAAGTACGGGCTGCCGCCGGACGCCGACATGGTCGCCGATCTGCGCTTCCTGCCCAACCCGTTCTGGGTGCCGGAGCTCGCCCCGCTCACCGGTCTCGACGATCGCGTGCGCGACTACGTCCTTGGCCAGCCGGACGCGCCGGAATTCGTCGACCACTACGTCGCCGCCCTGTCCGCGGTCGCCGACGGGTACCGGCGGGAGAACAAGCGTCACGCTACGATCGCCATGGGATGCACGGGCGGCAAGCACCGCTCCGTCGCGATCACCGAGGAGGTGGCGCGCCGCCTCCGGGTTCTCCCGGGTGTCTCCGTCACCGTGCGGCATCGCGACCTCGGGCGCGAATGACGACGCTCTCCCGGCGGACGACGGCGAGAGACAACGAGAAACGACGAGAGACGGAGATGAGCGCGTGGCACTGACGGCGGACGTCAAGGATGAGCTCGTCGCCGTCGAGGTGAGCAAGACGAGTGTGCGGGCCGCCGAGCTCGCCGCGCTGCTGCGGTTCTCGGGCGGACTGCACATCATCTCCGGACGCATCGCCGTCGAGGCGGAACTCGACTCGCAGCGGGTCGCCCAGCGCGTTCGCCGCGACCTCGCCGAGCTGTACGGGGTCCGCTCGGAGGGCAAGGTGATCGGCGGCGGACCGGGTAAGCCGGCCAGTTTCGTCGTGCGGGTCGTCGACGGGGGAGAGACCCTGGCCCGCCAGACGGGACTCCTCGACGCGCGCCGCCGTCCGATCCGCGGGCTCCCCAACCGTCTCACGACCGGTTCTCGTGAAGACCTCGCCGCCATCTGGCGCGGTGCCTTCCTCGCCCGCGGCACCCTCACCGACCCGGGCCGCTCCGCCGCACTGGAGGTGGTGTGCCCCGGCAACGAGGCGGCGATGGCCCTCGTCGGCGCGGCCGGACGGCTCAAGATCTCCGCGAAGGCGCGCGAGGTGCGCGGCGTGCACCGCGTCGTCGTCCGCGAGGGCGAGGCGATCGCCGCCATGCTGCGGATGATGGGCGCCGCGGATGCGGTCGCTGCCTGGGAGGAACTCCGGCAGCGCCGCGAGGTGCGCGCCACCGCCAACCGTCTCGTCAACTTCGACGACGCCAACCTGCGCCGATCCGCGCAGGCCGCCGTCGCCGCGTGCGCGCGCGTGGAGCGGGCGCTCGAGATCCTCGGCGACGAGGTGCCCGAGCACTTGCGCTATGCGGGCGAGCTGCGGCTCGGCCACCGCGACGCCAGCCTCGACGAGCTCGGCCACTTCGCCGAGCCGCCGATGACGAAGGACGCCGTCGCGGGCCGCATCCGCCGCCTCCTCGCGATGGCCGACAAGAAGGCCGTCGATCTCGGCATCCCCGGCACCGACGCCAACCTGCCGCCCGACTTCGACGAGTAGACCTCGATAACCTCACAGAACCTCACGCAAGGAAGAAGGAAAATCATGGCCGTCTACAGCCTCCCCGACCTGCCGTACGACTACGCGGCGCTCGAGCCGAGCATCAGCGCCCGGATCATGGAGCTGCACCACGACAAGCACCACGCGACGTACGTCGCCGGCGCGAACACCGCCCTCGAGAAGCTCGAGGAGGCGCGCGAGTCGGGCGATTTCAGCAACGTGCCGAAGCTCGAGAAGGATCTCGCGTTCCACCTCGGCGGGCACGTCAACCATTCGATCTTCTGGAAGAATCTCTCGCCGGACGGCGGCGACAAGCCGGTCGGCGAGCTCGCCGCGGCGATCGATGAGTTCTTCGGCTCCTTCGACGGATTCGTCGGCCACTTCAGTGCCGCCGCGAACAGCCTCCAGGGGTCCGGCTGGGCGGTGCTCGCCTGGGATCCGGTGGGGGCGCGCCTGCTCGTGCACCAGCTCTACGACCAGCAGAACAACACCCCGCTCGGCATCACGCCCATCCTGCAGCTCGACATGTGGGAGCACGCCTTCTACCTCGACTACGTCAACGTCAAGGCGGACTACGTGAAGGCGTTCTGGAACATCGCCAACTGGGCGGATGCCGGGGAGCGCTTCGAGGCCGCACGCTCGGGTGGCGCGGGCCTGCTGCTACTGTCGTAATCGGCGAGGCGGCCGGGGCCAGCGCCCCGGCCACCGACCGTCCACCCCACAATCTGACACCTCGCGCCCCCAGCGCTCATCAAGGAGACACCGTGTCCGTCAAGATCGGCATCAACGGCTTCGGCCGGATCGGTCGCAACTACTTCCGTGCCGCCCTCGCCCAGGGCAGCGACCTCGAGATCGTCGCCGTGAACGACCTCACGGACAACAAGACCCTTGCGCATCTGCTCAAGTACGACTCGATCACCGGCCGTCTCGACGCCACCGTCGACTACGACGGCGAGCAGATCGTCGTCAACGGCACCGCGATCCGCGTCTTCGAGGAGCGCGATCCCGCGCTGCTTCCGTGGTCGGACTACGGCGTCGACATCGTCATCGAGTCGACCGGTCGCTTCACCAAGGCGGAGGACGCCCGCAAGCACATCGACGGCGGCGGTGCCAAGAAGGTCATCGTCTCCGCTCCGGCGGCCGGCGCCGACGGAACCTTCGTCATGGGCGTCAACGAGAGCACTTACGACCCCGAGACGATGCACATCCTCTCGAACGCGTCGTGCACGACCAACTCCCTCGCGCCGCTGGCCAAGGTCTTCAACGACGCCTTCGGCATCGAGCGCGGTCTCATGACCACGATCCACGCCTACACGGCCGACCAGAACCTGCAGGACGGCCCGCACAGTGACCTGCGTCGCGCGCGCGCCGCCGCCCTCAACATCGTCCCGACCTCGACCGGTGCGGCCAAGGCGATCGGCCTCGTGCTCCCCGAGCTCGCGGGCAAGCTCGACGGCTACTCGCTGCGCGTTCCGGTGCCGACCGGCTCGATCACCGACCTCACCGTCCAGGCGTCGCGCACCGTGACCCACGAGGAGATCAACGAGGCCTACAAGGCCGCGGCAGATGGACCCCTCAAGGGCATCCTGAAGTACTCCGAGGACGAGATCGTCTCGAGCGACATCACGACGGACCCGCACTCGTCGATCTACGACTCGCCGCTCACCAAGATCATCGGCGACCAGGTGAAGCTCTACGCCTGGTACGACAACGAGTGGGGCTACTCGAACCGCCTCGTCGACCTGACCGAGTACGTCGCCGAACGTCTCTGAGCCGATGACCCTCCGGACGATCGAGAGCCTCGGCGCGCTCTCCGGGAAGGTTGTGCTCCTGCGGTGCGACCTCAACGTGCCCTTGAAGGACGGCGTCATCACGGATGACGGGCGGGTGCGCGCCTCCGTCCCGACCATCCGCCTGCTGCTCGAGCAGGGGGCGAAGGTCGTGGTGATGAGCCACCTCGGTCGTCCGGAGGGCGCCCCCGACCCGAAGTACTCGCTCGCACCGGTCGCGGTGCGGCTCGGCGAGCTGCTCGGGGTTGATGTCGCCTTCTCGCCGGAGACGGTGGGGTCCTCGGCGGCTGGTGTGGTCGAAGCGGCCCCCACGCCGGGCGTGGTCCTGCTGGAGAACCTGCGGTTCAACCCCGGCGAGGCGTCGAAGGATGCGGCGGAGCGCGAGGCGTTCGCGGCCCAGCTTGCGGGCCTCGGCGATGTCGTCGTGTCGGACGGCTTCGGTGTCGTGCACCGCAAGCAGGCGAGCGTGTACGAACTCGCCCAGGCGCTTCCGAGCGCCGCCGGGCTGCTCATCGCGGCCGAACTCGCAGTGCTCGACCGACTCACCGAGAACCCGGAGCGGCCGTACACGGTCGTGCTCGGCGGCTCGAAGGTCTCGGACAAGCTCGGCGTCATCGGCCACCTGCTGCCACGCGTGGACGCCCTGCTGATCGGCGGCGGGATGCTGTTCACCTTCCTCGCCGCCCAAGGCCACAAGGTCGCGTCGAGCCTGCTCGAGGCCGAGCAGCTCGACACCGTGCGGGGCTACCTCGCGGAGGCCGCCGAGCGCGGCGTCGACCTCGTCCTGCCCACGGACGTCGTGGTCGCCTCCGCGTTCTCGGCCGACGCCGACCATGTGGTCGCCGCGGCCTACTCGATCGAGAAGACCTCGTTCGGCGCCTCCGGCATCGGACTCGACATCGGCCCCGAGACCGCGGCGGCGTTCGCGAACCGGGTGCGCGCGTCGAGGACGGTGTTCTGGAACGGGCCGATGGGGGTGTTCGAATTCCCGGCCTTCGCCGTCGGCACCCGCACGGTCGCCGAGGCGCTGACGCACGTCGACGGCCTCGGCGTCGTCGGCGGCGGCGATTCGGCGGCCGCGATCAGGCAGCTCGGCTTCTCGGACCAGCAGTTCGGGCATGTCTCGACCGGCGGCGGCGCGAGCCTCGAGTTCCTCGAGGGCAAGAAGCTGCCTGGCCTCGAAGTCCTCGGATGGGAGAGCTGATGGCCACCCGCACGCCGCTCATCGCCGGCAACTGGAAGATGAACCTCGACCACCTGCAGGCGATCGCGTTCGTGCAGAAGCTCGCCTGGACGCTCCAGGACAAGAACCACGATTTCGGCGATGTCGAGGTCGCCGTCTTCCCTCCGTTCACCGATCTGCGCTCGGTGCAGACGCTCATCACCGGCGACAGGCTCGGTCTGAGATTCGGCGCGCAGGACGTGTCGCAGCACGACTCCGGCGCCTACACGGGTGAGATCTCCGGCGCGTTCCTCGCGGCTCTCGACGCCTCCTACGTCATCATCGGCCACTCCGAGCGCCGCCAATACCACGGCGAGGCCGACGAGCTCGTCGCGGCGAAGACGGCCGCCGCGCACCGCCACGGTCTGGTGCCCATCATCTGCGTCGGCGAGACCGCCGACGATCTCGAGCAGCACGGCCCGAGCGCCGTCCCCGTCGCACAGCTGCGCACCGCACTCACCGGCGCCGTGGCCGGCAGGGAACTCGTCGTCGCCTACGAGCCGGTCTGGGCGATCGGCTCCGGCCAGGCGGCCACGAGCGCCCAGGCCCAGCAGGTGTGCGAGGCGCTGCGTGCCGTCCTCGCGGAGGTCCTCGGCGAGGACACGGCGGCCGCGACGCGCATCCTGTACGGCGGGTCCGTGAAGGCGAACAACATCGCGGGCTTCCTGAGGGAGCCGGATGTCGACGGCGCGCTCGTCGGCGGTGCGAGCCTCCAGCTGGAGGAGTTCGCGAGCATCGTCCGCTTCAAGAGCCACGTCGGCACGCTCTGATCGACGCCTCGCCTATACTGGAACCCGGCCGGCCGGCCGTCCCGAACACCAGACTCCGAGGAGAGCGCTTTTCATGGATGTTCTCTGGTCGATCGTGCAGGTCGCGTTCCAGATCCTGCTCGGCATCACCAGCCTCCTGTTGACGCTGCTGATCCTGCTCCACAAGGGGCGCGGCGGCGGGCTGTCCGACATGTTCGGCGGCGGCGTCACGAGCAACCTCGGTGCCTCGGGCGTCGCGGAGCGCAACCTCAATCGGATCACGGTCGCCCTCGGCATCACCTGGTTCTTCTCGATCGTGGTGCTCGGCCTCCTCACCAAGTTCGGCGTCGGCGTCTAGCCGCCGCATCACCACTCCAGGAGACAGCAATGGCATCGGGCGGAAGCGCCATCCGCGGCTCGCGGGTCGGATCCGGCCCCATGGGGGAGCAGGATCGCGGTTACCACGCGGATCGCATCGCGATCTCGTACTGGGACGCCCTCGGCAACGAGACGGTGCGCTACTTCGCGGCGAGCCTGCCGGAGGAGGAGATCCCCGACGTCATCGACAGCCCCTCGACGGGGCTCCCCGCCGGTCGTGACCGGGACAACCCCCCGCAGTTGCAGAGGACCGAGCCGTACAAGACCCACCTCGCCTACGTCAAGGAGCGTCGCACCGAGGACGAGGCGAAGCAGATCCTCGACGAGGCGCTGCAGCAGTTGCGCGCCCGCCGCGGCACCTCCCCCGCCAACCCGGCTGGTTGACTAG
>JASGGJ010000100.1:0-8566 GCA_047605085.1 Protaetiibacter sp.
ACGGTCGGGTTGCGCCGCACCGCCCAGATGATCGCCTTCGCCATGACGAGCAGCGGCGAGACCCGCACGCCCGCGAAGTCGGGCGAGGCCTTGAGGCGCTTGACGTACTCCATGGTGCGCGTCGCGTTCACATCGGTGAACACCGAGACGTGCGGCGCCGTGAAGGCGGAGGCGACCATCGCCTGCGCGGTCGCCTTGCGCACCCCCTTGACCGGGATGCGCTCCTCGCGCTCGCTCGGCCAGGCCGGGGTCTGGATGTTGCGGAACACGCTCGCCTGCTCCGCCTGCCGGATGACATCCTCGCGCAGCACCTCCCCGCCCGGTCCGGTCGCGGCGACCTGGGCGAGATCGACGTCGAGGTCCTTGGCGAGCTTGCGGATGGGCGGCTTCGCGATGACCTGCGCCGCGCTGTGCCGCACCTGACGCGCGGTCTCGGCAGGCGCATCCGGGGTCGCGACCGCGGCCCCTGGACGCCGACGTCGCGAGGCGCCGTGACCACCCTTCGAGCCGTAGCCGACGAGCACGGCGCCCGATCCGGCCTCCTCCTTCTCGGCCATGTGCACCGGGTCGGACACCGTGCCGAGCCCCTCAGAGTCGTTGGCGGGCGCCTGCAGCTCGATCGTGCCGCCCGCCGAGTCGACGCGGATGATGGGCGTGCCGACCTCGACCGTCGTCCCCTCCTCGGCGAGCAGCGCGGTGACGACGCCGGCGAACGGCGACGGCAGCTCGACGAGCGACTTGGCGGTCTCGATCTCGACGAGCACCTGGTTGACGCTCACCGTGTCGCCCGGCCTCACCTTCCAGGCGACGATCTCGGCCTCGGTGAGACCTTCGCCGACGTCCGGCAGGGGGAACTCTGCGTGGGCCACGGGGCCTCCTGTTCGGTCGAGAAGCGTGCTGGTCAGTAGGCGAGGGCGCGATCGACGGCCTCGAGGATGCGGTCGACATCCGGGAGGTACACGCTCTCGAGCTTGGCGGGAGGGAAGGGGGTGTCGTAGCCCGAGACGCGCAGCACGGGCGCCTCGAGCGAGTAGAACGCGCGCTCGGCGACGGTGGCGGCGATCTCCGAGCCGACCGAGACGTTGCCGGGCGCCTCCTGCGCCACGACGAGACGTCCGGTCTTCTGCACCGAGGCGAGGATCGGCGCGTAGTCGATCGGCGAGAGCGAGCGCAGGTCGATGACCTCGAGGCTCGTCCCCTCGGATGCGGCGATCTCCGCCGCCTGCAGCAGCTGGGCGACCATCGCCCCGTGGCCGACGAGGGTCGCCTGGGTGCCCGTGCGCACGACGCGGCTCTGGTGCAGAGGCGTCGGCACGCCGTCGTCGGCGACCTCGCCCTTGACCCAGTAGCGGCTCTTCGGCTCGAGGAACAGCACCGGATCCTCCGACGCGATCGCCTGCTGGATCATCCAGTAGCCGTCGTTGGGGGTCGCGGGGCTGACGACGCGCAGGCCCGCCGTGTGCGCGAAATACGCCTCCGGGCTCTCCTGGTGGTGCTCGACGGCGCCGATGTGGCCGCCGTACGGCACCCGGATGACGACGGGGAAGGACTGGGTGCCCTCGTGCCGGTAGGTGAGCTTGGCCAGCTGCGAGGTGATCTGGTCGAACCCTGGGTAGATGAACCCGTCGAACTGCACCTCGCACACCGGCCGGTAACCGCGCATCGCGAGGCCGATCGCCGTGCCCACGATGGCCGACTCGGCGAGCGGGGTGTCGAGCACGCGATTCTCGCCGAACTCGGCCTTGAGGTGCTCGGTCACCCGGAACACCCCGCCGAGGGTGCCGATGTCCTCGCCCATGAGCAGCACCCGGGGGTCGGCGGCGAGCGCCGCGCGCAGTCCCTCGTTGATGGCCTTCGCCATGGGCAGCATCCGCTCGCTCACGCCTCGGCCTCCTCGTATCCGGCCTCGTAGGCTGCCTGCCAGGCCGCCTGCTCGGCGACGAGCGGATGCGGATCGGTGTAGACGTGCGCGAACATCTTGCCGGACGGCGGGTCGGAGAGCTCGAGAGTGCGGCGGCGGATGTCGGACGCGAGGTCCTCCGCCTCGACCGCGACCTCGCGGAATAAGTCGTCGCCGGCGCCCCGCGAGCGCAGGAACGCCTCGAATCGAGCGATGGGGTCGCGTTCGCTCCAGAACCGGGTCTCCTCGTCCTCGCGGTACTTGGCGGGGTCGTCGCTCGTGGTGTGGGCGCCCATGCGGTAGGTGAGCGCCTCGATGAAGCGCGGGCCTTCGCCGGCCCGGGCGGCATCCAGACTCGCCCGCGTCACGGCGTAGCTCGCGAGCACGTCGTTGCCGTCGAGCTGCACGCCCGGGATGCCGAAGCCGGTCGACCGCAGGTAGAGCGGGGTGCGCGACTGGCGCTCGACGGGCACCGAGATGGCCCAGTGGTTGTTCTGCAGGAAGAACACCTGCGGCGTCTGATAGCTCGCGGCGAAGACGAGAGCCTCGTTGACGTCGCCCTGGCTCGTCGCCCCGTCACCGAAGTAGACGAGGGTGGCGGCGTCGACCTCGGGATCGCCCGTGCCGACGACCCCGTCGAAGCGCATCCCCATCGCGTAGCCGGTGGCGTGCAGCGCCTGCGATCCGATGACGAGGGTGTACAGGTGGAAGTTTCCGGTGCTAGCCGGATCCCAGCCGCCGTGGCTGAGGCCGCGCAGCATCTCGATGAGCTTGATGACGTCGAGCCCGCGGATGCGGCCGACGGCGTGCTCGCGGTAGGCGGGGAAGATGTGGTCCTGGGCGCGGGCCGCGTAGCCGGAGCCCACTTGCGCCGCCTCCTGGCCGAGGCTGGGGATCCAGAGCGCGAGCTGGCCCTGGCGCTGCAGGTTGCCCGCCTCGATATCGAATCGGCGGACGACGACCATCTGCCGGTGGAAATCGAGCAGCTGCGTCTCGTCGAGGGCGATGACGAGCGGGAGATAGGGTGCCGTCGTGTCGCTCTCGATGAGCGAGCCCTGGGGCGAGAGCAGCTGGACCGTCGCCTCGGTGTAGGACATGCGCTCTACCCTAATCCGCGCCGCATTCCGCTGGGTTCAGAGGGTTGACACAAGCTTCTGCGCGGCGGCGAGGAGCCTCTCGACAGAGGCCTCCTCGCCGACGGTGACCCGGATGCCCTCCGGCGCGAACACCCGCGCGACGATCCCGTGGCTCTCGAGCACCTCGGCGGCCGCAGCGGTGCGCTGCCCCGTGGGGAGCCAGACGAAGTTGCCCTGGGGCTCCGGGATCGTCCAGCCCTGTTCGCGAAGGGCGTCGCGGATGCGGTCGCGGCGGGTGACGAGCTCGGCGAGCTGCCGGCGGTACTCGTCCTCGTGGTCGAGGGCGGCGAGCGCCGCCCGCTGCGCGGCTTCGGTGACCGACAGCGCGATGCCGACCGCCCGGCACGCGTCGAGCACGTAGGACGGGCCCAGGGCGTAGCCGACCCGGAGGCCGGCGAGCCCGTAGGCCTTGGAGAAGGTGCGGAGCACGACGAGGTTCGGGTGGCGCTCGAGCAGCGGGATCCCGTCGACGGCCGCGGGGTCGGTGACGAACTCGCGGTAGGCCTCGTCGAGCACGACGAGCACCTCCTCTGGCACCGCTCCCATGAAGGCCTCGAACCCCTCGGCGGTGACGACGGCGCTCGTCGGGTTGTTGGGGGTGCAGACCAGCACGAGCCGGGTGCGCTCGGTGATCGCGGCGGCCATGGCGGTCAGGTCGTGCGAGCCGTCTGGCAGGTTGGGCACGTGGACGCTCGTGGCGCCGGACGCGGTGACGATCCCCGGATAGGCCTCGAAGGACCGCCACGCGTACACGATCTCGTCGCCGGGCCCCGCGGTGGCCTGAGCGAGCTGGTGCAGGAGCGACACCGATCCGGCTCCCACGTGCACCTCGTCGACGGTGACCCCGAAGCGTTCGGCGAGCCGCACCCTGAGCTCGGTGGCGGTGCCGTCGGGATAGCGTGCGATGCTCGATGCCGCGATGGCCTCCTCGACGGCGGGAAGCGTCGGGAAGGGGTTCTCGTTGCTCGACAGCTTGAAGGCGTCGGCCGGGGCAGGTCGACCTTGACGGTACGGCTGGAGTGCGGCGATCTCGGGGCGAAGCTTCACGGCCATGGGGGCCAGCCTAGAGCGGGGCGTCTGGTGCCGCGCGCGGGCCGCTGGGATGATGGCGGTATGCGTTTCCTCGTCCGCCTGCTCACCAACGCTCTCGCCCTGTGGCTCACGGTGCTCATCCTGCATCCGCACATCCAGGTCGCCTCATGGGATGACGCCGCCGACGCGACGAGCTGGTCGTGGCCGCTGTTCTGGACGTACGTGCTGCTGGCCGCCGTCTTCGGCATCGTCAACGGCGTGATCGGGACGGCCATCCGGATCGTCGCGTTCCCGTTGTACATCCTGACGCTCGGCCTCATCTCCCTCATCGTCAACGGTCTGCTGTTCCTGCTGGTCGCGTGGATCTCGACGCTCATCGGCTTCGGGCTCTCGGTCGAGAACTTCTGGTGGGGGGTGCTCGGCGCGCTCGTGCTCGGCATCATCGGCTGGCTGATCGGGATCATCTTCCGCCCGCTCACCCGGAGGCGGAGCTCGTAGCAGTCCCGGCCGGTACCCGCTCCGCCCGGTAGCGGAAGGTCTCGATCTCGGATCCTTGGAGCTCCGTGTAGTCGTGGGTGAAGGCGTCGAGCGCGGCGAGCTCGGCGCGCAGCTGGGGCGACTCGGCCGCGTCGAGCAGTCTCGCGGTCTCCGCATAGGCGCGACGCTGGTGGGCCGGTACCGGAAGGTCGGTGGGGATCGCCGCGCCGTCCGGATACGCCTCGCGCTCGACGACGGTCCGATCGGTCGGACCCTGCGGTCCGCCGGTCGCCACGACGAAGTCGTCGCTGTGACGCACGGCGACGCCGCGCACGCCCTCCGGCAGCTCGATCCCGCCGCCCGGCTCACCGTAGGTCTCGAGGCCGACCGCGTTCCAGCGTCCGGATGCGACGAGCGCGTCCGCGACGAGTCCGCCCTGGGAGAACCCGACGAGCACGATCTCCGACTCGGGCGTGATCCCGGCGTCCGCCATCGCCAGCTCGGTCGCCCGGATGGAGCCGGCCGGGAGCCCGGCGACCCCGGCGACGTTGCTCGTGAGATCCCACGGCTCCTCCCCGGCGATGGGCGAGAAGGTCTGGGTGGGCGCGACGTACACCACGTACCGCGGCTCCTCGCCCGGCGCCGTGTAGCGCTCGATGCGGATCTGCTCCTCGGCGGGAATCCGGGCGAGCCGCTCCTCGGCACCGGATGGCGCGGTCGCCGTGCGCTCCTGTCCCGTCCGCTCGACGCGCACCGGCGTCTCGTGGAACACCCGGGTGCCGCTCGCGCCGCCCGCGGCGATGAGCACCGCCGCGCTCCTGTCGACGCCGAGGATGCCGAGCCCGTGCTCGCCGAGGACGATCGGAACCCAGGGCGGCACCCGCGCGAGGCCGAGCGCCGCGTCATCGGCGCTCATGACCGCGCGTCGGACGAGCGCCGAGAACGCGGGGCTCGTGATGAGCTCCGGATGCTCGAGCATCCAGCGCTGCACCGCCGCCCGCTTCTGCTCCGGTGTTCCGGGGGCGAGGGTCCATCCGAGCAGTCCGCCCGCGATGAGGCTCGGCAGGAACGGGGCGGCGATGGTGGCGAGGGATCCCACCGACCATTCCGTGGCGACCTCCTGCGCCCAGGTGATGGCGCGCTCGCCCGTTTCGTAGAACTCCTCCGCGGAGGCGATCGCCTCGCGCAGGGTGCGCGTCTCGGCCGCGAGCGCCGACGACACCCGTTCGCAGTCCTCGACACCGCTGCGCAATGCTCCGTGCGGGACTTCGAGCGCCAGCAGGGCGAGCCGGCGCGCGTCGGCGTCGATGTCGTCGGCGAGCACCGCGAGACGCGGCAGGTGGGCGAGCAGCGCATCGGTGGAGACGAGGGTCGAGCGCCCCGAGTACACGAGGAGCGGGCTCGGCGGGGTGGGATCGGGTCCGCCCCGGAGCGGGGGATCGGCGACCGCCGGGTCAGCCGAGCGCACGGCTCAGCTCCACGCGTGCCGCGACCACCGCGCGCCCGAGTTCTTCGGCGGCATCCCGCATCCGCGCCGCGAGTTCGTCGGCCCACCACGCGTAGGCCTCGAACGCCGGACCGCGCCAGTCCTCGGGCTCGAGGCGGGGCGGATGCGCGGCGCGCGCCTGGGCCGCTCGGTGCAAGGCGCTCAGTTCGGCGAGCCGGTCGCGCGCGCGATCGATCTCGATGGGGTCAGACGGCATCCGTTCTCCTTCCTCTCACGGGGTGCTGCCATGGTGCGCCGTCGCGGAGACGCACGGGACGTCCACACGGAGAGTCGGGGATGACCTTCCTGTTGACGATCGGGGGAGGAGGGGTGCCGTCCCCGCGGGCGAGAGGCCACAATGGGCGCATGGTCTTCGAGCGGGCGACGGGTGAGCCGGTCGTCTTCCGCATCTGCTTCGTCTGCACCGGCAACATCTGCCGCTCCCCGATGGCCGAAGCGATCATGCGCAGCATCGTCGCCGCCAAGGGCTACGCGGCGGCGGTCGCGGTGACCTCCGCCTCCACGGGCGACTGGCACGTCGGCGAGGCCGCAGACCCCCGCACCATCGCCGCCCTCGAAGCGCACGGCTACGCCCGCGGCAGGCACCGGGCGCGGCAATTCGATCCGGCCTGGTTCCCCGAGCTCGATCTCGTCGTCGCGTTCGACCGCGGCCACGAGCGGGTGCTGCGCGAGTGGGCGCCGACCGAGGCGGACCAGAGCAAGGTGCAGCTGCTCCTCGGCTTCGATCCCGAAGCTGCGACAATGGACGTGCCGGATCCGTACTACTCGGACGCCGCCATGTTCGACACCGTGCTCGTGACGATCGAGCGGGCGTGCACCTCGCTCTTCCGGCAGCTCGAACCCGCCATCCGACAGGGAGTCTCGTGAGTCCGCTTCCCCCTCAGCCGCTCAGCCCCCTGGACGGACGCTACCGGTCCGCCGTCGAGGGGCTCGGCGAGCACCTCTCTGAGGCCGGTCTCAATCGCGCGCGGGTGCGCGTCGAGGTCGAGTGGCTGCTGTTCCTGGCCGACCGCCGGATGTTCGGCGCGGAGCCCGTCGACGCCGAGCAGGCGCGCGCGCTGCGCGGCTGGGCCGCCGACTTCGGCCAGACCGAGATCGACGCGCTCGCCCGCATCGAGGCGACCACCCGTCACGACGTGAAGGCCGTCGAGTACCTCGTGCGGAGGCGGCTCGCCGAGCAGGCGCTCACCCCGCTGGCCGAGCTGGTCCACTTCGCCTGCACGAGCGAGGACGTCAACAACCTCTCCTACGGCCTCACGCTGCGCACCGCCCTCCACGAGGTGTGGCTGCCGCGCTTCGACGCCGTGCTCGAGACGCTGCGCGCGCTCGCCCTCGAGCACCGCGCGGCGCCGATGCTCGCCCACACGCACGGCCAGCCGGCGACGCCCACCACCTTCGGCAAGGAGTTCGCGGTCGTCGTGCACCGCCTGCAGCGCCAGCGCGAACGCATCCTCGCGGTCGAGTTCCCCGCCAAGTTCTCCGGCGCGACCGGTACCTTCTCCGCCCACCTCGCCGCGGATCCGGATGCGGACTGGCCCGCCCTGTCGCGCGAGTTCGTGACCTCCCTCGGGCTCAGCTGGAACCCGCTCACGACCCAGATCGAGTCGCACGACGGCCAGGCGGAGCTGTTCGGCCGGATCGCGCACGCGAACCGCATCCTGCACAACCTCGCGACGGATGTCTGGAGCTACATCTCGATGGGCTACCTGACCCAGATCCCGCAGCCGGGCGCGACGGGCTCGTCGACGATGCCGCACAAGATCAACCCCATCCGCTTCGAGAACGCGGAGGCGAACCTCGAGCTCTCGAACGCCCTCCTCGACGCGCTCGCCGCGACCCTCGTCACGAGCAGGCTGCAACGCGACCTCACCGACTCGACGACACAGCGCAACATCGGCGTCGCGCTCGGGCACTCGGTGCTCGCGCTCGACAACCTGGCGGGGGGCCTCGGAGAGGTCGCGGTCAACCCGGACGCGCTCGCCGCCGACCTCGACGCCAACTGGGAGGTGCTGGGCGAGGCGATCCAGACGGTCATCCGCGCCGAGGTGATCGCCGGGAGATCCTCGATCGCCGACCCGTACGCGCTGCTGAAGGAACTGACCCGCGGGCGGCGGGCGACGGCGGCGGACCTGGCGGAGTTCATCCGCGGCCTCGACATCGGCGACGCCGCGAAGCAGCGCCTGCTCGCGCTCACCCCCGCGAGCTACACCGGGCTCGCCTCCGGGCTCGTCGACTACCTCGACGCCTGACCGTCCCGCCTCCGCACGTCCCGCCGGGTGCCCGCGCCCGCGCGCGCCCGCCCGCGCCCGTATCCGCCCGTCCTGTGTCAGAAATGCAGGAGAATCTGCCACCGCCGGTGCCGCTACCCCGAGAATCCGGGAGAACCGGTGAATTTCTCCTGCATTTCTGACACAACCGGGCGAGTGAGGACGGGAGCGCGGGAGGACGGGAGGACGGGCGGGCGAGCGCGGGAGGAGAACGGACGCGGGCGGATGCGGACGCGGGCGGATGCGG
>JASGGJ010000101.1:0-8374 GCA_047605085.1 Protaetiibacter sp.
GCGTAGCGGCGGCGTATCGAGACCCCCGGCAGTTCGGCGCGGGTGGCTGTCGGCGATGACTCGTGCTCTCGGTGCTCGCGCATTGCCGCGTGCAGGGTTTCGATACGCCCGCTGACGCGGGCTACTCAACCAACGAAAGAAGGCCCGCGCGGCTACTCTGGCTACCTCGCCGCTACCCGAACCGCGGGAGGACAGCGGCGCGACTCAGCCGCGGATGGCGCGGAAGACGCGCGTCGGATCATCGACGACGCCCTCGCCCAGCACCTCGACGCGCACGTCATGAAGACGAGCCGCACGGATGACCTTGGCCGCGGCCGCGATCTCCTCGTCAACGCGCTCACCCTTCATGAAGACCATCTCGCCCCCCGGACGCACCAGCGGCGCCGTGATCGGAATCAGCTTTGACAACGCGGACACTGCGCGCGCCGTCACCTGGTCGAGCGGGGCATCGAGCCGCGCCTCTTCGGCGCGCGCGCGCACGAGCTGCACGTTCTCCAGCTCCAGTGCCCGCGCCTCCTCCTGCAACCAGTCGACCCGACGCTCCATCGGCTCGATGAGCACGAACTGCACCTCGGGCCGCGCGAGTGCCAGCACGAGACCCGGCAATCCGGCACCGCTGCCGATGTCCCCGACGCGGCCCGGTCGCAGCAGCGGCGCGACCAGCGCCGAGTTGACGATGTGCCGCGACCAGAGCCGGGGAAGCTCAAGGGGGCCGATCAAACCGCGGGTCTCGCCCTCGCGAGCCAGATCCTCGGCGAAACGACGGGCGAGCGCGATCCGGTCGCCGAACAGCGTCTCAGCGACCGGCGGCTCGGGCTCGAGCGCGGTCATCGCGGCCGCCGATGTTTCACGTGAAACACCACGACTACTTCGTGGTGATCACCGTGTGACGGTCGCGACCCTCGCCCTCGGACTCCGAGTGGTATCCGCGCTCGCTCACGATGTCATGCACGAGCTTCCGCTCGTAGCTCGTCATGGGCGGAAGCGACGCGGATGCGGCACCGCCCTCGATGCGCGTGATCGCGTGGTCGACGATCGCTGCGAGCTCGTCGGCGCGGGCGTCGCGGGAACCGCCGATATCGAGGATGAGGCGCGAGAAGCGACCGGTCTTGGATTGCACCGCGAGACGGGTGAGCTCCTGCAAGGCGGTTACGGTGTCGGGCTTCGACAGCAGGTCCAGGTTCGATCCGGCTGCCGCGGTCACCGACAGGTAGGCACGACCCGCACGGGCATCGATGTCGATGTCGCCGTCGATGTCGGCGATATCGAGCAGTTCCTCGATGTAGTCGGCCGCGATGTCGCCCTCCTCGACGATCTCCTGCTCACTGGCAGCGATCTCGGTCACCTTGTCGTCGCTCACTTCCTGGGTCCTCCCTGCTTCTTCGCGCGGGATTTGCCCACGGGTTGCTGACGCTGCGTGGTGATGGGCTTCGCGGGCTCTGGGTCGACGGCCTCCGCGAGGGCTTCCGCGTCGTCCGCCATCCTGGTGCGGTTGCGCTTGGCCAGTCGCGCCTCACGAGCGAGAGCCGCCTCCGAGCCAGGAGTCGGCATGTTCCTGATGACGAGCCACTGCTGCACCATCGTCCAGATGTTCGAGGTGAGCCAGTAGAACATCACGCCGATCGGGAAGGCGAGACCCGAGAACAGGAACACGACCGGAAGGATGTACAGCAGGATGCGCTGCTGCCGGTACATCGGGCTGGCCTTCATCTCCGGCGTCTGGTTCTTCGACATGATCTGCAGCTGCGTGAAGAACTGCGATGCCGTCATCACGAGGATCATGACGATCGCGATCACGGCAACCCAGATCTCGCCGTAGTTGAAGGCGTCGACGAGGCTGTACTTGAGCGGCGCGACCCCGAACAGGTTCGCTCCGCCGAAACTGTCCGACAGCTCCTGGGTGAGAAGACCGACGCCCGCGTGGTCGTAGCGCGCCTCGTTGAGGACCGAGAACAGGCTGAAGAAGATCGGCATCTGGATCAGCAGCGGAAGACAGGACGACAGGGGATTGGTGCCGGCTCTCTGGTACAGCGCCATCGTCTCCCGTTGCATGGCCTCACGGGAGAACTGGTCCTTCTTGCCCCGGTACTTGTCCTGGATCTTCTTGAGCTCGGGGGCGACCTCGAGCATCTTCCGCTGGCTCTTGATCTGCCGCACGAAGATCGGGATGAGAGCAGCCCGGACGATGAGCACGAGACCGACGATCGACAGCACCCAGGTGAGCCCACCATCCGGATCGAGACCCGCCTCCGACAGCGCCCAGTGGAATCCCACGAGGATCGCTTCGATGACCCACTTGATGGGCCAGAGGATTGTTCCGAAGAAGTCCATTGCGGCTCGGTCAGCCCTTTCCGTTTCCGTGTCCCGCGGCCACGAAGCCGAATCGGGTGAGGTGATAGTGGTCGTGGTGATGCCGCGAAGGGCGGACGTCGTCGATCCCGCCGCGCGCCCAGGGGTGGCAGCGCACGATACGCCAGCCGCCGAGGGCGACGCCCGCGATGACTCCGTGCTGCTGGATCGATCCCATCGCGTATGCCGAACAGCTCGGGTAGTACCGGCAGACGTCGCCGTACAGCGGCGAGACGACCGTCCGATAGCCGCGCAGGATCGCGACGCAGATGTTCCTCGGCAGTAGCCAGAGAACGAGCCCGGCTCTCCTCATCGGATCAGTGCGGGGTCGAGGATCGCGTGCATCTCGGCGGAGAGACTAGCCCAGTCGCGCTGCGCGGATCCCGGGAGCGCTCGAACGACCACATCGGAGCCGCATCCGCCGGCATCGACGATCGAACGGCAGACCGCCCGCATCCGTCGCCGCACGAGATTCCTCTCGACGGCGTTGCCCACGGTTTTCGCGACGATGAATCCGAAACGGGCCGGATCGAGGGGATCGCGTTCGACGCGGTAGATGAGTGTGCCGGTCGTGGCGGTTCGGCGCCCACGACGCACGATCGCACGGAAGTCCGAGGGCTTGACCACTCGGTTCGCCCTGGCCAGCACGTCGTCCGGCTACGCGGAGAGCTCGGTGCGCCCCTTGCGACGGCGAGCCGCGAGGATGGCGCGACCGGCGCGGGTGCGCATGCGGAGGCGGAAGCCGTGCTTCTTGGCACGACGCCGGTTGTTCGGCTGAAAGGTTCGCTTGCTCATGGTGATATCTCCTGGACCCGGCGTGCGGCGACCGGGAAAGAACGGGGTCGGCGCCTGAATGCCGACAACCTATTAAAAATAGGGCCTTGACCGGCAACGGTCAAACCGTGTTCCACAGTACGGGCACTCTCTCCACATCCACCGAGAGACAGTTGTCCACAGGGAGCTCTCCACAACTAAGGTGGTCGTCATCCTCGCGCGATCCACTGGCTCAGCTGGCCGGGCGCGCATCCCGGTCCCCTCCTGTGGACAGCCCTGTGAATAAACCCTGAGGAACGAACCAGAGATGAGCGATCCCGCGGACCCCACCCGCGAGCTGTGGACGACCGTTCAGGCCCGCCTCGCGGCCGACGAGCGGATCACTCCCCAGCTGCACGGCTTCATCAGCCTCGTCGAGCCGAAGGGCATCATCAGCGACACCGTCTACCTCGAGGTGCCCAACGAGCTCACCCGGGGAATGCTCGAGCAGCGCATCCGCGTTCCCCTGCTCGACGCGCTCACCGAACTCGACGGCGAGGTGACGGGGTTCGCCATCGTCGTCAATCCCGACATCCAGCCGACGCTGCAACCGGTTCCCGACGACGCTCTCGAAGCGAGCCACTCCGAGCAGCTGAGCCCGGTCATCGAGCTGGGCCGCCGCAGCGACTCGCGCCTCAACCCGAAGTACAACTTCGACAACTTCGTCATCGGCGGCTCGAACCGCTTCGCCCACGCGGCCGCGGTCGCGGTCGCGGAGGCCCCGGCCAAGGCCTACAACCCGCTTTTCATCTACGGGGACTCCGGTCTCGGCAAGACCCACCTGCTGCACGCGATCGGCCACTACGCCGAGAGCCTCTATCCCGGAATCCGGGTTCGCTATGTGAGCTCGGAGGAGTTCACGAACGACTTCATCAACTCGATCGCGAACAACCGGGCGTCGGTGTTCCAGTCTCGCTACCGCGAGATCGACATCCTGCTCATCGATGACATCCAGTTCCTCCAAGGCAAGGACTCCACCCAGGAGGCCTTCTTCCACACCTTCAACACCCTGCACGACCACAACAAGCAGGTGGTCATCACGAGCGACGTCGCTCCGAAGCACCTCACCGGGTTCGAGAACCGGATGCGGTCGCGATTCGAGTGGGGTCTCATCACCGACGTCCAGGCGCCCGATCTCGAGACCCGCATCGCGATCCTCCGAAAGAAGGCGCAGTCGGAACGGCTGCAGGTGCCCGACGACATCCTCGAGTACATGGCGACGAAGGTGTCGAGCAGCATCCGCGAGCTCGAGGGCACGCTCATCCGGGTCACCGCGTTCGCCAACCTCAACAAGACCCCGGTCGACCTGGCCCTCGTTCAGACCGTGCTCAAGGACCTCATCACGCTCGACGAGGACCGGGTCGTCTCGCCGGTCGACATCATCAATCACACCGCCGAGTACTTCAAGCTCTCGGTCGACGACCTGTACGGATCGTCGCGCTCGCAGGCGGTCGCCACCGCGCGTCAGATCGCGATGTACCTCTGCCGTGAGATGACGAACCTGTCACTGCCGAAGATCGGCAAGCTGTTCGGCAACCGCGACCACACGACCGTCATGTACGCCAATAAGAAGATCAGCGAACTCATGCAGGAACGCCGCTCGATCTACAACCAGGTCACGGAGCTCACGGCACGCATCAAGCGGGATCAGCGCTACCGCGGCTGAGATCTCCGCTCCGGCACGCCGTTACACAGTCTGGGGACAGCGTTGTGGATAACTTCCGAGTGAGTTGTGGGCCACGCCGAGGACGGATGTGGAAACAGAATCCGGTCGGCACGGGGTTCCTCAGCTGCCGAGCGCATCCATCCGCATCCGGCTCACATCTTCCACGGATGTAGTTTCCCGGCGTCAGCGGACCCGTCGATACTTATCCCCAGTTCCCACAGGCGTTAAGACGATTAGCTCTTTCCATGATTCTCCGGCTGCCCGATAACCGAGACCGCTCGAGTCCGTGCCAAGATCGTTGGACCACACCCGTGCGGATCGTCTCCCGACCAAGAAGGAGTGACGCGTGAAGTTCCAGGTGAATCGCGACGTCTTCAGCGAGGCGGTGTCGTTCGCGGTCAAGCTGCTTCCGCAGCGCACCACCCAGCCCATCCTGAGCGGCGTGCTGCTCGAGGCGGATGGCGCGTCGCTGACTCTCTCGTCGTTCGACTACGAGGTGTCGAGCCGTACCGAGATCACGGCCGAGGTCGACGAGCCGGGCACCGCGTTGGTGTCCGGTCGGCTGCTGGCGGATATCGCGAGCCGGCTGCCGAACGCGCCTGTGACCTTCGAGACCGTCGAGGGCAAGATCCAGGTGGGGTGCGGGTCCGTGCGTTTCACGCTGTTGAGCATGCCCGTCGAGGAGTATCCGAACCTTCCTCATATCGATGACCAGACTGGAGTGCTCCCCGCGGAGGAGTTCGCGGGTGCCGTCGCGCAGGTCGCGGTGGCCGCATCCCGTGACGACGTGACCCCGGTCATCACCGGGGTGCAGCTCGAGGTCGGCGACAACAGCCTCTCGCTCGTCGCGACCGACCGCTATCGGGTCGCCGTGCGCGAGATCGACTGGGATTCCGGATCGTCGTCGGCCGCCGGCACGACGGCGCTCGTCCCGGCCCGCACTCTCGCCGAGATCGGCAAGACCTTCGCCCACTCGGGAACCATCGGGGTGTCGATCGTGCGCGGCGAGGACCGCGAACTCATCGCCTTCAAGGCCGATAAGAAGACCGTGACCTCGCTTCTCATCAAGGGCAACTTCCCGCCGGTGAAGCGTCTCTTCCCGGAGACCGTCGAGAACTACGCGGTGCTGAACACCGCCGAACTCATCGAGGCCACACGTCGCGTGTCGCTCGTGCTGGAACGCGAGGCCGCGTTGCGCTTCAGCTTCTCCTCCACCGACGGCCTGACCCTGGAAGCGGCAGGCTCCGAGCAGGCACAGGCATCCGAGACGATCGACGCGCACCTCGTCGGCGACGACACCGTCGTCTCGCTCAAGCCCTCGTTCCTTCTCGACGGCCTGGGAGCGGTCCATTCCGAATTCGTGCGCATTTCGTTCACGAAGACCGAGAACCCCAACAAGCCGGGACCAGTGCTCATCACGAGTCAGTCGTCCCGCGAGGCCCCGGGCTCGGACAACTACCGGTACCTGCTGCAGCCCAACCTCCTGCTGCGCTGAGAGACAACCGCGCCGCGCGCGGAAGGAGAGCGTCCATGCACATCGGACTCGTGGGTCTCGGCAGGATGGGCAGCAACATGCGGATCCGGTTGCGGGAGGCAGGCATCGAGGTCACCGGATACGACCCGAACCCGGAGGTCACCGACGTTCCGGATCTGGCCGCGCTCGCGGCTGTCGTCCCGGCACCGCGCATCGTCTGGGTCATGGTGCCGTCCGGCGCGATCACGACGAGCGTCATCCACGATCTCGCCGGCGTGCTGGATGCCGGGGATCTCGTCATCGACGGAGGGAACTCGAGATTCACCGAGGACGGCCCGCACGCCGCTCTGCTCGCCGAGAACGGGATCCGCTACGCGGATTGCGGAGTCTCCGGCGGGATCTGGGGCGCCCAGAACGGCTACGGGCTCATGGCCGGTGGTGATGCGGCCGACATCGAACGCGCCATGCCGGTCTTCGATGCCCTCCGCCCTGAGGGTCCCCGGGCAGAGGGATTCGTGCACGCGGGCGCGATCGGCGCCGGGCACTACGCGAAGATGGTGCACAACGGCATCGAGTACGCCCTCATGCAGGCCTGGGCCGAGGGATACGAGCTGCTGGAGGCCAAACAGGAGCTCATCCACGACGTTCCCGGCGTGTTCACCGCCTGGCAGCGTGGCACCGTCGTACGCGGCTGGCTGCTCGAGCTTCTCGTGAAGGCCCTGCAGGAGGACCCCGAGTTCCATGACATCGAAGGCTATGTCGAGGACTCCGGCGAGGGGCGGTGGACGGTCGAGGAGGCGCTCGGCAACGCGGTTCCGGTGCCGACTATCTCGGCGGCGGTCTTCGCCCGTTTCGTCTCACGGCAGAAGGACTCCCCCGCCATGAAGGCCGTCGCGGCACTGCGCAAGCAGTTCGGCGGCCACGCGGTGCGCAAGGCCTGACGCGGGCCGTGTTCGTCTCGCACCTCGAGCTCGCCGACTTCCGCAACTACGAGTCGGCATCCCTTCCGCTTGATCCGGGTCCGAATCTCGTGGTCGGCAGCAACGGGCAGGGCAAGACGAACCTCGTCGAAGCCGTCAACTATCTGGCCACTCTCGGCTCGCACCGTGTCTCGAGCGACCAGGCGCTCATCCGTCAGGGGCGGGATGCGGCCGTCGTACGCGCCCGGCTCGAGCACCTCGGCCGCCAGCTGACCGTCGAGCTGCAGCTCAACCGGCACGGGGCCAACCGCGCGCAGCTCAACCGCGCTCCCGTGAAGCCTCGCGAACTGCCGCGATACGTCCACGCGGTGCTTTTCGCCCCCGAGGATCTCGCGCTCGTGCGCGGCGAGCCCTCCGGTCGGCGGCGCTTCCTCGACCAGCTGCTCGTGCAGCTCACCCCGCGGATGTCGGGTGTGCTCGCCGACTACGAGCGCGTGCTGCGCCAGCGCAACTCCCTCCTCAAGTCGGCTCGCGCCTCGCGGGTGGCTTCCTCCCAGCTCTCGACCCTGGACGTGTGGGACGAACGGCTCGTCGACCTCGGCTCGGAGCTCATCGAGGCGCGTGGCGAGCTCGTCGCGGCGCTGCGGCCCTTCGTCGGCGAGGCGTACGCGGCGATCGCGGGCGAGGTGCACGAGGCGGAGCTGGCGAGCGAGCTGTCGATCCTGGGCGCCGCGCCCGACGAGGAGACCGAGGTCGATGAGCAGACGGTCGTGCGGACCGAGATCGATCGCGCCGCGGCGGTCGCGGCGTTCACCGAGATCCTCGCCCGCAATCGCCGTGCCGAGCTCGAGCGGGGGCTCACCCTGGCCGGCCCGCACCGCGACGATCTGCTGCTGCGGCTCAACGGCCTCCCGGCACGCGGCTACGCGAGCCACGGGGAGTCCTGGTCGTTCGCGCTCGCGCTGCGGCTCGCCTCGGCGGCGCTGCTGCGCGCCGACTCCCCCACAGGGGATCCGGTGCTCATCCTCGACGACGTGTTCGCCGAGCTCGACGAGAGCCGGCGTCAGCGTCTCGCGGATGCGGTGGGAGGCTACGAGCAGGTGCTCATCACCGCGGCCGTCGAGTCGGACGTGCCGCCCGCGCTCGCCGCGA
>JASGGJ010000102.1:0-8183 GCA_047605085.1 Protaetiibacter sp.
TGAACTGCGCCGCCCACATCTGGTGCTGGCCGACGCCGGCGGCGTAGATCGCCTCCGGCCCCGAGAGCGCCCCGATGCGCTGGATGATGTGCTGCGGCGCGAGCAGACCGTCCTCCGGCTCGGTGTAGCCGAGCGGGTAGTTGGCGCGCAGCTGGTCGAGCCTGGCCCACCACTCCGCGAGCTCCGGGGTGACCCCCTGCTGCCGGAACGCGTCGATCAGGTCGAGGATCACCTCGCGCGCATCGCCCACGATGGGGACGTCGGCGTGGCGGATCTTGCCGATCTCGGCCGGGTCGATGTCGACGTGCACGACCTTGGCATCCGGGGCGAAGTCGGAGACCTTGCCGGTCACCCGGTCGTCGAAGCGCGCGCCGAGCGAGACGATGAGGTCGGACTCCTGCAGCGCGAGCACGGCGGGCACCGAGCCGTGCATGCCCGGCATCCCGAGGTGCTGGCGGTGCGAGTCGGGGAACGCGCCGCGCGCCATGAGCGTCGTCACCACGGGGGCACCGGTCAGCTCGGCGAGCTCGAGCAGCTCCGTCGAGGCCTCCGCGCGGACGACGCCGCCGCCCACGTAGAGCACGGGACGGTGCGCAGCGCCGATCAGCTCGGCCGCCGAGAGGATCTGCTTGCCGTGCGCCTTCGTGACGGGACGGTAGCCGGGCAGCTCGACCTTCGGCGGCCAGATGAACGGGGCCGACTTCTGCTGCGCATCCTTCGTGATGTCCACGAGCACGGGGCCGGGGCGTCCGGTCGTGGCGATGTGGTAGGCGGCCGCGAGGGTCGCAGGCACCTGCGCGGGGTCGGTCACCAGGAAGCTGTGCTTGGTGATCGGCATCGTGATGCCGACGATGTCGACCTCCTGGAACGCGTCGGTTCCCATCGAGGTGGAGAACACCTGCCCGGTGATCGCGAGCAGCGGGACCGAGTCCATGTGCGCATCCGCGATCGCCGTGACGAGGTTGGTCGCGCCGGGGCCGGAGGTCGCGATCGCGACGCCGATCTTGCCGGAGGCGGCCGCGTAGCCTTCCGCCGCGTGCCCGGCGCCCTGCTCGTGGCGCACGAGGATGTGGCGGATCGCGGTGGACGCCATGAGCTCGTCGTAGAACGGCATGATCGCGCCGCCCGGGATGCCGAAGACGTCGGTGATGCCGAGTTTCTCGAGGCTCGCGAGCACCTGGCCGGAGCCCGTGAGGACGGGGGCTGCGTCGCGCCTGCCGGGGGCCGGCGCTGCGGGCGGGGAAGCGGCGGGCGCGGATGCTGCGGGCGCGGCGGTGTCTGGCGCGGGAATTGCGGGCGCGGTCATGAAGGGTTCCTCGAGGGTGGGAGTCGGTGGGAATCGAGGGGGATGCGCGCGAATGGCGTCATCGCCCTGATCAGAATGCCGTCGGCCGCGCGTAGTGCGGTCGACGCCCACGCCAGGACTGGTTGTGCCACCCGGGTGTCTATCGTCCTGTCATGGTAGCCGATGTTCGGGCGTCGTCACTCCGCGGGGATCCTGCGGATGCCGCCCTCATCGACCCCCGGCTGGATCGCGGGGAGCCCCATCGCCGCGGCGGCCTCGATCATCCGCTCGTCGTAGCTGATGATCGCGTCCGCCTCGACGCGGATCGCCGCCGCAATGTGAATAGCGTCGAGACTCCGGAGCGACCGGCCTGGGATGGTCCCAGCCGCACGGAATTCCCACGTCGGGTGCTCGTACACATCGAATCGCTCGAGCACGGCGGTCGCGATCTCCTGCGTCGAACCATCGCGCTCGACCGCGCGACGCACCTCCGTCTCCGTCAATCTCCCCGTCACCGCCTCGACCCGCGGATCGTCGACCCACCTCGCAACGTCGTCGGTGAAGGCTTCGTCGCCGACGAGTTTCACGACCGCCGAACTGTCGAAATAGCAGCGCCTCACTGGTCCTCCCACCATTCGCGCGAGACCTCTTCGAGCGCGTCCGAGATGCTCGGCCCGTCCGCCCGCCGCGGGAGCGTCGGCCACGGCGTCCCCTTCGGCACCGTCGCGGGCCGATCCGGCGCCGGTTTCGGCCGCGGCGCGTTGCGCGGGATGAGCTCGGCCACCTCGACCCCGTCGTTGGTGATGATGAACGACTCCCCCGCCGCGACGGCGCGGAGGATCTCGCCGCTGCGGTTGCGCATCTCGCGCTGGCTGATCACCCGTGCGGTCGGGGGCGCGGCGGCATTCGTGCTGTCCGTCATGCCGCGAGCGTAGCACGCGTAGCACGCCCGCTGCACGGGCGGACCCCGATCCGAGTCCGTTTCCCCGCCACCGTCGAGTGGTGCGGCTCCGTCGATGCCCCGCCTTTGTCAGAAATGCAGGAGATTCTGAGTTGCGGGCCACCAGATCCGCGGATCTGCAGGGCACGCGATCAGAATCTCCTGCATTTCTCACGCTGCGCGAGCCGAGGGGAGCCCCGCGGTGCGGCAGCACGTCAGCACCGCACGAAAACCGGCACCATCCAGACGACGGGACCAATTCAACTACTTGACCAAGTTGACCAACTCTGTGCCACCCTGATGGCATGGCCACCGTCGACATCCATAAGGCGAAGACGCAGCTGTCGCGTCTCCTCGCCGCCGTGGACGCGGGCGAAGAGGTCGTCATCGCCCGCCGGGGTGCACCACGCTGGCGGCTCTCGCTCATCGAGGATGCGGTTCCGGCCAGAACGCCCGGCGCCTGGTCGGGCCAGGTCGGGTACGCGGAGGATTGGAAAAGCTGGACCCCCGAGGAGGATCACGACTGGTATTGACGAGGACTCCCCCGCTGCTTGACACCCAGTGCTTCACTCTGGTGGCAGGAGGGCAGCCCGCAGTATGGTCTCGCATCACGGAGGCACTCGACGTGCCGATCTCAGAACTCAGGGGCGCCCTCGGCCGACCGCTCACCGATCCTCAGTGACAGAAATGCAGGAGATTCTGAGTAGCGGGCCACCACGTCCCCGGATCTGCGGGGCACGCGATCAGAATCTCCTGCATTTCTGACAAGGACAGGGGTCGGGTCGCGGTTGGGTCCCGGATGCCGGATGCAGCGGCTACAGAGCGGCCGGGGCCGCGCCAACCACTGACGCGGCTCAGCCCGTGACGGCCCCCTCCGCGGCGGACCGCACGAGCTTCGAGTACTTCGCGAGCACGCCGCGCGTGTAGCGCGGGGGCAGCGGCTCCCAGCCGTTGCGGCGGGCGGCGAGCTCGGCCTCGTCGACGAGCAGCTCGATCGAGCGGGCCGCGATGTCGACCCGGATGCGGTCGCCGTCGCGCACGAAGGCGATCGGTCCCGCATCCACGGCCTCCGGCGCGACGTGGCCGATGCACAGGCCGGTCGTGCCGCCCGAGAAGCGCCCGTCGGTGAGCAGCAGCACGTCCTTGCCGAGGCCGGCGCCCTTGATGGCCGCGGTGATGGCGAGCATCTCCCGCATCCCTGGCCCGCCCTTGGGGCCTTCGTAGCGGATGACGACGACGTCGCCGTGCTCGATCTCGCCGTCGGTGAGGGCGTCGAGGGCGGCGCGCTCGCGCTCGAACACACGAGCCGGACCCTCGAACACCTCGGCGTCGAAGCCGGCGGTCTTGACGACGGCGCCCTCCGGGGCGAACGAGCCGTGCAGGATCGTCAGGCCGCCTGTGGCGTGGATGGGATTGTCGAGCGCGCGCAGCACCTCGCCGTCGAGCGGCGGGATGGGGCCGATGTCGGCGAGGTTCTCGGCGAGCGTCTTGCCGGTCACGGTGAGTGCGTCGCCGTGCATGAGGCCCGCGTCGAGCAGCGCCTTCATGAGCACGGGCAGGCCGCCGCGGCGGTCGACGTCGTTCATGACGTAGCGGCCGAATGGCTTGAGGTCGCCGATGTGCGGCACCCGCGAGCCGATGCGGTTGAAGTCGTCGAGGGTCAGCTCGACCTCCGCCTCGTGCGCGATCGCGAGAAGGTGCAGCACGATGTTGGTCGAGCCGCCGAGCGCCATCCCGACCGCGATGGCGTTCTCGAAGGCCTCCTTGGTGAGGATCTGGCGGGCGGTGATGCCGCGTCGCAGCAGCTCGACGACGGCCTCGCCAGAGCGGTGGGCGTAGTAATCGCGGCGGCGGTCGTAGCTCGGCGGGGATGCCGATCCGGGAATGGAGAGGCCGAGCGCCTCGGCGACCGACGCCATGGTGTTGGCCGTGTACATGCCGCCGCAGGCACCCTCGCCGGGCGCGAAGGCGCACTCGATGGCGTGAGCATCCGCCTCCGACATGATCCCGGCCTTGACGCCGCCGACCGCCTCGAAGGAGTCGACGATCGTGATGTCCTTCTCGGTGCCGTCCGAGAGGCGCACCCAGCCGGGCGCGATCGAGCCCGCGTAGAGGAACACGGATGCCAGATCCAGCCGCGCCGCCGCCATGAGCATGCCGGGGATCGACTTGTCGCATCCGGCGAGCAGCACGGAGCCGTCGAGCCGCTCGGCCTGCATGACGGTCTCGACCGAGTCGGCGATCACCTCGCGGCTGACGAGGGAGAAGTGCATGCCCTCGTGGCCCATCGAGATGCCGTCGGAGACGGAGACGGTGCCGAACTGCAGCGGGTAGCCTCCGCCCGCGTGCACGCCCTCCTTGGCGGCGCGGGCGAGCCGGTCGAGACTCAGGTTGCAGGGGGTGATCTCGTTCCAGGAGCTCGCGATGCCGATCTGCGACTTGTCCCAGTCGGCGTCGCCCATTCCGACCGCGCGGAGCATCCCGCGGGAGGTGGTGGCCTCGATGCCATCGGTGACGGTGCGGGAGCGCGGCTTGTGGTCGGCGGGCGCAGGGGCGCCCAGGGCGGTGCTGTCCGGCATGGCATCGAGATTACTCCCGCCCGAATGCCCGCGCTGACCACCCCGCCCCGGCGGCGAGGGGTCGCAAAGTGCTCCCAACACGCCGAAATGAGCGCAGTTTGCGACCCCTCACCTACTGCTCGTGGACGTCGCCCTCGCGGAAGGTCGCGAGCGTCGCGAGCACGCGCGCGACCTCGGCCGGGCCGGGAACGCGGAAGCCCGCGAGGGTCGCGCCGGGCCCGGACTTGAGGCCGAGATCGTGCGCCTGCAGCGCGTCGAAGGCATCCTCGTCGGTGACGTCGTCGCCCGCGTAGAACACCGCATCCGCCGCCGTGTAGCGGCGCAGGTGCTCGATCGCCTCGCCCTTCGTCGTGGATCGCACGGCGAACTCGAGCACGTTCTTCCCCTCGCGGATCGTGAGGTCGTCGACCTCCGCCCGCGCCTCGCGCAGCGCGACGAGGTGGGCGAGCCGGGAGTCCTCGTCGCTCGCGAGCCGAGTGTGCAGCGCGAAGCCGGCCGGCTTCGACTCGAGCCAGACATCGTCGATCGAGTCGGCGACCTGGCTGAGCACGTCCTGCAGCACGTCGACCCGCTCGAGCTCCGCCGTGTCGAGCGACACCCGGAAGCCCGGGTCGTCGAGACGCAGTTCGATGCCGTGCGAGCCGACCAGCAGCACGTCGTCGGGCAGCTCGGACACCTGCATGAGCGAACGCAGCGCCCGGCCAGACACGAGCGCGACGCGCGTGTTCGGCAGGGCGCGCAAGCGGAGCACGGCATCCCGTGCCTCCGGCGTCGCGCGGGCGGTCTCCGGCGAGTCGACCTCGGGCGCGAGAGTGCCGTCGAAGTCGAGCGCCACGAGCAGGCGCCGCACCCTGGCGATCTCGCGGAGCGCCCCGACGAGCGGCTCCGGCAGCGACGCGCTCACGATCGCGGCGCTCGCTCGACGGTCCACTCGAGCCCGTCGAGCGGCTCGGCGCCTCCCCAGCCGGTGCGGGCGCGCGTGCCGCGGAGCGCCCCGAGGAAGCTGTCCGACCAGTGCGTCACGTCGTTCTCGGCCACCCTCCGCCGCAGCGACCTCATCCGCTTGCGCCGCTCGTGGCGCGGCATCTCGATCGCGCGCAGGATGGCGCCCTTGAGCCCGTCGATGTCGTGCGGGTTCACGAGCAGCGAAGCCCGCAGCTCGTCGGATGCGCCGGTGAACTCCGACAGGATCAGCACGCCGTCCTCGTCGGAGCGGGCCGCCACGTACTCCTTCGCCACGAGGTTCATGCCGTCGCGCAACGCCGTCACGAGCATGACGTCCGCGGCGAGGTAGAGCGCCGCCATCTCCTCGCGCGGGAAGCCGTGGTGGAGGTAGCTGATGGCCTGGTGGGCGATGGTGCCGTAGTCGCCGTTGATGCGCCCGACCGTCAGCTCGATCTCGTCACGCAGCTGCCGGTAGCTCTCGACGCGCTCGCGCGAGGGGGTCGCCACCTGCACGAGCGTCACGTCCTCGACCCTCAGCCTGCCCTCGGCCAGCAACTCGCCGAATGCCTTCAGCCGGTGACCGATGCCCTTCGTGTAGTCGAGCCGGTCGACGCCGAGCAGGATCGTCTTCGGGTCGCCGAGATCGTGCCGGATCCGCCGCGCGCGCTCCTGCACCCAGGGGCTCGCGGCGAGCTCCTGGAAGCCCTTCACGTCGATCGAGATCGGGAAGGCCTTCGCGACGACCCGGCGCCCGGGTCGGCCGTCGCGCGCCGGAACCTCGATATCGGGCGTCTTCGTCGTGTAGCCGCGAAGCCGGCGCACGGCTCGCGAGAAGTTGCCGGCATCGGCGACCCGCTGGAAGCCGGCGACGTCGGCGCCGAGCAGGCCGTCCACGATCTGGGTGCGCCACGGCAGCTGCGAGAAGATGCCGTAGGCGGGGAACGGGATGTGGTTGAAGAAGCCGATGAGCAGATCGGGCCGCCGCTCGCGCAGCATGGCAGGCACGAGCTGCAGCTGGTAGTCCTGCACCCACACGGTCGCGCCGTCCTCGGCGATCGCGGCCACGGCATCCGCGAACCGGCGGTTGACGAGGACGTACCGCTCCCACCACTCGCGGTGGTAGCTCGGCTGGGCGATGACGTCGTGGTACAGCGGCCAGAGGGTGTCGTTGCTGAAGCCCTCGTAGTAGAGCTCGAGGTCGGATGCCGACAGCGACACAGGCACGATCCGGATGCCGTCGTTGTCGAAGGGCTCGAGCTCGAGGTCGGGCTGCCCCGCCCAGCCGACCCAGGCGCCGTCGGCGGCGCGCATGACGGGTTCGAGCGCCGTGACGAGGCCCCCCGGCGACGGCTTCCAGCTCGCGCTGCCGGCCTCATCGACCACGCGGTCGACCGGGAGACGGTTGGACACGACGACGAAGCTGTAGCTCTCGTCGGCCATGACCCCACGCTACACGCGACGCTCCCCCGGCATCCGCCCTGCCCTTCCTCAGGGGTTCCTGCGACGTCATACGCACGACACGTACGGCAGCTACCGTTGTCGCATGATCTCCCTCGGAATGAGCACGACGTGCGTGTACCCCTTCGCCGTGGAGCACGCCTTCCGCATCGCCCGCATGGCCGGGTTCGACTCCATGGAGGTCATGGTCACCAATGACCCGGTGACCCAGGATGCGGCGAAGCTGCTGGAGATCAGCGAGCGCTACGGGCTGCCGATTTCCGCGATCCACGCCCCCGTGCTGCTGCTGACCACCTTCGTATGGGGGCGGGATCCGCAGGTGAAGCTCGAGCGCTCCGGCGAGCTCGCCGCGGCGGTCGGCGCCGACGCGGTCGTCGTGCATCCGCCGTTCCGCTGGCAGTCGGGCTACGCGCAGAACTTCGAGCGCATCGTGCGGCAGACCGCGAGAAACTCCGGCATCGAGGTGGCGGTCGAGAACATGTTCCCGTGGACGGTACGCGGCCGCAGCATGAAGGCCTATGCTCCGTCCCCCGATCCGCTCGACCTCGACGTCGACCACATGACGCTCGACTTCTCGCACGCCTCGCTCTCCGGCCGCGACAGCCTCGAGATGGCGATCGCGATGGGGTCGCGGCTGCGCCACATCCATCTGTGCGACGGCAAGACCTCGGCCGCGGACGGGGCGATCCTCGATGAGCACCTGCTACCCGGCGAGGGCACCCAGCCGGTCGCCGAGACGCTGCAGTACCTCGCACGGACCGGGTGGACGGGCAACGTCGTCGCCGAGGTCAACGTGCGCCAGGAGAAGGACGAGCAGTACCGGCTCGAGAAGCTCGTGCAGACCGTCGCGTTCGCGCGCGAGCACCTGAGCCAGGAGCACGCGACGCGCGATCCCATCGCCGCCGGCCGCGACGACCTGCCCCTCAAGATCCGGCAGGCGCGCCGCCACGAGAAGAAGGCCGCCAAGCGCTGACGG
>JASGGJ010000103.1:0-8161 GCA_047605085.1 Protaetiibacter sp.
CGAGTGTACCGGGGGTGTCGGGGGCCGGCTCGCGGCGTCGCCGGTGGCGCCCCCGCCTTCTCCGCGACGTTCGCGAGATCGAACTCGACCGCCTGCCGGGAGACCTCGACCGTCTCGATCGGCGCATTCTGCGCCACCGCCCACTGGACGCGCTTCGACGCGAGGCTCGGATGCGCGCCCGGCAAGCACTCCGCGAGCACGTCGCCCCGGCTCGCGCCGCGGTGGGTGCGAGAGAGCGCACGAAAATGCTGTCTGACGCACGAATCATGCGATGGCGGCCGAACGACGCAAAAAATACTCATACGAGTTTCTGCTGTGTAACAGTTCAAGCGCGAGTTGGAATCTCATGGGAATGAGGAGTTAGCGTAAGTCACTCGGGCGACCGATCATCGAAAGCACAGGATGAGCACCACTATCTCCGAACCGGTCTCGGCGACCGCCGCCGCGAAGACCGGGCCCGTCAGCCGATCACCCGGACGTCTCGCCTGGGGACGCTTCCTCGCCGACAAGAAGACGGTCGCCTCGGCGGTCATCGTGCTGATCTACGTCGTCCTGGCCGTCCTGGCGCCCTTCCTGGTCGCCCTCGACGTGCTCGACCCGTTCTCGGTCAACCAGGACCTCATCGGCTCCGACAGCCTGCCGATCGGGCCGCTGGGGGGGGGTTAGCTGGGCCCACCCGTTCGGGGTCGAGCCCGGCATCGGGCGCGACGTGCTGAGCCGGGTCTGGTACGGCCTCACCTTCTCGCTGCTCATCGCACTCGTCGCCTCGTTCCTCACGATGCTGACCGGAGTCGTCCTCGGCATCATCGCCGGACTCACCGGCGGCTGGGTCGACGCCATCATCGGCCGGCTGATCGACCTCACCCTCTCCTTCCCGCAGACCCTCATGCTGCTGGCGCTCTCCGGAACCGTCATCGCGATCCTGACCGGGACCTTCGGCATCCCGGACGGCGATCTCGCGCGCGCGAGCTACGTCGTCCTGGTGCTCGCGGTCTTCGGCTGGGTGGGCGTCGCGCGCGTCGTGCGCGGTCAGGTGCTCAGCATCCGCGAGCGCGAGTACATCGACGCCGCCAAGCTGTTGGGCGCGAGCGCTCCGCGCCGCTGGTTCCGAGAGGTGCTGCCGAACCTCTGGGCGCCGATCCTCGTGCAGTCGACGCTGACCCTTCCTGCCTACATCTCCACGGAGGCCGCCCTCGCCTACCTCGGCGTCTCGATCCAACAGCCCACTCCGACCCTCGGCAACGTGCTGCAGGATGCCGTGCGCTACCCGGTCGCCGACTTCGCCTACTTCCTCATCCCGGTCATCGTCCTCGTGACGCTCGTCGTGGCGTTCAACCTGCTCGGCGACGGCCTGCGAGATGCCCTCGACCCGAAGGGGAACCGCTAGGCACCCACCCCCTCGACTTCCGGAGACCCCTCCGAAAGAACGGCGACCGGCGACGGGCGCCGACCATCTCACCACCAAGGAGACCCAACACAATGAAGAAGCGATCGATCGCCCGCTGGGGCGCCATCGCGGTCGCCGGTGCGGTAGTCACCGCCCTGACGGCCTGCGGCGGGACGCCGACCGGCAGCGACACCAGCGATAACGCCGGCGGGACCGTCACCTACCTCGGCGTCGGCGGGCAGTGGGAAGGCACCGACCCCGCCAGCGTCTACTACGGCAACGAGCTCGCCGCGCTGCGCCGCCTCGTCTACCGCGGCCTCGTCGCGTTCCCGATCACCGACGACGCGAACCCGGCCCCGGTCGGCGACCTCGCCACCGACGCCGGCACCACGGATGACGGCGGCCTGACCTGGACCTTCACCATCAAGGATGGCGCCACCTGGCAGGACGGCACCGAGATCACCGGCGACGACTTCATCTACGGCCTCTCCCGCTCGTACGACGAGACGCTCGTCAACGGCACCGGCGTCGGCACCACCTATCTCGGCCAGTACGCGCCGACGGTCGTCGATGCCGGCTACACCGGCCCGTTCACCTCGAGCGACGACGCGAAGGCCGTCTTCGACGAGCACTTCTTCGCCGACGGTCAGACGGTCACCTACAAGTTCGACGTCGCCTGGCCCGACTTCCCCTACGCGGCGGCCTCGCTGTTCACGACCGACCCGTACCAGGAGTCGTTCGACGACGGCACGACGCTGTGGGAGATCAACTCCAACGGCCCCTACATCCTCGACGGCGGCGAGTTCGACTCGGCCACCGGCGGGCTGTTCGTGCGCAACGACAACTATGACGCCTCGACCGACTCGACCGATCTGCGCGAGGCGCTGCCGGACGAGTTCAACTTCGAGTTCGTGTCCGACACCGACGTGCTGTTCCAGCGCCTCGTCGCGGACGCCGGCGACGACCAGACCGCGTTCACCGACGCCAACATCCCGGCGACCTTCTACTCGCAGATCACCGGGGACGTGGCTGACCGCACGGTGACGAGCACCTCGCCCTACACCCGCTTCCTCGAGATCAACTCCCTGACGGTCACCGACCCGAAGGTGCGTCGCGCGCTGTCCGTCGCGCTCGACAAGAACGGCGTGATCGAGGCGTGGGGCGGCGAGAACTGGGGCGAGCCCTCGACGACCATCATCGCCAAGGCCCTCCCCGGCTACCAGGACAATGCGTCCTTCGCCGACGACAACCCCGACGGCGACCCAGAGGCCGCCGCGGCGCTGCTCGCCGAGGCGGGCGTCCCGAACCCGGAGATCACCTTCGCGTTCGCCGACACCCCGACCAACCAGAAGCTCGTGCCGGTCATCCAGCAGAGCTGGGAGGCCGCCGGCTTCGTCGTGACCCTCAACCCGATCGCGACCGACGCGACCCCGGGCTACTACGGTCAGATGTCCGACCGCGACAAGAACGGCAACAAGGTCGACGTGTTCTTCGCCGGCTGGGCCTCCGACTGGCCGTCGCTGTTCGGTGTCGTGGTGCCGATCCTGCAGTCGAACCCGGATGACGTGCAGTACGGCGTCGGCTTCAACTACGGGTTCTACAGCAACGCGGAGGTCGACGACCTGATCGACCAGGCGTTCGCGTCGACCGACGCGACCGAGCAGGCCTCGCTCCTTGCGCAGGCCGACGAGGTCGCAGGGGCCGACGGCGCGTACGTGCCGATCGCGAACCAGAAGAACTACTTCCTCTACGGTTCGAGCATCGGCGGCTTCCTCCCGGATGTCGCCTCCAGCTACTACCCGGACTTCGGATCGATCTACATCGTTCCGGAAGAGTCCGAGTAACCAGCGGTTCCACCACCGATCGGGTGGGCGCCCACACGGCGCCCACCCGATCCATGGACGAGGCGGAAGAGGGTTCACCGTGATCGCGTTCATCATCCGGCGCACGCTTGTCGGCGTCGTCATGGTCGTCGTCATGATCTTCGTCGTCTTCTCACTGTTCTTCGCGAGCGGCAACCCCGCCATCAACCAGTGCGGCAAGTACTGCAGCGCGGAGAAGATCGAGGAGCTGACCTCGCTGCTGGGCTACGACAAGCCCATCCCCTTGCAGTTCACCGACTTCGTCTCCGGACTGCTCTTCGGCCGGGATTTCCCCGTCAACGACGAATACCGCGAGCAGCTCATCGCCAACGGCTACGAGAACCGCATCATCCACTGTCCGGCCCCGTGCCTGGGCTACTCGCAGAGCGATCAGAAGACCGTGAACTACCTGATCGTCAAGGCCGCGGGCCCCACCATCTCGCTCGCCGTGGTCAGCTTCGCCATCTGGATCTTCTTCGGCATCCTGATCGGCGTGCTCGCCGCCGTCTTCAAAGGCCGGCTGCTCGACCGCGTCATCGTCGGCGCGACCCTCGTCGTCTACGCCCTCCCGGTCTTCGTGATCGGCACCTTCCTCCTGCAATACGTCTCGATCAAATGGCAGCTGTACCCCTATCCGCGATTCGAGCCCCTGCGGGAACCTGCCGACCTCCTCCCCTGGCTGACCGGCATCCTGCTGCCGGCGATCACCCTCGCGCTGTTCTTCATGGCCGCCTACGTGCGCTACACCCGCGCCTTCGTGCTCGAGTCGCTCTCGGAGGACTACATCCGTACCGCGCGCGCGAAAGGCCTCCCGGAACGCACCGTGCTGTTCAAGCACGGCCTGCGCTCGGCGCTGACCCCGCTCGTCACCCTGGCCGGCATGGACTTCGCGATCCTGCTCGCCGGCGCGATCATCACCGAGAGCGTCTTCAACTATCAGGGCATGGGCGCTCTCGCGGTCAAAGCGAACACCAACCACGACCTGCCCGTGCTCATCGGGCTCGTGATCGTCAGCGCGACCGCCGTGATCGTGATGAACATCATCGTCGACATCCTGTACGCCTACATCGACCCGCGCGTGCGGGTCGCGAAGTGAGGGCCGGCATGACCCGTCCATTCCTCTCGGTCGAGAACCTCGTCGTGCACTTCCCCACCGTCGACGGTGTCGTACGCGCCACCGACGGGCTCAGCTACACCCTGGAACCCGGCAGGACCCTCGGCATCGTCGGCGAGTCCGGCTCCGGCAAGTCGGTCTCGTCGTCGGCGATCCTGGGGCTGCACCGCAACACGAACGCGCGGGTGAGCGGCCAGATCTGGCTCGACGGCGTCGAGCTGCTCACCCTGTCCGACAAGGAGATGCAGCAGCGCCGCGGCAAGGACATCGCGATGATCTTCCAGGACCCGCTGTCGGCCCTGCATCCGTACTACACCGTCGGCGACCAGGTCGGCGAGGCGTACCGCGCCCACAACAAGGTCCCTCGCAAGGCGGCCCGCGCCAGGGCGATCGAGATGCTCGACCGGGTCGGCATCCCCCAGCCCGACCGACGCGTCGACGACTATCCGCACCAGTTCTCTGGCGGCATGCGCCAGCGCGCGATGATCGCGATGGCCCTCATCAACGACCCGTCGCTGCTCATCGCCGACGAGCCGACCACCGCGCTCGACGTGACCGTTCAGGCGCAGATCCTCGACCTGCTGCAGGATCTGCAGCGCGAGTTCAACACGGCGCTCATCATGATCACCCACGACCTCGGGGTGATCGCCGAGATCGCCGACGAGGTGCTCGTCATGTACGCCGGCCGCGCGGTCGAATACGGCACCACCAAGCAACTGCTGACCGCCCCCGCGATGCCCTACACGCTCGGCCTCCTGAAGTCGGTGCCCGACCTGGCGAGCCCCGTCGACCAGCCGCTGAACCCGATCCCCGGCAATCCGCCGAGCCTGCTCAACCCGCCGAGCGGATGCGCCTTCCACCCGCGGTGCACCTTCTCCTCGCGCGTCCCCGGCGAGCTGTGCACGACGGATCTCCCCGAGCTCGCGGAGATCGCCCCCGGCCACCTGCGCCGCTGCCACCTGGCCGAGCGTGACCTCACCCGGCTCACCCTCGTGACCGCGGAAGGAGCCCAGTGAGCACTCCGCTGCTCGAGGTCCGCGACCTCAAGATGCACTTCCCCGTCAAGTCGCACGGGGTCATCTCACGCACCGTGGGGCATGTGAAGGCCGTCGACGGGGTGTCGTTCTCGATCGGCCACGGCCAGTCGCTCGGGCTGGTCGGCGAGTCCGGATCGGGCAAGTCGACGATCGGGCGCCTCGTGACGCGCCTGTACGAACCCACGGCGGGCGAGATCCTGTTCGAGGGGCGCGACATCGCCCGCGCGAGTGCCCAGGCGCTCAAGCCGCTGCGCCGCGACATCCAGATGATCTTCCAGGACCCGTACACCTCGCTCAACCCGCGCCAGACGGTCAGCGAGATCATCGGGGCGCCCCTGGAGATCCACAAGCTCGTGCCGCGCGGCGGGCGGCTTCGCCGCGTGCAGGAGCTGCTCGAGATCGTCGGCCTCAACCCCGAGCACTACAACCGCTACCCGCACGAGTTCTCCGGTGGCCAGCGGCAGCGCATCGGCATCGCCCGCGCCCTGACGCTGCAGCCCAAACTGCTCGTCGCCGACGAACCCGTCTCGGCGCTCGACGTATCGATCCAGGCCCAGGTCATCAACCTGCTGCGGGATCTGCAGCGCGAGTTCGGCATCGCGTTCCTGTTCATCGCCCACGACCTCGCGATCGTGCGCCACTTCTGCCCCGATATCGCCGTCATGTACCTCGGCAAGATCGTCGAACAGGCACCGCGCGAGCACCTCTACACGCACCCGCAGCACCCGTACTCGAAGGCGCTTCTCTCGGCGGCACCGGACGTCAGCCAGGCCGCGATCGGCGGGCGGCGCGAACGCATCCGGCTGTCCGGCGACGTTCCCTCGCCCATCAACCCGCCGTCGGGATGCCGCTTCCGCACCCGCTGCTGGAAGGCGCAGGAGATCTGCGCCACCGTCGAACCGCCCCTGCAGCCCGTCACCGTCGGCGCGACGGACACCGTCGCCTGCCACTTCCCCGAGTGAGCCCCCGCGCCACGTCCGGGGACCACTCCTACTTGCTCCGCGACACCCGCTCGACCGTGACCTTCTGGGTCGGGGTGGCCGTGCTGGCGCTGCTCGCCATCGACTTCGCCGTCGTCCAGAACTGGGCGTTGCTCGCGGTGTCGCTGCCGTTCCTGCTCTTCAGCGCCTGGGCGCTGTGGATCATGCTGCTGCGCCCGCGGGTGCGCTACGACTCCGAGCGGGCGCGCGTCATCAACTTCTTCCGCAGCCACGAGCTGCCCTGGCCGCGCGTCGCGACGGTGCGGCAGCGCCTCAACCTTATGTTCGAGCTCGAGGACGGACGCGTCATCACCGCGTACGCGGTCACCGCATCCCGCGGCCCCGGCGCGTTCGTGCGGACCGCGACGAAGCGCATCCACGACGACCTCGGCGCCTTCACGCGCACCGCCGACGACCTCGAGGAGGTGCGGCGCACCGCACGACCCTCGGAGGAGCCGACCCGGTCCAGCTGGGATGCGCTGCCGATCCTGTTGGGCGCCGTGCTCGTGGTCGCGATGGCCGTCACGCTGCTCGTCGCGTCCTGAGCCGCACCCGAGCGGCGTAGCATCGGGAACGTGCCCGCGCGTGTCCGGATCCCCGCGACCCGGCCCATCCTCGTCTTCGACGGCGACTGCGCCTTCTGCACCAGCTGGGTCGGCCGGCTCCGCGAACTGCTGCCGCGCTTCCCCGAGGCTCTCCCTTATCAGTGGATCGACTACGCCGAGCTCGGGCTCGACGAGTACGACGTCACCCACTACGCCTGGTACGTGAGCCCCACCCGTCAGCTCGGCGGCCACCTCGCCCTCTCGGCGTTGCTGCGCGCCCAGCGCGGGTGCGGGTGGCGTTTCGCGGGCTGGCTCGTGGCGACACCGCCGTACTCGTTCCTCGCGGCCGTCGGATACCGTCTCGTCGCCGCCAATCGCCACCGGCTGCCTGGCGGCACCCCGGCGTGCGCGCTGCAGCCGACCGGACCCGGATGAGCGCCGCGAACCCGCCCGCGCCCCTCGACGCGGCATCCGCCCCCTCGCGCGGGCGGCTGTGGTGGGAGATCGCGATCGTGCTCTCGCTCGGCCTCGGCCAGTCCGCGGTCTACGCGATCGTGGCGCTCGCCTACCGGCTCACGCGCGAGACGGCGCTCGCCGACCAGACCGCCACGCTCAACCCCTCGCTGAGCGATCGCGAGCTGTTCGACCTCATCTACCAGCTGCTCGCGATCGCCTTCGCTCTCGCGCCCGTGCTGCTGGTCTGTTACCTGCTGTGGGCGCCGCGGCATCCGCGGCTCGGCGCGCTCGGGCTCGACGGAACCCGCATCGGCCGCGACGTGGTGTGGGGTGCCGGCCTCGTGGCGGCGATCGGAATCCCGGGGCTCGCCCTCTACGCGGGCGGCCGGGCGCTCGGGCTGTTCGTCGCGGTGAACCCGGGCGGCCTCGGCGAGCACTGGTGGACGATCCCTGTGCTGCTGCTGTCGGCGGCCCGGGCCGCGGCGGAGGAGGAGTTCGTCGTGCTCGGCTACCTGTTCGCCAGGCTGCGGCAGCTCGGCTGGGGGACCTGGCCGATCATCGTCGCGACCTCGGTGCTCCGGGCCAGCTACCACCTCTACCAGGGGCCGGGCGCGTTCGTGGGCAACCTGCTCATGGGGCTCGCGTTCGGGTTCCTGTTCACCCGCACCGGACGGCTGCTGCCCTTCCTCGTCGCCCACTTCCTCATCGACGCCGTGGTCTTCGTCGGCTACCCGCTCGCCGCCGCCTGGTGGCCGTCCATCTTCGGCCTCCCTGGCTAGG
>JASGGJ010000104.1:0-8144 GCA_047605085.1 Protaetiibacter sp.
CGTGATCGGGTTCTACTGCGCCTACGACGGCGACCCGCGCGCCTTCGCGCTCGGCACCGACAACTACGTGGTCGTGAACTTCCAGAGCGCCAGCGACATCGACGTGGACGTGCTGCGCTCCGATCCGTACATCGTCTTCACGGGCATCGGGAGCTACGCGCCGCCGAGCGAGGAGCGCGGCACGAGCATCGTCGTCCCGTCGTTCGACACCTCCATCCAGGTCGACTCGACGCCCGGGAAGGAGACGTCGTCCCCGACGACGGCGGAGGTGTCGCTCGAGTTCCTCGGTGTGCCGATCCCCGACACGGGCACCTGCTACAACGAGAACTTCGCGCTCTCCACCTGGGCGAGGGCGCAGTTCGGCTACTGAGCGTCTCGTCCCCGTCAGCGGTCGACGAACCTCGGGACGGGAGTCAGAGCGCGGCGTCCCACCGGCCGGCGAGAGGATCGACGGGGCTCCTCCCGCTCGCCTCGAGCTCGCCGAACAGCACTTCGAGCACGGCGTCGACCGTCGCAGGCGTCGGCGTGTAGCCGTTGATCGCGGTGCGGATCATCGGCACATCACGCAACAGATACGGGTCGGCGATCGACACGAGTGCGGTCGGCAGCTTGGCCACGTGGCGGGGCGCATCCCACCCCTGCCACGGAGACCAGGTGAGGCGTAGCGTGTTGCTGTTCCCGATGAATCGGACGTTCGCGAAGTAGATGCACACGTCGAAGGTCTCGTGCAACCTCGCCGCCTCGGCGGGCGTCGTGCTGTTGCCGGGAACGGTGCGCACCTCGACGTCGAGCCCCCGCGCTTCGAGCCCCGCGATGAACTGCGGGGAGAACGGACCGCTCGGGTCGTAGAACGTGGGCTCGTCGCCCACCACGTAGACGAGCGCGCGGCGGTGGCGTGTCGGGTCGAGCGGCAGCAACTCCTGCGTGTCCTTCACGAGCGTGACCGATCGCCGGGCGATATCGCGTCGTGCGGCCTCGTCCTCGCCGGGTGAGCGATGCGGGCGCTCGCGGCGGTCGACGCCGTCGTGCAATCCGATCGACGCCTTCACCGCGAGCACCCGCATGACCGCCTCGTCGAGGCGCGTCGCGCCGATGGCCCCCGTGCGTGCGGCGTCCAGCAGGATCCGGTAGTCGTCCTCCACGTCGACGTTGCCGAGAAGCATGTCCACCCCCGCGGCGATCATCCGGGGGAGGGCCTCCTCGCGCGGCAGCACGGAGCTGAAGCCGGTCATCGCGGAGTTGTCGCTCACCACGAGGCCCGCGAATCCGAGCTCCGACCGGAGCACGCCCTCGAGGAGCTCGGGGGCGAGGGTCGCCGGCATGATCTCCCGGGGAGCGAGCTCGGGGCGTGCCGCGAGGCTGAGCGCACGTTGCCGGATGTGCCCCACCATGATGGTGCGCGTTCCCGCCTCGATCGCGGCGCGGTAGACCTGCCCGAAGGTGGCCCACCAGGTCTCCGTGTCGAGATCGTTGGCGCTCGTCACGAGATGCTGGTCGCGGTCGTCGACGCCGTCGCCGGGGAAGTGCTTGGCGCTCGTCGCGATGCCTCGGGATTCCATCGCCCGGATGTACGCGGATCCGAACGCCGCGACGGTCTCGGGGTCGCTGCCGAAGGTGCGGGTGTTCGTGATGGGATTGCCGGGGTTGATCGCGATGTCGATGACGGGCGCGAAGGCCCAGTTGATGCCGATCTCGTCGGCGACGCGCGCGCAGTGGCGGGCGAGCTCCTCGGCCGCCGAGGGGTCGCCGGTCGCCGCGAGCTGCATCGGATTGGCGAACGCCTCGGTGCCGGCGAGGAAGTTCACGACCCCGGATTCCAGGTTGCCGGAGAAGAGCAGCGGCACCCCGCTGCGCTCCTGCAGCATGCGCACCGCCGTGCCGGCCTCGGCGGGCGGACGCGGGGTCATCATCATGGCCCCGGGTTCGAGCCTCCGTGCGAGGAGCCAGTCCGACCACTCGGCGGCGTCCCCGCGCGCGAGGTACAGGCACATGAGCTGGCCGACCTTCTGCTCGAGGCTGAGCGAGGCGAGCGTCGTCTCGACCCACGCGATGCCGCGGGCGTCGAGCCGGAAGGGTGCGTCGTGCAGGGAGATGGTCACCTCGTGGCTCCTTCGGTGAGTTCCGACCAGTCGAAGTCGGCGAGCGTCGGGACCACGGCATCCGCCTCGGTCAGCACGGCCGGGTCCCCGACGCCGACGACCATGCATCCCGCCCGGCGGGCACCCTCGACCCCGGCCAGCGCGTCCTCGAAGACGAGGCACTGCTCGGGCGGAACGCCGAGGCGCTCGGCGGCGACCAGGAAGACGGTCGGGTCGGGCTTGGCCCGCGTCACGACGAGTCCGTCGACGACCGCGTCGAAGGAGCTCTCGATCCCGGTGGTGCGCAGGATGGTCCGCGCGTTCCGGCTCGCGGACGCGAGCGCGACGGGGATTCCGTGCGCACGTAGGCGAGCCAGCGCATCCTCGGCGCCGGGCAGCAGTGCGCTCGGATCCAGCGAGTCGAGGTGCTCGTTGTAGTAGCGGTTCTTGCGGGATGCGGTCGCCGTGAGCGCCGCGGCGTCGAGGGTCACCTCACCCGCGTCGAGCACGATCCCGAGAGCGGTCTCGCGCCCCACGCCCTTGAGGGCTTCGCCGATGCTGTCGTCGAACTCGAAGCCGAGTTCATGCGCGATGCGGCGCCAAGCGGCGAGGTGGAACTGGGCGGTATCGACGAGCACGCCGTCGAGATCGAAGACGACCGCGCGGATCGTGTCGAACATCACAGCACGGCGAGCGGATTGACGGGGGAGCCGGACGCGCCCGGGATGGCGAGCGGTGCGACGAGGCTCAGGAACTCCCACCGCGCCGCCTCCGAGCATGCGGCGGCGAGCGGGCCGAGCATCGCGCGATCGACGAGCGGCGCGCGGAGCACGGTGAGGGTGAGCAGGTGCCAGGGCACGGGCTGGCCCTCGACCTCGCTCGGGAAGGGATCGAGGCCCTCGTCGGTCACGACCATCGACGGCGACGCGTCGACGAGCCATTCGGCGCACTCGATGCTGAGGCCGGCCAGAGCGGTGGAACCGAGCGGCGCATCCGAGCGGGCACGGCCGCTGCGACCGAAACGGAGGTAGAGCACGTCACCCGGTCGCGGAGCAGTGCCCGTGCGCTCGATGGTCTCGTGGATGTCGGCGAGCTCGACGACGTCGCTTCCGCCTCCGCGCCCCAGCACGCCGGGCACGTCGATCAGCACGCCCCGGGCGACCGAGCCGGTCGCGGCGAGGGCGAGCAGCTCGCCGCCCGGCTCGACCGCGCCGGGATGCGGGTCCCACGCGAAGTGCTCGGTGGTGTCGAGGTGCGTCATCGAGGTAGCCCCGTGGATGTCCAGCTCGAGCCGGTCGTTGACGGCGCCCCAGCCCGGGCCGTCCTCCACCCATTGGGTGAGGCGGTAGGGCGCGGGGACTCCGCGGGTCACCCCGGCATCCGGGGGGAGGGCGGGTGCGGCCGGCTGGTCTCCGGCGGAGACGACGCGCCCGTCGCGCACCAGCGACAGAGCGGCGAGCACCCGGGCCGGGTCGGCAGCGCGCGGAGCGACCCGCGCGGCGAGGCGCGTTGCGAGCGCCTCGAACTCGGCGGAGTCCAGGAGGATGCGGGAGGGGCGGGTCATCAGCTGTACTCCTTGACGCGATGTCCGGAGGGCGTCAGCAGCCAGGCGGGCAGTTCGCTGAACCCGACGCCCGTCTCGGCGAGCACGGTGGCCACGCAGCCGAGGATGCACATGTCCCCCCGGCGGATGCCCTGCTCGAGGCGGGGCATGCCCGAGATGGTCTGCAGGGTGTTCTCGGCGAGCTCGTGCCGCACCGAGTCGAAGATGAGGGTGCCCGCGGCGGCGAGCTCGCCGCCGATGACGATGGTCGACGGGGCGATGAGCTTCACCGCGTTCGCGAGTCCGAGGCCCAGGTAGCGACCGGCCTCGCCGAGGATGCGGCGGCACGCGAGATCGCCCGCGCGGGCATCCGCGATCACCTCCTGCAGCGATTCGCGCGGGGCTCCCGCCGCCGCGAGCTCGAGCAGGAGGGCGCGTCCGGAGGCGACGGCGCTCAGGCAGCCGCGGTTGCCGCAGTTGCACAGCGCGCCCCGATCGTCGACGACGACGTGGCCGAGCTCGCCCGCCATGCCGTTCGCGCCGCGGAACACCCGGCCGTCGATGACGATCCCCGAGCCGATCCCGTTGGACGACTTGACGTAGATGAGGTCGCGCGTGCCGCGCCCCGCACCCCAGGTCCACTCGGCGAACGCCGCGAAGTTCGCGTCGTTGTCGACGGTCACGCGCATCCCGAGCCGTTCGCCGAGCACCGACTCCACGTCGAGGCCCTCCCAGCCCGGGAGGATGCCCGAGGGCGAGATGGTGTGCGAGATCGTCTCGTAGGGGGCGTGCAGTCCGACGCACACGCGGACGACGGCGTCCCGCTCGACGCCCGAGCGCTCGAGGAGGCGGGCGACGAGGGCCTCCACCGTGCTCACATCGGAGGACGCCTCGTGCTCGCGACCCAGGTCGACGACCTCGTCGAACCTCGCCTCGCCCTCGAAGTCGACGACCGAGCCGTGCAGTCGCTGGTGCCCCAGATCGATCGCGATCATCGCCCCGCGCGCGCCGGCGAGCACCACCTCGGTCTCGCGGGCGCTCGCGCCGGCGTGCACCTCGACGGCGCCGGCGTCGGCGAGCGAGCGCACGATCGCGTTGACGGCCGATCGCGAGAGTCCCGTGCGGCGGGCGATCGCCGCCTGCGATGCGGGCCCGAGCACGCGCAACGCGTCGAGCACGCTGCGCTCGTTCGCACGGCGCAGTGCGGATTGCGATCCCGAGCCCTCGGAGACGTCGTCGGCCATAGCAGCGATCTTCGGCTGGCCTCCGGCAACTGTCAAGTTCATGGACGGACGGATGGGTTTCATCGCATGGATTGTGCGGGTCGTGAACGGTTGTGTCGGCATTCGGCGTCGTCTGCCTAATATGACCGCACTCGACCCGAACATTCCGTTCGGAACGCGAATGGATCCGGCCCCCCGGAAGAGAGCGATTCGATGACGAACACGGACCCTGTGATCGGAGCGCGGCATATCGCCAAGCGCTTCGGCCACGTCGAGGCCCTGCGCGACGCCTCGATCAGCGTGCCCGCCGGCAAGGTCGTGGCGCTCGTCGGCGACAACGGCGCCGGCAAGTCGACCTTCGTGAAGACGCTGCTCGGCATCAACCGACCGGACTCCGGCGAGGTCATCATCGGAGGCGAGCCCGTCGAGCTCTCGAGCGTGCGCGACGCGCAGGCGCGGGGCGTGGACGCCGTGCACCAGGAGCTCGCGCTCGCCCCCGACCTCTCGGTCGTGGACAACATGTTCCTCGGCCACGAGGTCGTGGCGGGTCCGGGCGTGCTCAAGCGCCGGCAGATGACCGAGCAGACCGATACCGCCCTGCGCGAGCTCGGCATCAACCTGCCGTCGCTCGCGGTCGCCGTGCGCGAGCTCTCCGGCGGTCAGCGGCAGGCGGTCGCCGTCGCGAAGGCCGTCATGTGGTCGCGCACCGCCGTGCTCATGGACGAGCCGACCGCCGCCCTCGGCGCGCGTCAATCCGAGATCATCTCCGAGCTCATGCGCACCGTCGCGGCGAAGGGGCTCGGCGTGCTCGTCATCTCGCACGACCTTCCGCGCATCCTCAAGGCCGCGGACAGCGTCACCGTGCTGTGGCGCGGCACCACCGTGCTGGACGCGCCGGCGTCCGATCTGACCGTTCCCGACCTCGTCGCCACCATGGTCGGCTACCGAGCCGAGGAGGCGTCATGAGCGCCGTGACGAGCGCGCCCGTCGACGACCGCGCCCGCAAGCCGCAGAACGCGGTGATGCGATGGCTCCGCAGCCGCGCCGCATGGATCCTGCTGCTCGACATCGGCCTCATCGCGCTGTTCTCGATACTGTCCCGCAACCACGTGTTCTGGTCGGCAGCGAACGCGGAGTCGGTGCTGCTGAGCATGTCGCAGGTGCTGCTGCTCGCGCTGGGCCTCGCCATGATGCTCGGCGCGGGCATCTTCGACCTCTCGCTCGGCGCGAACCTCGTGCTCTCGTCGGTGGTGGGCGCCCTCGTCATCCGCAGTTTCCAGGGAACCGTCGGGGATCAGTCGAGCTACAGCAACGTCGGGCTCGCGATCACGCTCGGGCTGGTGGCGTCCGTCGTCACCGGGGCGCTGTTCGGCCTCATCAACGGGGTCATCATCGCGATCGGCAACATCAACTCGCTCATCGCGACGCTCGCCACCCTCGGCATCGGTACCGGAGCGGCCCTCCTCATCACGGGAGGCTCGGACATCGCCTCGATGCCGGTCGAGCTGCAGACGCTCATCGGCCTCAAGTCGATCGGCATCTTCCCGATCCCGGCGATCGTGGCACTGCTCGTCGCCCTCGTGCTGTGGGCCGTCGTGCGGTTCACCCGGTACGGGCTGCGCACCCAGGCGATCGGCTCGTCGCGACTCTCCGCGGAGCGGGCCGGTATCCGGGTACGCGGGCAGCTGCTGTCGCTCGCCGTGCTCGGCGGGACCCTCGCGGGTCTCGCCGGCTTCATCGACCTTGCGCGCTTCGGCTCCACCGCCATCTCCGGCCACGGCAACGACGCCCTCGGCGCTGTGACCGCCGCCGTCATCGGCGGGACCCTGCTCGAGGGCGGCAAGATCTCGATCCCCGGCGCCATCTGGGGCGCCGGCCTCGCAGTGATCCTGCAGGTCGGCCTCGTCATCCTCGGGGTCTCGTCGTTCTGGCAGCTCATCGTCGTCGGCGTCGTGCTCCTGCTGGCAGTGCTGCTCGACCGCGTCACCGCGATGCGCCGAAGCCGAGCCGTCAAACCCGAATAGTCACCATGCCCCACCCATCCGACAAGGAGTCAAAGATGATCCACAGCACCCGACGCGCGGCGGTCCTCGCCCTCGTCTCCACCGGCGCCGTCGTCGCCCTCGCGGGCTGCAGCGCCGACGCAGAGCCCTCCGAATCCGGCAGTGCGACGACGAGCGACTACACGATCGCGGCCGTATTCCCGAACACCTCGGACCCGTTCTGGCAGACCATCACCTGCGGTGCCGCGGCGGAGGCGACCGAACTCGGTGTCGACCTGCAGCAGTTCAACACCACGAGCACGGACACCAACACCATCGCGAGCAACTTCCAGAGCGCTTCGCTCATCGGCGCGGACGCGATGATCGTGAACCCCTTCACGAACAACCAGTTCATCGCCCAGTACCAGCAGCTCATGTCCGAGGGGGTTCCCGTCGTCACGAGCAACGGAACCGATCCCCAGGCCGAGTATCTGAACATCTACAGCGACGGCGAGACGGCCGGCTTCGCCGATCAGGTGGCCGACCTCATCCCGGATGGCGCGGGCAGCATGGTGTTCATGGGCGGCGCGCCCGGCATCGCCCCGCTCGAGACGCGCACCAACCCGTTCTACGAGGCGGTTCAGGAGATGCGTTCCGACCTGACCGTCCTGCCGATCGAGTACAGCGGATTCGACACGAACCAGGCGACGACCGACATCTCGTCGCTCATCATCGCGAACCCCGATCTCAAGCTCATCATCGCCTCGAACGGTCCCGACGGCGTCGCGGCCGCGGCGGCTGTCAAGCAGGCGGGGATGTCGGGTGAGATCGCCGTCATCGCGTTCGACGCGATCCCCGGTCAGGTCGACGCGCTTCGCGATGGCACCATCTCGGCGCTCATCGCGCAGGACCCCTACGAGATCGGCGCTCAGTCGGTGAAGGAGCTCGTCGACTACCTCGACGCCCACCCCGATGGCGGCGCCGTCGAGCCGAGCGGCTCGAAGACGATCCCGAGCTTCCTGCTCACCGCTGAGAACGTCGACGACCCCGACAACGCGAAGTACCTGTACCAGACCCAGTGCTGACGGGCCTGGCCGAGGGGAGGGGCGGGCTCGCCCCTCCCCTCCGCTCACCCGCACCAGTCGGCGGACATGCCGGTGACGCCCCGCGAGAAGGCGCCGGTCTCGGCATCCACGTAGTAGATCGTGGTGCCCGACCAGCCCGGCGCGTTCGGGTAGTCGTCCGGGGTGGCGCCGCCCGGCACGACCTCGACCGCGAGGTACTGGCCGTTGGGGGAGAGGCACACCGCGCCGATGCG
>JASGGJ010000105.1:0-8080 GCA_047605085.1 Protaetiibacter sp.
GCCCCGGCGGCGGCCCGAGGGCTCAGCCGGCGACGCGCTCCCAGCGGATCACGCCGGGCACCTCGCCGCGCTCCGGCAGCGTCCCGCGCGCGAAGTCGGCCCAGGCCTGCCGCACCCGACGGCCCGCGGCGTCGATGTCGGCCCAGCTCGCGCCTCGCAGGAGCTGCGAGTCGGCGGCGCTCGCCTCGGTCCCGAGCAGCAGCGGCAGGTCGATGGTGTGGGCGCAGCGGTAGCCGTTGCCCGGCGCGTGCCAGTCGATCACGTAGTTCCAGGCTGTTCCGCCCGCGGATGCGAGGCGCCTCGCGAAGGACTCGGCCGGCTCGCGGTAGATGCGCCGGGTGAGCACGCGGTCGACGCCCCAGCGCACGAGGCGCCCGATCAGCGGGATCCGGATGGCGCCGCCGATCCCGGGCAGCTCCGGCAGGAACATCCGCGCCTCGTTCGCGTTGCTGCCGATCAGCACGGCGATGTCGCCGGCCGCCGCCTCCCACGCCGCGTCGACCGCGTCCTCGGCGGGCAGCGGGGGAAGGCCGTACTGGGTGCCGAACGGCATCGCGCTCGCGAGGCCGTGGCCCGCACCCGCGGCCGCGACCACCGGCTGCAGCCCGACGAGCTCGTCGATCGGGGTCTCGGGGGTGAGCCCGGCAGCGGCCGCGACCATCGCGGCGCTCATCGCGGCCCGGCCGCGCGAGATGCCGAGCGGGGCGCTCTGGATGATCGCGCGCGAGAACAGCTCCGTCGCATCCGGGGTCGCCATGAGGTGCGCGATCGCGTCGCCGCCTGCCGACTCGCCGAAGGCGGTCACCCGCTCGGGGTCGCCGCCGAAGGCCCGGATGTTGCGCCGCACCCAGGCGAACGCCGCCCGCAGGTCGTACAGGCCCAGGTTCGCGGGGCGCCCGCCCTCCGAGCCGAGGAAGCCGAGCAGCCCGAGCCGGTAGGTGACCGCCACGACGATCACCCGCTGCTCGGCGACGAGGCGCGCGGGGTCGTGGAGCGGGGCGTCGCCCGCGCCCATGACGTACGAGCCGCCGTGCACCCACACCATCACGGGAAGGTCGTCGCCGGGGCGCGCATCCGCGGGCAGGGTGATCGACAGGTTCTGGCAGTCCTCGTCCTCCGGCTGCTCGCCGAAGGCGGCGGGGCCGAGCAGCGCTTCGAGACTCGGTGACGGGGCCTGCGGGCAGGAGGGCGACCAGGCGGTCGCGCCGAGCTCCTCGCGGCGGTCGGGCACCGCATCCGGCAGCGCGAAGCGGCGCGCCCGGGCGTACGGGATGCCGGTGGCCCGCACGACCTGGCCGTCACGCCAGCCGACGACGTCGCCGCAGGGCGGCGAGAACCGGGGGGCGTCGGATGCGCTCATACCGCTGAGTATGCCCCCTCTGGACACGGAATCGCAGAGCGGGAAGGCTCCGGGCGACCTCAGGCGAGCACGACCTCGACGCCCGCGTCGCGCAACCGTTGCAACTCGGCAGGGTCGGCGGAGTCGTCGGTGATGAGGGTCGTGATGGCGGGGATCTCGGCCATCTGGGCGAGCGCGGCGCGGCCGATCTTCGAGCCGTCGGCCACCACGATCGTGCGCTGGGCCTTGGACACCATCGCGTGGTTGGTGCGCGCCTCCGTCTCGTCATGGGTCGTGACGCCCGCGGTCGCCGAGACTCCGTCCGCGCCGAGGATCGCTGTGCCGACGTTGATCGCGCTGAACGTGCCCTCGGCGAGCACGCCGACGAGCTCGAGCGATTGCGGGCGCAGGATGCCGCCCGTCATGACGACCTTGAGCCGGGGGTACGAGGCGACGAGCGAGGCGATGGAGAGCGAGTTGGTGACGATCGTGAGGTCGGCATGGTTGACGAGTTCGCGCGCGACGCCCGCCGCCGTCGACCCCCCGGAGAGGGCGACCGCGTGGCGCTCGCGGGGGATGCGGATGGCGGCGGCGCGGGCGATCCGGCGCTTGGCCTCCTGGAAGCGGGTGTCGCGGAGCGCGACGGGCAGTTCGGCGAGCGATCCGGCTGCTTTCGCCCCGCCGTGAGTGCGCACGATGAGACCCTGATCGGCGAGGACCGTCAGGTCGCGTCGCAGCGTCGCGGCGGAGCTCGGGAACAACTCGCCGAGCTCGGCGAGTGACACCTCCCCGCGCTCGGCGATGGCGTCGAGGATGTCGGCCATCCGCCGAGAGCGCTTGGGCGAGCCGCCGAGTTCGGCGACGGTGCTGGTGCTGTACGCGGTGGCCATGGGAAGCGAGCATGGCAGATGAGCGAATGCGCGTCAATCCGCTCATTCGGTTGTGCGCATCGCGCAGTCTCTCGACAATCGGTGTATGCCGACGATCGTGTTCCTCGGGGCGGGGAGCGTCGTGTTCACGCGACAGCTGCTCGCCGACCTGCTGCGCTTCCCCGACCTCCCGGTGCTCGACCTCGCGCTGCACGACATCGACCCGGATCGTCTCGAGGTCGCGCGGCTCACGGCCGAGAGCGTCGCCCGGCAGCTGGGCCGCGAGCTGCGGGTGACGGCGTCCGCCGACCGCCGTGCCGCGCTCGCCGGCGCCGACTTCGTCGTCAACATGATGCAGGTGGGCGGGATCGCGGCCACCAGGGTCGACCTCGAGCTGCCCGCCCGGAGGGGCCTGCGTCAGACCATCGGCGACACGACGGGTGTCGGCGGGGTGTTCCGCGCGCTGCGCACCTTCCCCGTGCTCACCGCCGTCGCGCGCGAGATGCGCGAGCTCTGCCCCGACGCGTGGTTCCTCAACTACACGAACCCGATGGCGATGAACGTGTGGTGGATGTCGCACGTCGCCCCCGAGATCAAGGCCGTGGGCCTCTGCCACAGCGTCTACTGGACCGCGTACCACCTGTGCCGGCTCGTGGGGGTCCCGTTCGAGGGAACCCGCTACCGCGCGGCGGGCGTCAACCACCAGGCCTGGCTCACCGAGTGGAGCCGCGACGGTGAGGACCTCTACCCGCGGCTGCGCGAGCGGATCGCCGCCGAGCCCGAGCTGCAGCGCCGGGTGCGGGTCGAGATCTTCCGCCGCGTCGGCTTCTACCCCACCGAGACGAGCGAGCACTCCTCCGAGTACCTCGGCTGGTTCCTGCGCGACGACGCCCAGATCGAGCGTTTCCGGATCGAGCCGCTGCAGTACATCCGGATCTCCGAGGAGAACGTGCGCGAGTTCGAGCAGGCGCGTGCGCTGCTCGCAGCCGGACGCGAGGTGCCGCTGCACGAGGAGGGGGATGCGGCCGAGTACGCGCCGCAGATCATCCACTCGGTGCTCACCGCAACCCCGCGCGAGATCCACGTCAACGTGCCGAACGCTGGGCTCATCGACAACCTGCCGCAGGGCGGGGTCGTCGAGGTGCCGGCGACCGTCGACGGCACGGGGGTGCATCCGATCCCCTGGGGCGAGGTCTGGCCCGCGGGTGCCGCACTCAACCGAAGCTACCTCTCGGTGGCCGAGCTCACCGTCCGCGCCGCCGCCGAGGGTGATCCCGAGCTCGTGCGGCGCGCCGTTCTCGTCGACCCCAACGCGAGCTCCGTGCTCACCCCGGCGGAGATCTGGGAGCTGTGCGACGAGCTGACCAGGGCTCACGCGGCGCTGCTGCCGGAGAACCTCGGCGGCCGCGTGCCGCACGAGGTGCCATGAGCCTCGTCGCCACGCGGGAGCTCGTGGATGCGGCGGTGGCGCGCGGCCGTGCCGTTCCCGCTTTCAACGTCATCACCCTCGAGCAGGCGGAGGCGGTCGCCCTGGGGGCGGAGGACGCCGGGGTCGGCGTGCTGCTGCAACTGAGCGAGAACGCCATCGGCTTCCACGGCGGCTTCGCGCCCGCGCTGGCCGCCTGCCGGGAGCTCGCCAGGGAATCCCGCGCGCCGATCGGCATCCACCTCGACCACCTCGAGAACCCAGAGCTCGCGACCGCCGTCGTGGCGCGTGCCGAGGAGCTCGGGGCGGGTTCGATCATGTTCGATTGCGCCTCGCTGCCCTACGCGGAGAACGTCCTGCTCACGGCCCGCGTCACCGGGGAGGCGCACGCGGCGGGGCTCTGGGCTGAGGGCGAGCTTGGCGAGGTCGGAGGCAAGGACGGGGCTCACGCGCCCGGCGTGCGCACCGACCCGGATGAGGCGGCCGCATTCGTCGCGGAGACCGCCATCGACCTGCTGGCCGTCGCGGTCGGCTCGAGCCACGCGATGCGCGAACGCCGCGCGGAGCTCGACCTCGGGCTCATCGCCCGGCTGGCCCGTGCCGTCCCCGTGCCGCTCGTGCTGCACGGCAGCTCAGGGGTACCGGATGCCGCCCTCGCCGCCGCCGTCGCCGCGGGCATCCGCAAGGTCAACATCGGTACCGCGCTCGGCGCCGTCGGCACGGCACGGCTGCGGTCCGAGCTCGCGGCGCAGCCGGACGCGGTCGATCCGCGGCGCTACCTGCGGGGCGTGCGGCAGGCCGTGCGCGACGAGGTCGCCCGGCTCGCCGCCCTCATCGGCTGACGGACACTACCTCGCGAGCCCGACCCGGCGTCCCGTGCGGGCCGACTCGATGCAGGCGAACAGGAGCGCGCACTGCGCGGCGGAGACCTCGAGCCGCGTCGGGAAGACCGCGCGCAGCGCGGGGTCGTGCACGGCGGCGGCGAGGTCGCGGAACAGATCGGCCTGCGACTGGTAGTCGTCGTCGGGCCAGGCCGTGCGCCCGGTCGAGTACTCACCGTCTCGCCACATCGTCCAGCCCTGGTTGAGCGAGACCCAGATGAGGCCCTTGTCGCCCGTGATCTCGATCTGCTGCTGATAGTTCAGCTCCGTCTCCCCGGGAACGCGCGGCGCGGACTCCCCGGCGAGCAGCAGGAGGCGGGCCGCACCGAGGTCGATCGCCGCGGTCAGCTCGGCGGGCACGACGAGATCGCCGAACGCCTCGTCCCCGCTCGCCCCCGCGAGTACCCAGCTCGGAGCCGGGAGGCCGGCCGCAGCGGCGGTGGACAGCGCGAGACTCAGCAGGTGGGGCCCCTGCTCGAGGATGTTACGGCCGGTGCTCGCGCGGATCGCCCGCACGGTTCCCAACCCGCCCTCGGCGAGGAGCTCGCGGAAGTCGCGCCAGTGATCCATCCACGGGTACTGGGTGTTGACCGCGACGAAGCACCCAGAGCCCTCGACGAAAGAGCTGAGCTCATCGAGGTCCTCCGCGCTGAGCGCGATCGGCTTCTCGAGGAGGATGACCATGGCACCCGCGTCGACCGCCTCCCGGATCGGCTCGATCCGGGAAGCGGGGTGGGTGGAGACGGCGACCACGTCGGGGGTGGTCGCGCGCACCATCTCGGCGATCCCGTCGAAAGCGCGCGTTCCGGGGGTCGCGTCCGCGAGCCGGCGCGCCACCTCCGGGGTGCGGTTCCAGAACGCCACCGGCTCAGCGGTGCCGCTGCGGCGCATCGCCTCGAGCTGCGACGCCGCACGCGGGCCTGATCCGATGAACGCGACCGTGACCGGGGTCACCACGTGAACACCACCTTCCCGGTGCGCCCCTCCAGGAATTCGGTCACCGCCGCCTGCGCGTCCTCCGCAGGAACCTCGTGGGTGCGGAGCGCGCCGAGATCCAGCCCGGCCTCGAGCGCGGCGATCATCGCGGCGAAGTCCTCCGTGGCGTAGTACCACGAGCCGGTGTAGCTGATCTCGCGGTGAATCATCGTGGCGGAGGGGGAGAGGGCGACGGGCCTCTCGCACTCGCCCGATTGCAGCATGGTCCCGCCGGTGCGGACGAGGCCGAAGGAGCTCTCGACGACGGCGGGAAGGCCGGTGCACTCGATCACGAGGTCGAAGCCCCCTTCGGCGTCTTCCGGGGCGACTGTCCGAGAGGCGCCGAGGCGCTCGGCGAGTTCCCGTCGGAACGGGGAAGGCTCGATGCCGATCACGGAGGCGCCCTGCGCGGCCCGGAGCAGCACATGCGCGAGCCCGACCGGCCCGAGCCCCACGACGCCGACCGAGGTGCCGGAGCCGGACGGCGCACGGCGCGCCGCGCGGACGGGCACGCCGAGCGGGTCGCCGGTCGCGAGCGCGGTCAGCCCCGCGTCGAGGTCCGCTGGTGCGCGCCGGAGGCAGCGGATCGGGACGGCGGCGTATTCGGCGTGCCACCCGGAGCGCACCTCTGGCTCCTTCTCGCACATGGTCTCGCGTCCGATCGCGCACATCGGGCATGAGCCGCACCCGACGACCGCGTAGAGCCCGACGCGCTCGCCCGGCGCGAAGCCCTCGAGGGGGCCGTTCGCCTCGAGGATGCGGCCGGCCGCCTCGTGCCCGAAGTTCGTGGGATGTCCCGCCAGGAGCGCTTCGCGTTCGCTCCCGCAGAGCGCCGAGGCCTCGATCCGCACGAGTGCCTCACCGGGTGCCGGAACCGGGCGGGGGACCTCGATGAGCTCGACGCGCCCCGCGCCGGCGTAGTGGAGCGTGCGCATCCGCGCGCTGGTGTCCATGTGGTCCTCCCTGGCGCCGCGTTCACACGCGGCACTCCGCCGATGAGCGACATGCTCTCATCCGGGGCGTGAATCCTGACTGACGTGATCATGTCGAATGATTGTTTGATGCTTATCTCTGCTGAAATGACGCGCTTCTGTTGTGCGCTCGTCCGCGCTGTGTGATCGTGAGCCGCAAGACACAGGCTTGCGGTCGCGCAGGCCTCCCCGACACCGAGAAAGCCTGATCACAGAATGAGAAATCCCCGACGAGCATCCACACGGATCCTCGCAAGCGCGGCGATGCTCGCATCCGCCACGATCGCGCTTGCGGGCTGCACCGCGCCATCCGACTCCGACTCGGGCGAGGACGTGACCATCACGGTCATGTTCCCCAACGTCGAACCTCCGGCCGCGATGATCGACGAGTTCACCGCGGAGACCGGCATCAAGATCAACTGGTCCAATGTGGACTTCGACAGCCTCATGACCAAGATCGCCGCCTCCGGCGCCGCGAACGCGTACTTCGCGGACGTCGCCTTCTTCAACTTCACCAACATCCAGCAATACGGGAAGCTCAACTGGTTCACGCCGCTGGACGACTACGTGGAAGAGCTGTCGGTGGACACGGCGGATCTCGGGAACCTGGGCAGCTACACCTGGGAGGACCAGCTCCTCGCCCTGCCCTACGACTCCGCGATCGGCATCACCACGGTCAACACGGACCTCTTCGCGAAGGCCGGCATCACCGAGCTGCCGACCACGCTCGACGAGTACACGGCCGATCTGCACACGATCAAGGACGCGGGCGTCGTCGAGAACCCGCTCAACGTCCCCTTCGCCGCGGCCGAGGGACTGACCGCCTGCTGGATCCAGATGACCGCGGCGTTCGGCGGGGAGTCGGTGCTCAACGAGGACGGGACGCCCGCCTTCACCGACCCGAGCTCGCCGGGCTACCAGGCCGCCGAGTGGCTCATCGACGCCATCCAGGAGGGGCTCGTGCCGCCGGGCGCGATCAACTCGACCGACATGCAGGGCATGCAGACCCTCATGGCCCAGGGCCTTGCGGCGACCAGCATCTACGACTACTCGGGCAACATCTCCGGCCTGTACAACGACCCCGCGCAGTCGACGGTCGTCGATCAGATCCAGTACCTGCCGGTGCCCGGCATCTCGGGTCCCGCGAAGAGCATCATCATCGCCGACGCCCTTGGCATCCCCTCCTCGGCGAAGCAGCCCGAGGCGGCCGCGAAGTTCCTCCAGTGGTTCGTGAGCGCCGAGACGCAGGTGGAGTTCGCGGGCGGCGGCGACGCCGCGAACGCCTGGGGCCCGCAGGGGATCCCGTCGAGCCTCAGCGCGATCGAGACGCTCAACGAGGCCGGGAAGATCCCGGGCGGCGACGTCATCCTCGACGTGCTCAACAACAACACCCAGCCCTACCTCCCGTACGGTGCGCCCGAGTGGTACGCGAGCTTCTCCAGCGTGGTCCAGACGAGCCTGCACGGTGCGGCCGCCGGGACGATGTCGCTGGATGACGCGATCACGGCGATGGCCGACGCTGCCAACGAGCACGCCGGCAGCTGAGGAAGAAGCACCATCTCGATGAACAACCGGAATGGGGGGCGGGGCGGCCAAGCGGCCCGCGCCCCCCCCCCCCC
>JASGGJ010000106.1:0-8067 GCA_047605085.1 Protaetiibacter sp.
CTCAACCAGCGGAACTGGCGAAGTAGACGTTCTTGGTCTCGGTGAAGGCGAGCGGGGCGTCCGGGCCGAGTTCGCGGCCGAGGCCGGATGCCTTCATCCCGCCGAACGGGGTCGTGTAGCGCACCGAGGAATGCGAGTTCACGCTGAGGGTGCCAGACTCGACGGCCCGGGCGACGCGGATGCCTCGGCCGAGATCACGGGTCCAGATCGAGCCGGAGAGGCCGTAGATCGAGGAGTTGGCGAGCGCGATCGCGTCGTCCTCGTCGTCGAAGGGCAGCACGGCGACGACCGGGCCGAACACCTCCTCCGTCGCGATGCGGTCGCCGCGCCCCGCGAGCACCACGGTCGGGGCGAACCACCAGCCCGGGCCGTCCGGGGCGCTGCCGCGGAAGGCGATGTCGACCGAGTCGTCGAGGAACGACGCCACGGAGTCGCGGTGCGCGGCCGAGACGAGCGGACCCATCTCGGTGGCCTCATCGCCCGGCGCCCCGACGCGGAACGCCGTGACGGCCGGCTCGAGCAGCTCGAGGAACCGGTCGAGCACGCTGCGCTGCACGAGCAGCCGGCTGCGGGCGCAGCAGTCCTGGCCCGCGTTGTCGAAGACCGAACCCGGCGCGGTGGCAGCGGCGCGTTCGAGGTCGGCATCCGCGAACACGATGTTGGCGCTCTTGCCGCCGAGCTCGAGCGTGGACGGCTTGAGCCGTTCGGCGCATCCCGCGGCGACCCGCGCGCCCACCTCGGTCGAGCCCGTGAAGACGACCTTGCCGACGCCCGGATGCGTGACGAACCGCTCCCCCACGACCGAGCCGCGGCCGGGCAGCACCTGGAACAGGTGATCGGGGAGCCCGGCCGAGGCGGCGAGCTCGCCGAGCCGGATGGCGGTGAGCGGCGTCCAGTCGGCCGGCTTCAGCAGCACGGCGTTGCCCGCGGCGAGCGCCGGCGCGAAGCCCCACGACGCGATCGTCATCGGGAAGTTCCACGGCACGATGACGCCCACGACGCCGATCGGCTCGTGGAAGGTCACGTCGATGCCGCCCGCCACCGGGATCTGCGCGCCGATGAGGCGCTCGGGGGCGCCGGCGTAGTAATTCAGGACATCCCGCACGTGCCCGGCCTCCCAGCGGGCCGAGGAGATCGGATGTCCTGAGTTGCGGACCTCGAGCAGGGCGAGCTCCTCGGCGTGGGCGTCCACCACCTCGGCGAAGCGGCGGAGCGCCGCCGCCCGCTCGGCCGGGGCGAGCGCCGCCCAGCCGCGCTGGGCGATCCGGGCGCGCTCGACGGCCGCGTCGACCTCCTCGAGCGGGGTGTGCTCGACCTCGCCGATGACCTGAGCCGTCGCCGGGTCGATGAGCGTCGTGGCGGGCATCAGCTCTCCACCCCGGCGAGCTGCTTCGCCGCGCGGTAGGCGCGCGCCGCATCCACGAGCCCCGCGAACAAGCGCGCGTCCTCGGCGGCGTCCTCCTCCGGATGCCACTGCACGGCCACGCCGAATGGATGGTCCGGCAGCTCGAGAGCCTGCACCGTGCCGTCGTCGCTGCGCGCCGTCACGACGAGCCCATCGCCGAGCGCATCGACCGCCTGGTGGTGGTAGCTCTGCACGCCGATCGTCTCCTCCGGCACGAGCGCGGCGAGCCTGCTGCCGCCGTCGATCGCGACCTCGTTGACCGTGAACACGCCGCCGCCCGCGTTGTAGCGGGTCGAGCCCACGACATCCGGCAGATGCTGGATGAGGCTGCCGCCGCGCGCCACGTTGAGCAGCTGCAGTCCTCGGCAGATGCCGAGGAAGGGCAGCTCGCGCTCGATCGCGGCGGTCAGCAGCGCGTCCTCCCAGGCATCGCGGTCGCCGCGCGGCTCGTCGGTCGCCGGATGCGGCTCCTGGCCGTAGCGGGCGGGATCGACGTCCTTGCCGCCGGTGATGATGAGTCCGTCGAGCCCGTCGAGTACCTGGGAGGCGACCCGCGCGTCCACCGGCTGCGGCGGCAGCAGCACGGCGATGCCGCCCGCGCGGTAGACGGCCTCGAAGTACACCTTCGGCAGGAACGCGGCCTGCACGTCCCATACACCCTGCTGGGCGCGCTCGAGGTAGGTGGTGAGGCCGATGATCGGGGGTCTCGATACGCCCGCTTCGCGGGCCACTCGACCAGCGGAACCGGTGGCGAGGCCGACAGTCGCCCTAGAAGCGCTCAAAGCCCCGCACCCTCTCCCAGTCCGTGACGGCGGACTCGAACGCCGCCAGCTCGACGCGCGCGTTGTTGAGGTAGTGGTCGACGACCTCGTCGCCGAACGCCGCGCGGGCGACCTCCGAGGACGCGAACAGCTCCGCCGCCTCCCGCAGCGTCGACGGCACGCGCGGCGCATCCGAGGTGTAGGCGTTGCCGACGAGCAGCGGCGGAAGCTCGAGCTCGTTCTCCAGGCCGTACAGGCCTCCCGCGATGATCGCGGCGACCGCGAGGTAGGGGTTCACATCCCCGCCCGGTACCCGGTTCTCGACACGGAGTCCCGCGCCGTGGCCCACGACCCGCAGGGCGCAGGTGCGGTTGTCGACACCCCACGCGACCGCGGTCGGGGCGAAGCTGCCCTCCGCGTAGCGCTTGTAGGAGTTGATGTTGGGCGCGAGGAACAGCGTCAGCTCGCGCATCGTCGCGAGGATGCCCGCGATCCAATGCTCCATGAGCGGGGAGAAGCCGTGCTCGCCGTCCCCCGCCATCACCGGAGTGCCCGCGGCATCCCGCACCGAGAGGTGGATGTGGCACGAGTTGCCCTCGCGCTCGTTGAACTTCGCCATGAAGGTGAGCGACTTGCCGTGCGCATCGGCGATCTCCTTCGCGCCGTTCTTGTAGATCGTGTGGTTGTCGCAGGTGGCGAGTGCCTCCGTGTAGCGGAAGGCGATCTCCTGCTGGCCGAGGTTGCATTCACCCTTGACGCCCTCGCAGTACATGCCCGCCCCCTCCATGCCGAGGCGGATGTCGCGCAGCAGCGGCTCCATGCGGGTCGAGGCGAGCAGGGCGTAGTCGATGTTGTAATCGGATGCCGGGGCGAGGCCCGTATAGCCCTTCGCCCAGGCCGCGCGGAAGCTGTCATCGAAGACGATGAACTCGAGCTCGGTGCCGACGAAGGCGGTGAGGCCACGGGCGGCGAGCCGGTCGAGCTGCGCCTGCAGCACGGCGCGCGGGCTCTGCACGATGGGGGTGCCGTCGAGGTTGTGAAGCGCGGCCATCACGAGGGCCGTTCCCGGCAGCCACGGAATCAGGCGCAGCGTGTCGAAGTCGGGCTTGAGCACCATGTCGCCATAGCCGGTCTGCCAGCTCGAGAGCCGGTATCCGTCGACGGTGTTCATCTCGACGTCGACCGCGATGAGGTAGTTGCAGGCCTCCGCACCGTGGGCGGCGACGTCGTCGACGAAGAGGCGCCCCGACACGCGTTTGCCGACCAGACGTCCCTGCATGTCGGGGAAGGCGACGATGACGGTATCGATGTCGCCCGCCGCGATAAGGCCCTCCAGCTCGCCGAGCTCGAGGTTCCCGGAGCGAACCGCCATGACTCTCCCCCTCCTCGGATCGGCCCTCGATCCGACCATTACACCCTAGGCACCGCGAGAGCGTCTCGCCCGGCGTCACGAGATGTTTACACCCAAAGGTAGACATCAGGTACCAATGAGCGCCATTCTTTCCCCCAAAGCGTGGACGCCGGAGTCCTGGTGTGTCCACAACCCCCAGTGGAAGGACCCTGATGGCAGATCAGAAGAAGGTCGGTGGCGTGACCTACACGACCGCCGGATCCGAGTACTTCGACAAGCGGAAGCTGAAGCGCGCTGCCGGCGTCTGGGGGCTGTGGGGCCTCGCGGTCGCTGCGGTGATCTCCGGTGACTTCTCCGGCTGGAACGCGGGAATCGGCTTCGCCGGATTCGGCGGGTACCTCGTCGCCTTCGTCCTGCTCGTGGTCATGTACTACGGCCTCGTCTTCTCGATCGGCGAGATGGCGGCCGCCATGCCCCACACGGGCGGGGCGTACTCCTTCGCCCGCTCGGCCATGGGCCCGTGGGGCGGTCTCGCGACCGGACTCGCCGAGACCGTCGAGTACGTCGCCACCACCGCGGTCGTCGTCTACTTCACGGCGCAGTACACGAACGGCATCACCACCGAGCTGCTGAACTTCGATCTCTCCGCGAACATGTGGATCTGGTGGATCGTGCTCTACCTCGTGTTCATCGCGCTCAACGCCGCCGGAGCATCCGTGTCGTTCAAGTTCGCGATCGTCGTGTCGATCCTGTCGATCGGCATCATCGTCGCCTTCGGCATCATGGCGCTCGCCTCGGGCACGATCGACTGGGGCAGCCTCTGGAACATCCCGATCGATGAGGACGCCTTCGGCTCGAACGCCGTCCTGCCCAACGGTCTGCTGCCCCTGCTGTTCGCACTGCCCTTCGGCATGTGGCTGTTCCTCGGCATCGAGCAGCTGCCGCTCGCCGCGGAGGAATCGCACAACCCCTCGCGCGACATCCCGCGGGCCGGCGTGTGGGCCCGCGGCACCCTCATCTTCACGGGCCTCGTCGTGGTGTTCCTCAACACGGGCGTGCTGGGCGCGGAGGCGACGGGCGGATCGCTCGAACCGCTGCTCGACGGCTTCCGCGTGATCGTGGGCGATCAGCTCGCGGCGCTGCTCTCGCTGTTCGCGGTGATCGGCCTCTTCGCCTCCCTCATGGGCATCATGTTCGCCTACGGACGCAACATGTACTCGCTCTCGCGGGCCGGTTACTACCCCAAGTTCCTCTCCTTCACGGGCAAGGCGCAGACGCCATGGGTGGCGCTCGTCGTGGGCGCGGTCATCGGCTTCCTCGCCCTCGTGGTGGTCCAGGTCGCGGGCGGCGACTCGAGCCCGGCCGGCGTGATCGTGCTCAACATCGCCTGCTGGGGCGCGATCGTCTCGTACTGCCTGCAGAGCATCGCGTTCATCGTGCTGCGCAAGAAGTTCCCGAACGCGAATCGCCCCTACAAGAGCCCGTGGGGTCTGTTCGGCGCCTGGGCGGCGCTCATCATCGGCATCGCCACCTTCATCGGCTTCCTCGTGAACCCGACCTTCTTCCTGGCGATCATCGCGATCATCGTCATCTACGCGTTGATCTTCCTCGGGTTCGCCCTATACGGACGCCACCGCCTCGTGCTCTCGCCCGAGGAGGAGTATGCGCTGTCGGGCGGCCTGCACGGGGATCCGCAGACCGAGGGCTACGACGCGATGGAGGGCGAGGTGTTCGACACGCCGAAGTCCTGAACGGGCACCCCTCGTCCTGAACGGGCATCCCTCGTCGCCGCGGAGCCCGCGCGGCACGACCTCACTCCACGGCGGGGAGAACCTCACTCCACTTCGGGGACGGTGTCGTAGCGACGGCCGAGGGGGCTCGTCCAGCTGAGCTGGCCGGGGCGCGGCTGGGTGACGCGCCATCCACCCGCGTGTTTGAGGGTGTGATGGCCACGGCTGAGATGGGCGAGATTGCCGTGGTCACTCGGGCCGTCGCGGACCCAGTCGCGGGTGTGGTCGATGTCGCACCGACGGGTGCGGATGCCGCATCCGGGGAACCGGCACGATCCGTCGCGAATGCGCAGCCAGCGCCGCAGCCCATCCGGAACCGCGTAGGAGGTGCGCCCGAGCGAGAGGGCGACGCCCGTCTCGGGATGGGTCAGCAACCGGTAGAGGGACGGCGCCTGGGCGGTGAGTCGACGGGCCGTGACCGCGTCGATCGGGCCGACGCCCTCGAGGGAGCCGGGTTCGTCACCGCCGAGGAGCGTCTGCACGGGAACCGTCACGATGACGGTCGGAACGACGCCGGCGAACGGGCCGAGCTCGCTCTCCTGCGCCACGAGCAGCTCCTCCGCCGCGTCGCCGAGCACCTCGCGGAGGGTGGGGCCGAGGTCGAGGGTCGTCGTGCGGTCGAGCAGGGTGTCGGTCAGCACGTCGGCGCGCAGCTGGGCGAGGGTGCGCGGGTCGCCGTCGGCACGGTGGCGGTGGGCGGCTCCGGTGAGCCGGTCGTGGATGGCCGCGGCGTCGACGGCGTTCAGGTAGGCGGTGAGGTAGGCCATTCCGTCGGGCGCCGGATCGACGTGCACCGAGCGCTCGACGAAGGCGGTCGCGCTTCGCTCGGCCATCGAGCCGGGCTCGCGCCTCTCGCGGAGCGTCCGCACCGTGCGCGCGAAGCGTGCCGGCGTCTGGGTGCCGGCCGAACCGAGGGCGAGCCGCTCCACGGCGGCGCGATCGTCCGCGTCGAGACCGCGCAGTTCGTCGACGAGCAGCTGCGCGTGACGGTAGGAGAACTGCCCATCGGCGAGCCGGGCGAGCGTGGCCGGCAGCTCCTCGACGAGCGCGAACGCCTCGCCCACGAGCCGCTCGGCCGTGCGCTCGCTCACCCGCAGGGCACAGGCGAGCTCCGCCCGGCGAGCGCGATCGCGGAGGGAGCCGAGAGATCGGAACTCCTCGTCGAAGGCCGCAGAGAACTCGTGGATCGCCTCGGTGCGCCGAGCCATGAGCGCGTCGATCTCGGCCTGCAGCGCGACGACGCGGTCGAGCGTGGCGTCTGCCTTCGACGGCTGTTCGCACGGCTCGTGGTTCATGGCTCCAGCCCATCGCGAGCCACCGACATCCGCTGCCCGAATCGGGCGGTTTTCCCCCGTTTCACACCTTCGCCGGGAAACCGTTACCGTACCGTGACCTCCGGCGTCAGAACGTGACATCCGGCGTCAGAACACCGTCGCGACGAACCCCACCACCCGCGGGTCGGGCTCGCGGGCGCCCTCCACCTCGGGGATGAGGCGCCAGCGGTCAAAGGCGGTGCACGGATGCGAGATGCCGAGCAGCACGACCTCGCCGACCGCGAGGGCGGTGTCCGCGGGCAGCTCGACGCGCGCGTGCTGGTCGTTGAGCGCGACGACCCGCGCGCCAGGCAGCACACGCCCGTCGGCGGTCTGCAGCACGAGCGGCAGGTCGAGGTCGCTCGGGACATCGCGCTTGCCCGCGTCGAGCAGCACGAGGTCGGGCTCCGGCCGCGACACCACGCGCGCGAACACGGTGAGTGCGGGCTCGAACGGCAGCTCCGCGGTGGCACCTCCCGCTGGTCGAGTAGCCGCCGAAGGCGGCGTATCGAGACCAAACGGCGACGTACCCCGGTAGAACACATCGTCGTGCGCCTGGAACGCCCCCGACCGCAGGACGACCCGCGCCCGTCCCGTCAGCCCGGCGAGCTCCTCCGCCACCAGGTCGAACCACGTCGAGCCGCCAGCCGTGACGATCGCATCCGGAATCTCGCGGGCATCGAGCACCGCCGCGGCGGTCGCCGCCAGCTCCGCGAGGTAGGCGCGCACCCGCGCGACGGTCTCCGGCCGACGGTCGGAGCCGTAGCTGCCCTCGTATCCGCTCACCCCGCGCAGCCGCAGCCGCGGCTCGGCGGCCACCGCATCCGCGAGCGCGAGCGCGCCATCGACGCCGCGCACCCCCGTGCGGCCGCCCGGACCGCCGATCTCGACGAGCACGTCGATCGGCCGCTCCCCCGACGTCTCCGCGAGCGCCGCGACCGACGCGGGCGAGTCGACCCAGCACGCGAGCTCGAGCTCCGGATGCGCGTCGAGCTCGGCCGCGATCCACGCCGCGCCCACGGGATCGACGACCTCGTTCGCGAGCAGGATGCGGTCGATGCCCGCCGCCCGCGCCAGCTGCGCCTGCCATGCCGTCGCGACCGTGAGGCCCCAGCATCCCGCGTCGAGGAGGCGCCTCCACAGCGCGGGTGCCATCGTCGTCTTGCCGTGCGGCGCGAGAGCGAGCCCGCGCTCGGCGACCCACGCGGTGAGTCGCGCCACGTTCTCGTCGGATGCGGTCCGGTCGAACACGAGCAGCGGCGTCGGGAAGGCGGACACCGGGTGCCGTTCGGCGGCGACCTCCGACGCCCGCCTCCCCCACAGCGCGGGCGGCACCGACTTGTGCACCGGGCCGAGCACGGGATCGAGGTCGAGCGAGCTGGCGGCGGGCCGGGCGGCGGGCCGGGCGGCGAGGTGGGCGGCGGATGCGGTCATGCGCCTATCGTGG
>JASGGJ010000107.1:0-7861 GCA_047605085.1 Protaetiibacter sp.
GCGGCGCGCGTGCGCGAGCTCGTGCTGGAGCGCGCGACGCAGGGCTGACGCTCGAGGGCGCTGCCGCGGAAGCACGGGCTGGTGCTTGCTGGCCTATTGCTCGTCATCGTCGTCGAGATAGGAACGAAGCAGCTCGCTCTCGCCCGGTGATCGCGTCCCGACGACAGGATGGATCGACACGGAACCGGCTCGCGGAGCCCGAGAACGTCGATTCGGCCTGCAGTTGGCACAGCTCGGGCCATCATGGGTGAGTGCCCGAGAAGGTCGATCTGAAGAAGACCGACGCCTACCGTGCGAAGCGGGGCGAGTTCCGCATCCTCGACGTGCCGCTGCGGGGCTACCTCGCGATCGACGGCGAGGGCGACCCGAATACGGCGGCGTTCACCCTCGCCCGCGACAAGAGCAGGTGGAGCTGGACGCTGCTGATCCTCCAGCCCGACTGGATCGACGCGAGTCGCCTGGAGGAGGTGCGCGCGGTGGTCGCGCGCAAGGGCGCGTCGGCACGCTCCGCCGAGGTCCGCTTCGAGACCCTCGACGAGAGCCGCCGTGTGCAGACCCTCCACCTCGGCTCCTTCGACGACGAGGCGCCCCCGCTCGCCCGCATGCACGACGAGTTCATCGCCGCGAACGGCCTCGTCATGACCGGCCACCATCACGAGATCTATCTGAGCGACCCTCGCCGCGCCGCGCCAGCGAAGCTGCGCACCATCCTGCGCCAGCCGGTCGCGAGCGCGCTCTAGGCTCGACCCATGACGACGAATCGGGGGCGGGGCGTCCTCGCGGTCGTCGTGGTCGTCGTGCTCGTGGCGCTGAGCGCCGGGGTCGCGTTCGTCGTGAGCGATGCGCTCGGCATCCGCGCGGAGCCGGCCGAGCAGATGACCCCGGATGCCGCGACGGTCGCGACCGCGGCATCCGTCGCCCCGCCGAGGCTGACCCGCATCGAGGCGCCAGACACGGAGCGCCTGTCGGTCGCCGTCGCCGAGCTCTCGGATGCTATGGGCGAGGTCGCCGTGTTCAACGGAGAGGCGACACTCGAGGTCGCGATCACCGGCACGGACGACGGCACGGACGACGGCTACACCCTCACGGGCACCGCGGATGCGCTCCGCATCGAGGCGGCGGGGGAGACGGGCGCCGTACGCGGTGTCTACGACCTGGCCGCCGCCATCCGGGCCGGCACCGACCTCCGGGCGAATCTCGGGGAGACCGTCACCTCGGCGCTCCCGTTCCGGATGGTCGATCTCGGCGCGGTGGGCGTGGAGGCGGACCCGGCCGAGTGGGAGTCGGGGGAGAACTACTCGCACGCCTCTGGTGCCTTCGAGAACGCCTACCTCGAGGACGCGCCGTACGTCGACGAGACGGCGCTCGCCGCCGACTTCGACGACTGGGAGACGTATCTGCGCCACATCCTCGCGCTCGGCTACAACGCCGTCGCCTGGCCGGGCTTCATCGAATACCTCGACTTCGCCACCGCCGCGGGCGGGGTCTACCCCGACGACGACCCGCACCTCGCCCGCTCCGCCGCCCTCCGCGCCGCCTTCACCCCGTTCTGGGATCGGGCAGCCGAGCTCGGCGTCAAGGTCTACCTCCGCACCGACATGCTCGCCCTCACTCCCGAGCTCGACGGCTATCTCGACCGGCACTTCGGCTCCGACACCGAGGACCCGGAGCTCTGGAAGGTCTACACCGACGCCCTCGACGAGCTCTACGCCACCTCGCCCGCGCTCTCGGGCGTGCTCCTCCGCATCGGCGAGGGCGGCTCGATCTACCAGCAGCCGGGCTGGGACTACTACTCCTCGCTCGCCGTGCGCAGCGTGGACGCCGTGCGCACGATGCTCACCGGCTTCCTCGACGCGGCGGAGGCGGAAGATCGCGAAGTGATCTTCCGCACCTGGAGCGTCGGCATCGGCGACGTCGGCGACATGCACACCGACCCCGCCTCCTACGAGGCGGTGCTCGACGGGATCGACTCGCCGAACCTCATCGTCTCCACGAAATACACCCTCGGCGACTTCTACAGCTGGCTGTCCCTCAACGAGACGCTCGAGATCGGCGAGCAGCGGCGCATCGTCGAGTTCCAGTCGCGGCGCGAGTTCGAGGCGTTCGGCTCCTTCCCGAACGATCTCGGTCCCGAGTTCCAGTGGGCGCTGCAGACCCTGCTCGCCGCCAACCCGCGCATCGAGGGCGTCTGGACCTGGACCCAGGACGGCGGCCCGTGGCGCGCCGGTCCCATGACGCTCTACCTGAAGTCCGGCTTCTGGCAGCTCTACGAGCTGAACACGATGCAGGCCGCCGCCCTCGCGCGGGACCCGGATGCGGATGTCGCCGCGGTCACGCTCGCCTGGGCGCGCCGCTACCTCGCGAGCGACGACGCCACGGCATCCGCGATCGCCTCGGCGATGACCGAGTCGCGCACGGCGATCACGCAGGGCCTCTACCTGCAGGACTTCGCCGAGAACCGGGTCTTCGCGGTCGGTCTCGAGCCGCCGCCGCAGATGTGGCTCTTCGAGTGGGACATCCTGACGGGCGACTCGGCGACCCTCGACACGATGTACGCCATCGTCGGCCGGGATCGCGTGGCCGAGACGATCGCCCAGGGCGAGGATGCGGTGGCCGCCGCCCAGCGGATGCGCGACACCGTCGCCGCGGCACCGGTGGAGGGCTGGCGCGACGGAGCTCGTGACGAGCTGCTCGCGACGCTCGACTACGAGCTCGACACCCTCGGCCTGCTGAACGCCTACCGTGCGATGTTCCTCTCGGCCGCCGAGTGGCATGACACCCTCGACCCGGCCGCCTACGTCCGCTGGCAGGAGGCGCGGGACGCCTTCGCCGCCGCGGCCGATGAACACCTCACGCGCTACGCGGGCGACGTCGACCATCCGGCCTGGAACCTGACGGCGGCCGAGCTCGGCATCGAGCGCGCCGACCGTGACCTCGCGATGGCCTGGATCGCCCGCGTGCTGCTCGTGCTGACCTTCGCCTGGCTGGTCATCGGCCTGCTGTCGGCGGGCACCCGCCTCGTCGGGCGGCCGGGTGCCCCGGCGGCGCGCGCCACCTGGATCGCCGCCACCCGGCCATGGCGCGCGCGAGAGTCGACGCTCGGCATGGACCGCCTCGACCGCGTGCTCGTCGTGCTCGTTCCGGGCGCGCTGCTCGTCGGCTCTCGGGCCGTGCAGACCTCGTTCCTCGCCCCCGTCCAGCTCGCCGTGACGCTCGGCGCGTGGGCGGTGTTCGTGGCCGTCGTGCTGGCGTTCGTGCGGGGTCGCGCCGCGTGGGCGGTGCTCTCGGCGATCGGCGGGGTGGTCGTGCTGCGGGCCGTGCTGCTGCTCGCGGCGCTCTCGGTGACGGGGCCTGGCGGCTACTGGTTCGGCTTCTGGACCGACCCGGTGCGCCGGACGCTCTACATCTCGCTCGCGTTCGCCGCCTTCCTCTGGACCTTCGTCGCCGCCGGATGGGCGCTCGCGGGGCGTCTCGGCGGGAGGCGGGCGACCGGTGCGGTGCTCGCCGCGGTCGGCGCCGGGCTCGCCGTGCCCGCGATCGTCGTGGGCGCGGTGGGCCTCGAGACGGCCCTCACCGTGTGGAACGACCAGCTGGGCCTGCTCCCGTGGGGCCTCGCCCGAATCCTCGGCATCACGACCTACCTCGAGATCCCCGACGACACCGCCTGGTGGGTGGCGGCCTTCGGGGTGCTGCTCGCGGTGCTGGGGACGGCGGTGCTGTCGATCGGACCTCGCCCCCGGCGGCCGGTGCAGCGGGGATACTGACCGGATGACCGCCGTGCCGTATCCGAGTGCTCGCGACCGCGTCCGGGCCGCGATCGGGCAGGGCATCCGGGATTCCGCGCTCATCGTGCTCGCCTACATCCCCTTCGGGCTGGCGTTGGGCGCCACGCTCACCACAACGGGCGTCGATCCCGGGCTCATCGTCACCTCCTCTGTCGTGGTGTTCGCGGGAGCCGCGCAGCTCGCCGGGATCCAGCTGCTGGGGGCGGGCGCGGGCGTCGCGCTCGTGGTGCTCACGATCGCGGTCATCAACGCGCGGCACCTGCTCTACAGCGCCTCCCTCGAGCCGCACCTCGAGCGCTGGCCGCGCGGCATCCGCCTGCTCGCCGCGTTCCTGCTCGCCGACCCGGTCTACGCCCTCGCCATCGCCCGCTTCGAGCGGCCGGGCGGGGCGGGGGAGCGCGCCGAGCAGTACGGCTACTACTTCGCAGCCGGGGTCACCTGCCTTCTCGGCTGGACCGCGCTCACGGGAATCGGCGTCGGCCTCGGCGCACTCATCCCCGACGAGGTGCCGCTCGGCATGGCGGTCCCGCTCACCTTCCTGCTCCTGCTTCTCCCGCTCGTGAAGGACCTGCCCGGCGTCGTGGCGGCCGCGGTCGGTGGGCTCGCGGCGCTCGCGGCAGCCGCCCTGCCGCTCGGGCTCTCGACCATCGTCGGCGCGGCGGTCGGCCTGGCCTCTGGCGGCGCCCTGTTCTGGTGGCAGCACCGCGGCGACCCGGCGGCGGCTCCGGATGCGGGGGTCGCGGATGCTTGACGCCCTCGCGATCCTGCTCGGCGGCGTCGTCACCTACCTGACGCGCGCGGTGTTCCTCGTGTCGAAGCGGGTGCGTGCGCCCGCCGCGGTCAAGCGCTACCTGCCGCTCGTGGGCCCCGCGGTGCTCGGCGCGATCGCCGTGCCCGGGATCCTCGCCCCTGACGGTGAGGCCGGCCTGCTGACGACCGTGCCCTCCGTCGCCGCCGCGCTCGCCGCCTGGCCGGCATGGCGCATCGGCCGCCGCCAGATGGTCGTCGGCCTCGCGGTGTGGTGGGGCGTCTACGCGGGACTCGTCGCGCTCGGCGCCCGCTGACCGGGGCGTCCGGCCGCGCTGCGAGACCGCGGCGCCGGATGTCAGACCGCGTCGGCCTGGCGCACGCGGAACCCCTTCGCGAGGTTCGCGCGCAGCTCCTCGGCGTTCTGCCGCACGACGTACGCGGGGCGGTCCCGCTCGAGTCGCCACGACTCGTCGAGGCCGCCGGCCGAGACGGTGTCGAAACCGAGCTCGTCATAGAGCCGGGTCACGAACTCCACGGCGTCGGGGAAGTCGGATGCCGTGCCGAGCGCGCGCCGGTCCGGGGTGCCGGCCGGCGTCCCCGTCGTGGTGATGTCGGCCGCCGTGATGTGGTTGAACGCCTTCACGACCCGGGACTCCGGCAGCTGCGCCTGGAGGAGCCCCGAGGTCGTCACCTCCCCGCGATCGAGCCTGGGGATGTGCCCGTCGCGCTCCCAGTAGTAGTTGTTCGTGTCGAGCACGATCTTGCCGGCGAGCGGTGCGACGGGCACCTCCCGGTACGCGCGCAGCGGCACGGTCACGACCGCGACATCCGCGGCCTCTGCCGCCTCCTGCGCGGTTGCGGCGCGCGCGTGGGGCCCGAGCTCCTCGATGAGCCCGGCGAGCGTCTCCGGACCCCGCGAGTTCGCGATGACCACCCGGTAGCCGCGCGCCGTGAGCGCCCGGGCGAGCTGGGATCCGATGTTGCCTGCGCCGATGATGCCGAACGTCGTCATGTCCGCTGCAACCCTCGACGGCGCTGCCGCATTCCCGTCAGCCGGCTTGCTTCTTCTTCGGCTGACGCAGCCGCAGGTAGCGCAGCTGACCCTCCTCGCGGAGCTCGACCTGGCTCGCCCGCGATCTCACGAACTCGGTGAAGGTCTCGAAGCCGAGCGCCTTCTCGTTGTACTGCGGGTTGAGGCGCTTCATCTGGCTCTTGACGGCGGACGCCTGACTCCAGCCGTCGTCGTCCTTTCCGACGAGCCCGAGCGCCTTGACGAGCAGGCGGGACGCGCCGGGGCCTCCGATGGGCTGACCGGTGGGGGCCGATGCCGCGGCGGGCTGCTCGGCCGGCTTCACGGCGGGTGCCGTCTTCCCCGGCTTCACGAGGGCTTCGACCACCGCCGGATCGCTCACGGCCTGGGCCTGGACCGCCTCGTCCTCGCGGACGACCTCGTCGTAGTACTCGAACTCGTCGCACGCCGAGATGAGCGCCTTGCTCGTCCCGCCCGCCACCCCGATGCCGACGACGAAGCGGCCGAGCCGCTTGCATCGCTGGGCGAGGGCGATGTAGTCCGAGTCGCCGGCGACGATCACGACGTGCGTGATGTCGGGCAGCCGGAACAGGTCTTCGAGAACATCGACCGAGAGGCGGATGTCGGCCCCGTTCTTGGTGCCGGACACCGGGAACAGCTGGGTCAGGTCGATCGCTCGTTCCACGAGCTGTGCCTTGTACGCCGAGTTCGCCGGGACCGACCAGTCGGCGTAGGCGCGGGTCACCGCGACCGTGCCGAAGGACGAGGCATAGTCGAGGATCGCGCTCACCTCGACGCGGCCCTGCTCGAGCTTGCCGGATACCGCGTCTCGCGCATCCCGCGCGTTGTCCTTCCGCCACGCGCCGTCGCCGTGCAGCTGGTCGTAGCGGGAGATGACGATGTTGTCGAAGTCGATGTAGACGGCGACGCGATCGCTGTCGGCGGGCTCGGCCATCCGGTCCTCCTCTGGCTCAGCACGAGCCTAGCGACGCACCGGCCTCCCAAATCAAGGAGCCGAGGTGCCCAAATCAAGGAGTTCGCTCGCTGTAGTGCCCCACCAGACGCATCCAGCCCCAGCAGCCACAGCACATCCTTGATTTGGGAGGCCGGAGTCCTTGAGATGAGACGGGCGCGGCGGCTACGGCGTCGTCGCGAGGAACAGGAACGCCGCGAACAGCACGAGGTGCACGGCTCCCTGTAGGCGGGTGGCGCGCCCGGGCACGACGGTGAGGATGGCGACGGCGACCGTCAGCAGGAACTCGACGATCTGCACCGCCCCGAGGCCGAGGGTGAGCGGGGTCGGCAGCCAGATGGAGGCGACCGCGAGGGCGGGGATGGTGAGGCCGATGGATGCCATGGCCGAGCCGATGCCGAGGTTGAGCGAGGTCTGCAGCCGGTTGCGGGCGGCCGCCTTCGTCGCCGCGAGGCCCTCGGGCAGCAGCACCACGAGCGCGACGATGACGCCCACGAACGACTGGGGCACGCCCGCCGCATCCACGACGTCCTCGATGCCGGGCGAGACGGCCTTGGCGAGCCCGACGACGGCGACGAGCGCCACGAGCAGCAGGCCGACGCTGACGAGGGTCGCGCGGTTCGACGGCGGGGCGGAGTGCTGGTCCTCCTCGATGATGCGTCCGTCCTTCGCGACCGGCAGGAAGAAGTCGCGGTGGCGTCCGGTCTGCAGCAGCACGAACGCGCCGTACAGCAGGATGGATGCGATCGCGACGAAAGCGAGCTGCGCGGGCGAGTAGCGCGCGCCGGGCTCCGACACCGTGAACGACGGCATCACGAGGGTGAGCGTGGTGAGCGTCGCGACGACCGCGAGCGCGCCGCCCGCGCCCTCCGGGTTGAAGCGCGGCGTCTCGTGCTTGAGCGAGCCGACGAGGATCGAGAGCCCGACGATGCCGTTGAGGGTGATCATGACAGCGGCGAACGCGGTGTCGCGTGCGAGGGTCGAGGTGTCGACGGATGCCTTGCCGAGCATGAGCGTGATGATGAGCCCGACCTCGATGACGGTGACGGCGACCGCGAGCACGAGCGAGCCGAACGGCTCGCCCACCCGGTGCGCGACGAGCTCGGCGTGATGAACCGCCGCGAGCACGACCCCGATGAGCACGACCGCGACGAGCAGGTACCCGGCACCGGGAAGCTCCCGGTCCCAGCTGAGCACGAGCGCGACCACGCCGAGCGCCGGCAGCGCCCACACCCAGCTGCCGAGGATCCGCCGGAGGGGAGAGCTGGTGGTCGCCTGGCCGCTCATGGATCCATTGTCCCAGGCGGCGCTCCCAGGCGGCGC
>JASGGJ010000108.1:0-7641 GCA_047605085.1 Protaetiibacter sp.
CGCCGGCTCGAGGCGCTCGGCCTCACGATGTACGGCCAGATGACGGCCGGATCGTGGATCTACATCGGTACCCAGGGCATCCTCCAGGGCACCTACGAGACCTTCGCCGCGGTCGCCGCGAAACGGTTCTCGGGAACCCTCGCCGGAACCATCACGCTCACCGCGGGACTCGGCGGCATGGGCGGGGCGCAGCCGCTGGCCGTCACGATGAACGACGGCGTCGCGATCTGCATCGACGTCGACGCCTCGCGCATCCGCCGGCGCCTCGAGCACGGCTACCTCGACGTCGAGGCCTCGGGCGTCGACGATGCACTCGAGCGGGCCTACGCGGCGCGCGACGCGCGGCGCGCGCTGTCGATCGGGCTGCTCGGCAACGCCGCGGAGCTGGTGCCGCTGCTGCTCGCGCGGGGCGCCGAGATCGACATCGTGACCGACCAGACGAGCGCGCACGACCCCCTGGCCTACCTGCCGCTCGGGGTGGCCTTCGAGGACTGGGCCGAGGCCCGCGCCGACCCCGGCTTCGCCGAACTCGCCCGGCAGTCGATGGCGGTGCATGTGGAGGCGATGGTCGGCTTCCAACGGGCCGGAGCCGAGGTGTTCGACTACGGCAACAACATCCGCACCGAGGCGCTCGCCGCCGGCTACCCGGACGCCTTCGCCTTCCCGGGGTTCGTGCCCGCCTACATCCGGCCGCTGTTCGCCGAGGGCAAGGGGCCGTTCCGCTGGGCGGCGCTCTCGGGAGACCCTGCCGACATCGCCAAGACCGACCGCGCGGTGCTCGAGCTCTTCCCCGAGAACGAGTCGCTCGCGCGCTGGATCCGGCTCGCCGGCGAGCGCGTGCACTTCCAGGGGTTGCCCGCCCGCATCTGCTGGCTGGGCTACGGCGAGCGCGACATCGCGGGGCTGCGCTTCAACGAGATGGTTGCGTCGGGCGAGCTCGTCGCACCGCTCGCGATCGGCCGCGACCACCTCGATTCGGGCTCGGTCGCGAGCCCCTATCGCGAGACCGAGGCGATGCTCGACGGCTCGGATGCGATCGCCGACTGGCCGCTGCTGAACGCCCTCGTGAACACGGCGTCGGGTGCCAGCTGGGTGTCGATCCACCACGGGGGAGGCGTCGGCATCGGCCGCAGCATCCACGCGGGTCAGGTGACGGTGGCCGACGGAACCGCCCTCGCGGGGGAGAAGATCGCGCGCGTGCTGCGCAACGATCCCGGCATGGGCGTCATCCGTCACGTCGATGCCGGATACCCGGAGGCGGTCGCCGCCGCGGCCGATCGCGGCGTGCGCATCCCGATGGCGGAGCGCGACTAATGCTGCTGAGCGAGCTGCGCGGGGTCGGCGCCGACCGGGCGTCGGGCGGCGTCGATCGCCGCTCGTGGAGCGCCGCAGAGCTGGAGTGCCGCTCGTGGTTCATGGAACGCGCCGGACGCGCGGGCCTCGAGACCGAGACCGACCGCAACGGCAACCTCTGGGCGTGGTGGGGGCACGAGCTGCCGGGAACCGCCGTCGTGACCGGCTCGCACCTCGACAGCGTCCCCGCGGGCGGCGAATGGGACGGGCCGCTCGGGGTCGTCAGCGGGTTCGCGGCGGTCGAACGGCTGCGCGCCGAGGGCTACCGGCCCCGCCGTCCGGTCGCCGTGGTCGCCTTCACCGAGGAGGAGGGCTCGCGGTTCGGCCTCGCCTGCCTCGGATCCCGCCTCATGACGGGTGCGGTCGACGCGGATCGCGCCTGCACCCTGCGCGACGCCGACGGGATCACCCTCCCCGAGGCGATGACGCGCGCGGGCGCGGACGCGCGCGGGCTCGGCGCCGACCCGGACCGCCTCGCCCGCATCGGTGCATTCGTCGAGGTGCACATCGAGCAGGGTCACCTCCCCCTCGAGCACCGGGATGGGTACGGGCTCGCCGAGGCGGGCTCGCCGCTCGGGGTCCTGTCCCGGATCTGGCCGCACGGGCGCTGGCGCATTGACCTCACGGGGCGGCAGGACCACGCGGGCACGACGCGCATGGGCGCCCGCAGCGATCCCGTGGTGGCGATGGCGCAGACGATCCTCGAGGTGCGACGTGCCGCTCTCGAGCACGATGTCCTGGCCACCGTCGGGCGGGTGGCCGTGCACCCGGGTGCCGTCAACGCGATCGCGGGGTCGGCGAGCGTGTGGATCGACGCCCGCGGCGGTGCCGAGGACGCCGTGCGGGCGTTCTGCGCCGACGTCACGGCCCGTGTCGGGCGGGATGCCGTGGCCGAGAGCTGGACGGATGTCACGGTCTTCGACGAGATGCTCGGTGAGGTGGTCGCGCGTGCCGCCGAGCGCGCGAGCGGTGTGCCGCTCCCGCGCCTACCCTCGGGCGCGGGGCACGACGCGGGGGTGCTCGCCCTCGCGGGCATCCCGACGGCGATGATCGCGGTGCGCAACCCGACCGGGGTCTCGCACGCACCGGATGAGCAGGCCGAGGAGGAGGACGCCCGCACGGGTGTCGCGTCGCTCGCCGAGGTGCTGAGGGAGTGCGCGGGATGACCTCGTACCTCCTCGCCAGGGCCCTCGTCTTCGGGCGTGTCGTCGAGCGGGTGCGCATCCGCGTCGACGAGGGAACCGGGACGATCTCCGGGGTGGACGAGGGGGCGGAGCCGATCGCGGGCGAGCGTGTGCTCGGCGGCATGGCGCTCCCCGGCATCGCGAACGCGCACTCGCACGCCTTCCATCGTGCCCTGCGGGGCCGCACCCACGACGAAGGCGGCGACTTCTGGAGTTGGCGCGACACGATGTACCGGGCGGCGGCGGGGCTCGACCCCGAGCTGTACCGGAGGCTCGCGACGGCGTTCTTCGTCGAGCTGCTGTGTGCGGGCTTCACCGCGGTCGGCGAGTTCCACTACCTGCATCGACGCTCCGACGGGTCCGGCTACCCGCGTTCCGAGGCGATGAGCGAGGCGCTCGCGGCGGCCGCCCGCGACAGCGGCATCCGGCTGACCCTTCTCGACGCCGCCTACCTGCACGGCGGGCTCTCGCCGCTCGGGGCGCAGTTGCCCAAGTCGGGGGCGCAGCTGCGGTTCGGGGACCCCTCGGTGGCGGAGTGGCGGGCGCGTCACGATGGGGTGTGCGGGCTCGCGTCCGCCACTGTGCGGGTCGGGGCCGCCGTGCACTCCGTGCGCTCGGTGGACCCCGCTGCGATCGCTGCGATCGCCGCGCTCGTCGGCCGTGACGCCCCCCTGCACGCACACGTGTCGGAGCAGGCGGCGGAGAACGCCCAGAGTGCGGCTGCCTACGGTGCGACACCCGTCGAGGTGCTCGCGCGCGCGGGCGCGTTGGGTCCCTCGTTCACCGCCGTGCACGCGACGCACCTGAGCGCGCGCGATGTCGCGCTGCTGGCCGCGGCGGACGCGACGGTGTGCGTGTGTCCGTCGACCGAGCGCGACCTGGGAGATGGCATCGTCGAGCTGGGCGTGCTACGGGATGCCGGCGTCCGGGTCGCCATCGGGAGCGACCAGCATGTCGTGGTCGACCCCTTCGACGAACTGCGGCAGCTGGAGGGGCACGAGAGGCTCGCGAGGGGCCGCCGGGGAACGCTGGACCCCGCGCGCCAGCTCGAGGCCGCGTGCGCCGGCGGCTACCGCAGTCTCGGGTGGGACGCGCCGGGCTTCCGGGTCGGCGCGCCAGCCGACCTGGTCGTCGTCGACGAGGCGAGTCCGCGGACCGCGGGGACGCTCCCCGCCCAGCTGTGGACCGCCGCGACGGCGGCCGACGTGACGCATGTCGTCGTCGCCGGGCGTCTCGTCGTGGAGGACGGCCACCATCGGATCGGCGAGCCGGGTCGCCTGCTCGCGGATGCGATCGCGGAGGTGATGCGGTGAGCGCGCTGCTCGTCGACGACATCGGCACGCTCGTCACGGCGGGGCCAGAACGCGCGGTGATCGAGGGTGCCGCCGTGGTGGTCGAGGGTGATCGCATCGCCTGGGTCGGCGAGTCGCACGCCGCCCCCGCGGCCGATGCGCGCGTCGATGCGGGCGGTGCCGCGGTCATACCGGGCTTCGTCGACTCCCACACCCACCTCGTGTTCGCGGGGGACCGTGCCGACGAGTTCGAGGCGCGGATGGAGGGGCGCCCGTACTCGGCGGGAGGCATCCGGCGGACGGTGGCCGCGACGAGGGCCGCGACGGACGCCGAACTCACCGCGAATCTGGAACGGCTCGTGGCGGAGGCCGTGGCGCAGGGCACGACGACGCTCGAGATCAAGAGCGGGTACGGTCTCTCCGTCGCGGACGAGGCACGCTCGCTGCGGATCGCGCGCACCGTCACGACCGAGACGACCTTCCTCGGAGCCCACGTCGTACCGCACGGCGTCGAGCGGGAGGAGTACCTCGACACGGTGCTCGGCCCGATGCTCGATGCCTGCGCGCCTCACGCGCGCTGGATCGACGTGTTCTGCGAGACGGGCGCGTTCGACCTCGACGAGACCGAGCGCATCCTGCGGGCGGGTGCCGCCCGCGGCCTCGGTCTGCGGATGCACGTCGCCCAGCTGGGGGAGTCCCGAGCCGTGACCCTCGCGGTCGAGCTGGACGCGGCGAGCGTGGACCATTGCACCTTCCTGCGGGACGCGGACATCGAGGCTCTCGCGGGCAGCGGGACGGTCGCCACGCTGCTCCCCGGTGCCGAGTTCTCGACGCGGCAGCCCTGGCCGGACGCCCGGCGGCTGCTCGACGCCGGGGTCGTGGTCGCGATCGCCTCCGACTGCAACCCCGGTTCGAGTTTCACGACGTCCCTGCCGTTCTGCATCGCGCTCGCGGTGCGTGAGATGGGGATGACACCGCTCGAGGCCGTGCTCGCCGCCACCTCGGGTGGTGCGCGGGCGCTGCGCCGGGACGACATCGGGATCCTCGCGCCGGGGACGCGGGCGGATTTCGTGCTGCTCGACGCCCCCAGCTACGTGCACCTGGCGTACCGGCCCGGGGTGCCGCTCGTCTCACGGGTCTGGATCGGAGGGACGGAGCGTCCGCGTCGTGCGGCGTGGCGAACCGGATGATCCGTCCGGGAGGAGCCTGGGCACGTGCTGTCGCTCAGCCATACATCCCGCCCGGCGTCGGCGCCTACCCGGCGCGCGTCTCCGCGCTCGCGCCGAGCAACTCCCGTTCCTCGGCGTCCGTGAGCCCCGCCCGGCGCGCACGGCTCACCCCTTGAGCGAGCTCCCACGCGAGGGTCTCGGCGAGCGTCTGCTCGAGCGGGCGGCGGACCAGACCCGCCGCCACGGCCCGCTCCGTCGGATGCGCGCCCAGGCCCGCGTCTTCGTCCGGCAGCCACAGCGGCAGCGAGCGCGGTCCGGCCCAGGGCCCGACGTCGTGCGCCGCGAGCCACGCCGTGTCGCGCGCGACGACGGTGCCCTCGAACCCGGCGACCGCCCGGGCGACGGCGAGGTGACCTGGCAGCGGCAGTGTCTCCCCGCCGACGTTGAAGACGCCCGCGGTGCGCGTCTCGGCGATGCGCACGAGCCAGATGGCCAGGTCGCGCACGTCGATCAGCTGCACCGGGGTGTCGGCATCCGGCACCAGCACGCGCCCGGCAGGATCGGCCGGACGGGCGAAACGCAGGGGCCAGTAACCGCTGCGGCCGGTGTGGTCGCCCGGGCCGCCGATGAGGCTCACCCTGGCGATGAGCGCGCGATGCGTCTCGATGCCGTCCCGCACCGCGGATTCGCAGGCGACCTTCGCGGAGCCGTAGTCCTCCGGGTTCTCCAGTCGCTCGCCCACGAGAGGTGGAAGGAGCGCGCCGGACTCGTCGACCCCGCGCGTCGCCGTGTCTGCGTAGACGGACGCCGACGACACGAACACCCAGTGCCGCGTCCGCGCCCCGAGCGCGGTGACCGCCCCGCGGGCGTGCCCCGGATGCCTCGTCACGTCGACCACGGCGTCCCAGTCGTGCAAGGCCGCCTCCGCGTAGGCGTCCCGGTGGTCGCGATCAGCGACGAACGCCAGAACTCCCTCCGGCAGCGCCCCCGACACCCCGCGGGCGAGCACCGCGATCTCGTGTCCGCCCGCGCGCGCCGCGCGCACGAGTTCGCCACCGAGCCACGCCGTTCCCCCCAGGATGAGCATCCGCATGCCTTCATGAGATCCGCACCGCCGTGCGAGCGTAAGCTCGTTCGCCGCGGGTGCAGTCGCGTCGGTTAGGCTGGGGCCACAACCGAACACAGGCCGCACGCGATGCGGGAGAGCCGGGGCCACGCCGCCGGCACCGAAGGAGCAAGCCTCCCCGCCAATCTCTCAGGTACGTGTACCGCATCGACAGGCCGCTCTGGAAAGCGCTTCCGAACCCCCGCTGATCGAGTGCCGCCGCAGGCGGCGTATCGAGATCATCGGACCACGAAGCCGCCCACGGTGAAAGCGACCATGAATCGCGAATCTCTCAGGCGCCCATGACAGAGGGGGAGTTCCACCGACTTTTCGATCGGAGAGCTCAGATGACCGACGGCGAACGCCGTTCCCCCCTCGACGCGGCGCATCGCGCCGCCGGCGCGTCCTTCACCGACTTCGCCGGCTGGCAGATGCCGGTGCGCTACAGCTCCGACCTCGCCGAGCACCACGCGGTGCGCGAGGCGGCCGGTCTGTTCGACCTGAGCCACATGGCCGAGATCGTCGTGCTCGGGCCAGAGTCCGCCGCCGCGCTCGACCACGCGCTCGCCGGGCGACTCTCGGCCACCTCGGAGGGGCAGGCCAAGTACAGCCTGCTGCTGGCAGAAGACGGCGGCATCATCGACGACCTCGTCGTCTACCGCACGGGCCCCGATCGCTTCCTCGTCGTCGCCAACGCCGGCAATCGGGAGGCGGCGGCGGATGCGCTGCGCGAGCGGGCCGCGAGCTTCGACTGCGTCGTCCAGGACGAATCGGACGACGTCGCGCTCGTCGCCCTGCAGGGTCCGCGCGCCGAGGCGATCCTGCGCGAGACCGCGGGCTTCGACATCCCCGCCCTCGACGCTCTCCGCTATTACCGCGCGATCACGGGCGACTTCCGCGGCCACGAGGTGCTCGTCGCCCGCACCGGCTACACGGGCGAGGACGGCTTCGAGTTCTTCCTCGACCCGGACGCCGCCCCCGCCCTGTGGGACGCGCTCGCCGAGACGGGCGCGGGGGCCGGGCTCATCCCGTGCGGCCTCGCCGCCCGAGACACCCTGCGGCTCGAAGCGGGGATGCCGCTGTACGGGCACGAGTTGAGTCGCGAGACTCTGCCGCAGCAGGTGGGCCTCGGCCGCGTGCCGGTGCTCGGCAAGCCGGGCGGCTTCGTGGGGGAGGCGGCGGTCGCGGCCGGACCCGCGGATGGCGCCCGCGTGCTCGTCGGCCTCGCGGCGGAGGGCCGCCGCGCGGGCCGGGCAGGCTACGAGGTGTTCGTCGCAGAGGACGCCGCCGAACCGAGCGGCGTCGTCACGAGCGGCGCGCTCTCGCCCACCCTCGGCCATCCGATCGCGATGGCCCTCATCGACCCCGGGCTCGCCCCGGTCGGCACCACCGTGTTCCTCGACGTGCGCGGAACCCGCATCCCCGCGACCGTCGTCACCCTGCCGTTCTACTCGAGAAAGAAGAGCTGAGATGTCGCTCCCCGCAGAGCTGAAGTACACCGCAGAGCACGAGTGGGTCGCCGTCGACGGCGAGCTCGC
>JASGGJ010000109.1:0-7621 GCA_047605085.1 Protaetiibacter sp.
CGGGTGAGCAAGGTCACCCGTGACGCACTGGGAGAGTTGGCGGAGCGCCGGGGCGAGACCGTCACCAGCACCATCGATCGTGCGGTTCGATTGCTCGAACAGGAGATGATCGGCCACGATCTTTCTGCTCCGTTGCGCGACGACGAACTCGCGTGGCTCGATGCTGACGCCGGGTGACGTGGTCGAACTCGACCTCGGGACGCCCGCGGGTTCTGAGGCGGGTCTGCACCGACCGGCGGTGGTGATCACGGCCGCGCGAATCCTCCGTGGCGGGCCGAATGTCGTGCAGGTGGTGCCACTGACGCGCACGATCCGCGAGAGTGGATCGGAGTGCGTGATCGCGCCAGACGGGCACAACGGACTCGATGCGGTCTCCTCCGCGCAGTGCCAGCACATCAGGTCAGTCGCAGTCACCCGCGTGAGTGCGAGGATCGGCAACGTCGGTCAGCTCGTCCTCCAGCAGCTCCGCAGCACGGTGGCGATCATCATCGACGCGTGAACCGGCAACGATTTCAGCGCCGTCGTGCCACCCGTTCGCGGAGACCCGTCGCGGGTCCCGGCACCGCTCAGCTCGCGATCTCCTGGTAGGCGGAGAACAGCAGCGACTCATCCGGACCTTGCAGCACGGTCGGGCGCCCGATGTCGTCGAGGACGATGAAGCGCATGAGGGCGCCGCGCGCCTTCTTGTCGCGGCGCATGGTCGCGAGCAGCGTCGGCCACCGCCCGGCGGGGTACGTGGTCGGCAGATCGAGCGAGTCAAGGATGCGCCGGTGCCGGTCCACCGCCGCATCCGAGAGGTGCCGGGTGAGCCGGGACAGCTCGGCCGCGAACATCATCCCGATCGAGATCGCCGCGCCGTGCCGCCAGCGGTAGCGTTCCGCGTGCTCGATGGCATGCCCGAGGGTGTGCCCGTAATTCAGGATCTCGCGCAGGCCCTGCTCGGTGAAGTCCTCCCCCACGACGCGCGCCTTCATCGCGATCGCGAGCTCGAGCGTCCGCCGGAACTCCGGTGTCGCCGGATCGGTCGCGCGTGCCGGGTCGGCTTCGACGATGTCGAGGATCTCGGGTTCCGCGATGAAGCCGGCCTTCACGACCTCCGCGTAGCCGGCGAGCAGCTCGTTGCGTGGCAGCGTGTCGAGCAGTTCGAGGTCGCACAGCACGGCGCGCGGCGCCCAGAAGGCCCCCACGAGGTTCTTCCCCTCCGCGGTGTTGATGCCCGTCTTGCCGCCGACGGCCGCGTCCACCATCCCGAGCACCGTCGTCGGCAGCTGCACGACGGCGACGCCGCGCAGCCAGGTCGCGGCGACGAACCCCGCGAGATCCGTCGTCGCGCCGCCGCCGAAGCCGACGACGGCGTCGCTACGGGTGAAGTCGGTCTGACCGAGGATCTGCCAGCAGAACGCGGCGACCTCGACGCGTTTGGCGCCCTCGGCATCCGGCACCTCGGCCAGCAGCACCTGGTAGCGCTCGCCGAGCTGCTCGCGCAGCGCCTCGGCCCGCGCCGCGAGGGCGGGGGCGTGCACGATGAGCACCTTCTCGGCGCGCGGCGGGAGCAGTTCGCCCAGGGTGCCGAGGATGCCGCGGCCGACACGCACCTCGTAGTCCTTCATCCCGTCGGTGCCCGCGACGGGGATGATCGTCGTCTCGCTCATCGCCGCTCCCCTCCGGTGCCCTCGATCCAGGCCACCACGTCCTCCGCGATGCGGTCGATCGGCACGCTCGAGGTGTCGAAGCTCACGCTCGCGAGCCGCTCGTACACCGCTCGCCTGGCGTCGTAGATCCGCTGCCAGTCGTCGACGCCGCCGCGCACGAGCGGCCGCTTCCCGTCGCCGAGGCGCGCCGCGACCGCATCCGCCGTGATCCGCAGGTACACGACGGGCAGCCCGCTCAGCGCCGCCTGGGTGCCCTCGTCGAGCACCGCTCCCCCGCCGAGCGACACGATGCCTTCCCCGCGCAGCGCCTCGCGCACGACGCCGCGTTCGAGCGCGCGGAAATGCGGTTCGCCGTGGGCGTCGAAGATTCCGGCGATCGGGCCGTGCTGGGCGACGATGACCCGGTCGGTGTCGGTGAACGGCACGTCGAGGGCCCGCGCGACACGTTTGCCGACGCGGGTCTTGCCCGCGCCCATCGGGCCGATGAGAACGGCGAGCGGCCCGGTCATGCGAGAGCGGAACCGGTGCGCAGTGCGTCCGGGATCGCGGCGAGGTAGGCGTCCAGGTTGCGTCTCGTCTCGCCGACGGAGTCGCCGCCGAACTTCTCGAGCACGGCGTTCGCGAGCACGAGGGCGACCATGGCCTCCGCGACGACACCCGCGGCGGGCACCGCGCACACGTCGGAGCGCTGGTGGTGGGCCTGAGCCTCCTCGCCGGTCGCCACGTCGACGGTGCGGAGCGCGTGCGGCACGGTCGCGATGGGCTTCATGCCCGCCCGCACGCGCAGCACGGTGCCGGTCGACATGCCGCCCTCTGTGCCGCCCGCCCGGTCCGATTCGCGACGGATGACACCGTCGGCGAGGACCAGCTCGTCGTGCGCCCGCGAACCCGGCCGCCTGGTGGTCTCGAAACCGTCACCGACCTCGACGCCCTTGATCGCCTGGATGCCCATGAGCGCGGCGGCGAGCTGCGCGTCGAGCCGGCGGTCCCAGTGCACGTAGCTGCCGAGTCCGGGGGGTACGCCGTAGGCGAGCACCTCGACGACGCCGCCGAGCGTGTCGCCGTCCTCGTGGGCCCGGTCGATGCGCTCGACCATCGCCTCGGAGGTGGCGGGGTGGAAGCAGCGCAGCGGATCGGCGTCGAGCGTCTCGACGTCGTCGGGCGTCGGCAGCGGGGCGTCGTCTGGCACCCGCACGGTCTCGATCGAGAGCGTGTGCGACACCAGGCGGATGCCGAGCTCGCCGAGGAAGGCGCGCGCGACCGCGCCGAGGGCGACGCGCGCCGCCGTCTCGCGGGCGCTCGCGCGTTCGAGCACGTTCCGCGCCTCGGGAAAGTCGTACTTCTGCATCCCGACGAGGTCGGCGTGACCCGGCCGCGGGCGGGTGAGCGCAGCACCCCGCCCCTTCGGGAGCGTCCCGGGGTCGACGGGGGTCGCCGACATGACGTCGACCCAGCGCGGCCACTCGGTGTTGCCGATGCGCAGCGCCACGGGGCTGCCGATCGTGCGCCCGAAGCGGATGCCGCCCGAGATCGTGAGCTCGTCCTGCTCGAACTTCATGCGCGCTCCGCGGCCGTAGCCGAGCGTGCGGCGCTGCAGATCCGCCTGGATCTGCTCCGGCGAGATCGGCACGTCCGCCGGGAGGCCCTCGAGGATCGCCACCAGTTCCGGTCCGTGCGACTCACCGGCCGTCAACCAACGCAGCATGCCTCGATCATTCCACAGCGGCGCGCATCGCCCGGATGACCTCGTCCTCTCCCGGGAGGGGTGCGGCGGGGTCGCCCGCGACGAAGATGCGCACCTGGTGCACCGCCTGGTGCAACAGCATCTCGAGACCGTGCACGATCCGGCCGCCCGCGTGCTCCCAGGCGCGCGCGAGCGGGGTCGGCCAGGGGGCGTAGGCGACGTCGAGGAGTGTCTGCCCCGGGTCGAGCGGGGCGAGCCGGACCGCGAACTCGGCGTGCGGTGGAATGGTGCTGACGACCGCGTCGCTTGACCGGAGTGCGGCATCCGCATCCGGCCCCAGCGCGATGACGCGGGACCGGGCGAACCCGCCGGAGGCGGCGGCCTTGGCGACGTCGCGGACGGCGACCGTCACCTCGGCCCCCAGCCCCTCGAGCGCCAGTACGGCGCTCTCGGCCGTCGCCCCCCCGCCGAGCACCGTCGCGCGTGAGGCGGAGGCGACACCCGCCTCGGCGAGTGCGGCGACGATGCCGTGCACATCCGTGTTGAACGCTCTCGCGGGGCGGCCACCCTCGAGCAGGACCGTGTTTCCCTGGCGGGTACGACGCGCGACCTCGTCGAGCTCCGGGACGAGCTCGGCGACGCGGCGCTTGAGCGGCATCGTGAGCGACAGCCCCCGCCACGAGGCGTCCAGCCCGGTGAGGAAGTCCGCGAGTCCGGCGTCGCCGACCTCCTCGCGCGTGTACTCCCAGTCCAGACCCAGCACCCGGTAGGCGGCCAGGTGCAGCTGCGGCGACCGCGAATGCCCGATGGGCGAACCGAGCACGGCGAGCCGCGTCGGCTCAGTCACAGTAGGCGGCGTTCTCGTCACTCGCCTCGCACCAGTCGTAGAGCTGCTGCGCGGCCGCGTCGTGCTCGGCGAGGGTGTTGGAGAACACCGTCTCGCCGGTCTTCAGGTTGATCGGCACGAAGTACAGCCACGAGCCCTCGGCCGGATGGAGCGCCGCGTCGATCGCGTCGAGTCCCGGAAGCCCGATGGGCCCGATCGGCAGGCCGGGGTTGGCGTAGGTGTTGTAGGGGTTGGAGGCGTCGTCGCGCTCCTCCTGCGTCGTCCACACCGTGTGCGTGTTGCCCGTGCCGTAGGCGACGGTCGCATCCGACTGCAGGTTCATCCCGCGGTCGAGACGGTTCTGGAAGACGCGCGCGATCTTCGGCATATCGGCCGTGTTGGCCGCCTCGCGCTGGACGATCGAGGCGAGCGTGAGCACGGTGAGCCTGTCCTCGGTGGCGACTCCGGCGGCGTCGAGCTTCTCGAACATCGTGTCGACGAGCATCTTGATGGCGTCGGTCGCGCTCACCCCCGGATCGAAGGTGTAGGTCGCCGGGAAGAGGAAGCCCTCGATGCTCGGCGCCTCGGCCGGGACGCCGAACTGCGTGTAGTTCGCGGCCTGCGTCTGAAGCTCGGCGAGGTCGAGCCCCGTGGCCGCCGCGATGAGCTCGAGCGCGCTCTCCGCCGAGACGCCCTCGGGGATCGTCACCTGGTTGACGATCTTGTTCGCCGGATCCTGCAGCGCGGCGATCGCGGCCTCGGCGCTCATCTGCTTCTCGAGGCGGTAGTTTCCCGGCTCGAAGGTGATGCTGTCGTCGGCGAGCAGCAGTTGGTAGACGGCGTCGAAGGTCATCGTGACCCCGGCCTGCTCGAGTTTCGTCGCGACGTCGGAGCCGATGTCGCCGGACTCGATGACGATCGTCACCTCCTCGCCGTTCCCGTCGCCCGTGTAGTCGGTCGGCGGGGCGATGCCGAGCAGATCCTGGATCTTCTCCCCGTAGTTGCTCCAGACGTAGACCCCGCCGCCGGCGAGCACCCCGACGATCACGACGGTCGCGATGATCCAGCCCCAGGGGCCCCGCCGCCGGCCACGGCGACGCAAGCGCGCGGACGAGCCGGTGCGGTCGGTCTCCCCCCGGGCCCGGCGCGATGCCGCTGCGGTCTGCGATTCGGGTTCGTCGGAGGCAGCCTCCACCGCGGGCGCGGCGCTCACCGGGCCGAAGATGTCGTCCCAGCTCGGTTCAGAGGCCAAGGTCGTGGTCTTTCGTGCGGGGGACGACGGATCCGGGAGGACGATCCGACATCCGCTCGGAGTCGAGGGCGTTCTGCAGGATGATAACAGCGGCCACCTGATCGACGACCGAGCGCGAGCCCTTCGAACGCCGGCCGCCGGCTCGGAGCTGCCGGTGAGCGGTGACCGTGCTGAGTCGTTCGTCGACGAGCCGCACCGGTATCGCGGATGCCGCGGCCAGGTGTGTCGCGAAGTCGCGCGCATCCGTCGTCGACGGCGTGTCAGCGCCGCTCAGCGACAGCGGCAGTCCGACGAGCAGCTCGATCGCGGCGAGCTCGGCCGCGTGGGACAGCACGGCGGCCACGGTGCGCTCGTCGCGCGGCAGCGTCTCGACCGGGGTCGCGAGCAGCCCGTCAGGGTCGCAGCGGGCGACGCCGACGCGGGCCCGGCCCACGTCGATCCCGATCCGGACGCCGCGGCGCATCAGCCTCCGAGCGTCGCGCGGAGCCCGTGCAGCGCGGCGGGGAGCGCCGCCGCATCGGAGCCGCCGCCCTGCGCCAGCTCGTCCTTGCCGCCGCCTCCGCCGCCCAGCACCGCTGCGGCCTCCTTCGCGAGCGGGCCTGCGGTGACGCCGGCCTCGCGGGCGGCCGCCGTGGTGGCCACGATGATCGAGGGCTTGCCGCCGACGCGCGCCGCGAGGGCGACGACCGCGGGCTCGGACTGCAGGCGCTCCCGCACCGAGGTCGTGAGGCTGCGCAGCTCGTCCACGGACTGCAGCTCGCCGAGATCCTCGGCGACCGCGAGCACCGGACCGAGTCGCACGGCCTTCCCGGCGAGCTCTGGCACCCGACCAGCCAGGCGGCTCGCCTCGAACGCGGCGATCTTCTTCTCGGCCGCCTTGAGCTGCGCCGTGAGGTCCGCGATCCGTGCGGGCAGCTGCTCCCGTGGCGTCTTGAGGGATGCCGTGAGCTGGTTCACGATCGCGCGTTCCGCCGCGAGATCGCGGAACGCGTCGAGCCCGACGAGCGCCTCCACCCGGCGGTTGGTCGAGCCGACGCTCGACTCGGAGACGAGGTTGACCAGCCCCACCTCGGCGGAGCTGCGCACGTGCGTGCCCGCGCACAGCTCGCGCGACCATGGTCCGCCGATGTCGACCATCCTCACCGTGTCGCCGTATTTCTCGCCGAACAGCGCCATCGCGCCGGCCTTGCGGGCCTCGTCGAGCGGCAGGATGCGCGTTGTGACCTCGAGGTTGTCGCGCACCGCGTTGTTGGCGATCTCCTCGATCTCGGTGCGGGTCTGAAGGCTGAGCGCCTGGTTCCAGGAGAAGTCGAGGCGCAGATAGCCCGCCTTGTTGTAGGAGCCGGCCTGGTGGGCCTCCTGACCGAGCGTCTGCCGCAGCGCCGCGTGGATGAGGTGGGTCGCCGAGTGCGCCTGCGCGGCGGAGTGCCGGTTCTCCCGGTCGACGACGCTCGTCGCCGCGGCGCCGACGCCGATCTCCCCCGAGCGGACGCGTGCCGTGTGGCTCACGAGGCCCTTCACGGGACGCTGCACGTCGAGCACCTCGAGGTCGAAGCCGTCGCCCACGATCGCGCCCTTGTCGGCCGCCTGCCCGCCGGCTTCCGCGTACAGCGAGGTCTCCGCGAGGATCACCTCGACGGTGTCGCCGGCGCGCGCCGACGGGACCGACTCGCCGTCGACGAGCAGGCCGAGCACGCGGGACTCCGTCTGGAGGGCGTCATAGCCGGTGAAGACCGTCTCGCCCTGCGCCCGGAAGCCGGAGTACACGGAGAGGTCGGCGAGTCCCGCCTTCTTGGCCTTGGCGTCCGCCTTCGCGCGCGAGCGCTGCTCCGCCATGAGCGCGTCGAACGCGACGCGGTCGACCGAGAGACCCGCCTCCTCGGCGATCTCGAGCGTGAGGTCGATCGGGAAGCCGAAGGTGTCGTGCAGGAGGAAGGCGGAGTCGCCGGACAGCGCCGCCCGGCCCTGATTCCTGGTGTCGGCGATCGCGACGTCGAGGATCGTGGTGCCGGCCGACAGGGTGCGCAGGAACGCCTCCTCCTCACCCAGCGCCAGGCGGGAGGTGCGCTCGTACTCGGCGTCGATCTCCGGGTAGGCGTCGCGCATGGCGAGCCGGGACGCCTCGAACAACTCCGCGAAGCTCGGCGCGTCGACGCCGAGCAGGCGCATGGCGCGGATCGAGCGGCGCATCAGGCGGCGCAGGATGT
>JASGGJ010000110.1:0-7450 GCA_047605085.1 Protaetiibacter sp.
CGCGCGAGCGCGCCGGCTCGCGCTCGCCGAGGTGCTGCGTCGCGCCGCGCTGCTCGGCCCGCGCCTGCTCGCGCCGCTCGCCCTGTGCTTCCTGCCCGCGTTCGTGCTGCTCGGCGTCGTCCCGCTCGTCATCGGCATCCTGCGCGGGGCGCTCTCGGCGTTCTGAAGCCCGGGCTCCTGCGCCCGGCTTCCGCGCCCGGCTTGTCGTCCACAGGGCCGGGTCGGGCTGATGCATCCCCGGATGCCGTGGTCGCCGCCCGCGCCGCCCGTGCCACGCGCGACGATGGGGGTGCGGGCGCGCACCCCAGAAGAAGGAGTCCCCATGACACCCCGCATCCATCGACTCGCCTCGCGCGCCCGCCGTGACGACGGCGCCGCGACCGCCGAGTACGCCATCACGATCATGGCCGCGGTCGGCTTCGCCGGCCTGCTCGTCGTCATCATGCGCTCGGCCGAGGTGCAGCAGATCCTCACCGATCTGGTGCGGAATGCGCTCGCCTACGGCGGCTGACGACGCGGGCGCCGACGACGCGGGCGCGGCGGCCGCGGAGTTCGCGGTCGCCCTGCCCGCCGTCGCGCTCGTGCTCGCGGTGTGCGTCGGCGCGATCGGCGTCGGATCGCAGCAACTGCGTCTTCAGGACGCGGCGGCGGATGCGGCGCGCGGCCTCGGCCGGGCCGAGAGCAGCGTGACCGTGGCGGCGCGTGCCGCGCGTGCCGTGCCGGGCGTCTCGCTCGAGAGCTGGCAGGACGGGGAGCTGGTGTGCGCCAGGCTCGCCGTGGCCGCGCGGGGCCCCGCGGCGGTCGCCGGGCTGCTGCTGCACGCCGAGAGCTGCGCGCTGGACGGCGGACGATGAGCGGCGGCCGATTGAACGCGACATGCCGCCGAGCCGGCCGGATGGCGCGCGACGACCGCGGCGCGGGCGGCGTGCTCGCCGTCGCGATCGTCGCCGTGACCGTGCTGTGCGCCGTCTCCGTGCTCGGTCTCGGCTCGGCGCTCGCGGCGCGGCAGCGGCTCGTCGCGGCGGCGGATGCGGCATCCCTCGCGGCTGCCGACGCACTGCTCGGAGCGGTCGCCGGTGATCCGTGCGCGCTCGCCGCCGAGGTGGCCACCGCGCATCGCGTGGCCCTCGCGAGGTGCACGACGGATGGCGCCGATGCCCGCGTCGAGGTGCGCCTCGAGGTGCTCGGGATGCCGGTGACGGCCACCTCGCGCGCGGGCCCCGCCCCGTGATCCGCGCCGCGCCACGGGACGAAAGCCTCGATGGGTCGCGAGCCCGGCCCCGGACTCTATGTGTATGGTGTGCTCCGGACAGAGGAGGAACCCGGGTGCCCACGAAGAAGCTCGTGATCGTCGAGTCGCCGGCCAAGGCGCGCACGATCGCGCAGTACCTCGGCGACGGTTACGAGGTGCAGGCGTCGGTCGGGCACATCCGCGACCTCATCGACACCAAGGACCTCCCCCCCGAGCTCAAGAAGGGCAGCGTCGGGAAGTTCTCCGTCGACGTCGAGAACGGTTTCGAGCCCTTCTACGTCGTCTCCGACAGCAAGAAGAAGACGGTGTCCGAGCTCAAGCGCGCCCTCAAGGACGCCGACGAGCTCTACCTCGCGACGGATGAGGACCGCGAGGGCGAGGCGATCGCCTGGCACCTGCTCGAGGTGCTCAAGCCCACGGTGCCCGTGCGCCGCATGGTGTTCCACGAGATCACCAAGGACGCCATCCGGGAGGCCGAGCAGAACACCCGCGAGATCGACACCGCGCTCGTCGACGCCCAGGAGACCCGCCGCATCCTCGACCGGCTGTACGGCTTCGAGGTGTCGCCCGTGCTGTGGCGCAAGGTCGGTCCCGGGCTGTCGGCGGGCCGGGTGCAGTCGGCAGCGACACGACTCGTCGTCGACCGCGAGCGGGAGCGGCTCGCCTTCGTCTCGGCCAGCTACTGGGATCTCACGGCCGAGTTCCGCCCCGCGGACTCCGGCGCCGTCTTCACCGCTCGACTGGCCCGCCTCGAAGGCCGCCGCGTCGCCCAGGGCGGCGACTTCGACGACGCCGGGGCACTGAAGGCGGACGTGGTGGCCCTCGACGAGCGCGCCGCCGACATCCTGGCCGACGCACTGCGCGCCCCCACCGCGAGCTTCGAGGTCGCGAAGCTCGAGACGAAGCCCTACTCGCGGCGCCCGGCCGCCCCGTTCACGACCTCCACCCTCCAGCAGGAGGCGTCGCGCAAGCTGCGCCTCTCGGCCCGCACCACGATGAGCCTCGCGCAGTCGCTCTACGAGAACGGCTACATCACCTATATGCGCACCGACTCGACGACGCTCTCGCAGCAGGCGATCGACGCGGCCCGCAGCCAGGCGGTCACGCTCTACGGCGCCGACTCGATTCCCGAGAAGCCGCGCGTCTACGCCTCCAAGTCGAAGAACGCGCAGGAGGCGCACGAGGCCATCCGTCCCTCCGGCGACGTCTTCCGCACCCCCGCCGAGCTCGCCTCGCAGCTGCGCGGCGAGGAGTTCAAGCTGTACGACCTCATCTGGAAGCGCACCGTCGCCTCCCAGATGGCGGATGCGAAGGGCTCGACCGCGACCGTCACGATCGCGGCAGACGGCGGCGAGGGTTCGCACGCGGAGTTCACGGCATCCGGCACCGTCATCACCTTCCGCGGTTTCCAGGCCGCGTACGAGGAGGGGCGTGACGAGGTGCGCGGCGAGACCGCCGAGGCCGAGGCGAAGCTTCCGCCGCTTGCGCAGGGGCAGGCGCTCGAGCTCGCCGAGCTCGAGGCGAAGGGCCACGACACCACCCCGCCGCCGCGCTACACGGAGGCGAGCCTCGTGAAGGCGCTCGAGGAGCTCGGCATCGGCCGCCCCTCGACCTACGCCTCGATCATCTCCACCATCATCGACCGCGGGTACGTGACCCCGCGCGGTCAGGCGCTCGTGCCGAACTGGATCGCGTTCAGCGTCGTCCGGCTGCTCGAGGAGCACTTCAGCGAACTCGTGGAGTACGACTTCACCGCCGAGATGGAGGACGACCTCGACAAGATCGCGGGCGGCGAGGCCGACCGGGTCGACTGGCTCACCCAGTTCTATTTCGGCGGCGGCGAGCACCAGGGCCTGCGCGAGATCGTCGACAACCTCGGCGACATCGACGCACGGGCCGTCAATTCGATCCGCATCGACGACGGGGTGACGCTCCGGGTCGGAAAGTACGGACCCTACCTTGAGGTCGCCGAGGAGGGCACCGGCGAGACCCGCAAGGTCAACGTACCCGACACTCTCGCCCCCGACGAGCTGACCCCCGCGAAGGCGCGCGAGCTCATCGCGGCACCCGTGGCCACCGACCGCGTGCTCGGCGTGAACCCGGCCAACGGGAAGACGATCGTCGCGAAGGACGGCCGGTACGGGCCGTACGTGACGGAGCTGGAGCCGGAGCCCGAGCCGGACGTGGATGCCGCGACCGGCGAGCTGATCGAGGCGACGCCGAAGAAGAAGGGCGCCAAGAAGGCCGCCGCGCCCAAGCCGCGCACGGCATCCCTCTTCAAGGACATGGACCCGGCGACCGTCGACCTCGACACCGCGCTCAGACTGCTCGAGCTGCCGCGGATCGTCGGAGAGGACCCGGAGACGGGCGAGTCGATCACGGCGCAGAACGGCCGCTACGGCCCCTACCTCAAGAAGGGTGCGGACTCGCGGTCGCTCGAGAGCGAGGAGCAGATCTTCACGATCGAGCTGCCCGCCGCGCTCGAGATCTTCGCGCAGCCGAAGTACGGGGCGCGCCGCGCCTCGAGCGCGCTCAAGGAGTTCGACGCGGACCCGGTCAGCGGCAAGCCGATCCGGGTCCGCGACGGGCGGTTCGGGCCGTACGTCACCGACGGCGTCACGAATGCGACGATCCCGCGCGGCGAGAGCGTCGATGGCATCGACTTCGCGCGCGCCGTGCAGCTGCTCGCCGACAAGCGCGCCAAGGGCCCGGCGACCCCGAAGGCCAGGCGCCCGGCGGCGAAGCGCGCCCCGGCGAGGAAGCGGGCCTGAGGTGACCCGCGCGGGCCGGGGCCTGTTCCTGACCTTCGAGGGCGGTGACGGCTCCGGCAAGTCCACCCAGTCGGCACTGCTGACCGAGTGGCTCGCGGCCCAGGGCCGCACCGTGGTGCAGGCGCGCGAGCCTGGCGGGACCGAGCTGGGCCTCGAGCTGCGGGAGATCGTGCTGCACCGGCGCGGTCACATCGCCCCGCGCGCCGAGGCGCTGCTGTACGCGGCGGACCGCGCCCACAACGTGGCGACCGTCGTCCGTCCCGCGCTCGAGCGCGGGGACATCGTCATCCAGGACCGCTACCTCGACTCCTCCGTCGCCTACCAGGGCGCGGGTCGCGTGCTCGATGCGGCCGAGGTGCGCGAGCTGTCGCTGTGGGCGACCGAGGGCCTGCTGCCCGATCTCACGGTGCTGCTCGATCTCGACATCGACACCGGCCGTGCCCGTCTCGACGATTCCCGCACACGCTACGACCGGCTCGAGGCCGAGGCCGCCGAATTCCACCACCGGGTGCGGAATGCCTACCTCGCCGTCGCCGCCGCGGAGCCGGGGCGCTTTCTCGTGCTGGATGCGAGCGAGCCGGTCGACGCGCTCGCGGAGCGCATCAGACATCGGGTGTCGGAGCTGCTCGCGTAGCCTGGAGCCGATGAGCGGGATCTGGGACGATCTGACCGGCCAGGCGGAGGCGATCGCCGCCGTGCGCGCCGCCGCGGCCGGTGACGGGCTCGCGCACTCCTGGCTCGTCACAGGCCCGCCCGGCTCCGGACGCTCCACCCTCGCCTACGCCTTCGCGACCGAGCTGCTCGCGCGGCCCGGCCAGCCTGGCGAGCTCGAACGCACGGCCGCGCAGGTCGCCGCCCGCACGCATCCGGATCTCGCCGTGCTCAGCACGGATGCGGTCATCATCAGGATCGAGGACGTGCGCCGCCTGGTCGCGGCGAGCCAGTTCTCCCCGTCCATCGGGCGCTACCGCGTCATGGTCATCGAGGACGCCGACCGGATGACCGAGCGCACCTCCAACGTGCTGCTCAAGGCGCTCGAGGAGCCGCCGGAGCGCACCGTCTGGATCCTGTGCGCGCCGAGCGAGGCCGACCTGCTGCCCACCATCCGCTCCCGCGTGCGCACCGTGCGCCTGCGCGTGCCGAGCGTCGCCGACGTCGCCGAGCTCATCGCGCGCCGGGACGGCGTCGGACTTCCCGAGGCGACGCGCGCCGCCCGCGAGGCGCAGGCCCACATCGGCATGGCGCACCGTCTCGCGAGCGACGAGCCCTCGCGCGCCCGGCGGCGGCGCACCATGGAGCTCGCGCTCGGCATCCGCAGCGTCGCCGGGGCGGTGCTCGGCGCGGCCGAGCTGCTCGGCATCGCGGGCGAGGACGCGAAAGCCATCACCTCGGAGCGCGACGCCGAGGAGCGCGACTACGCGCTGCGCTCGCTCGGGGTCGAGCCGGGCGGCACCGTGCCGCCCGCGCTGCGCGCGCAGCTCAAGGCGCTCGAGGAGGACCAGAAGCGGCGCGCGACCCGCAGCCTGCGCGACGGGATCGACCGCATCCTCGTCGACCTGCTGTCGCTGTATCGCGACATCCTGCTGCGCCAGCTCGGCGTGGAGCTGGAACCGGTCAACCTCGCGATCTCCGGCGAGCTCGCCAAGGCGGCACAGCGGGCGACCCCCGCGCAGACCCTCGCGACGCTCGACGCGATCACCGAGGCGCGCACCCGCATCGAGGGCAATGTCGCACCCGCGCTCGCCCTCGAGGCCATGCTGGTGACCGCCATCCGGCGCGACCCCGCGGGCGCTCGGTGAACCGCGTCCTCCGCGGCGGCGCGCTCGCCCTCGTCGTGGCACTGCTGCTCACCGGTTGCGTGTCGTGGTTCCTGCCCTCGCAACCCTCCACCACGTCCACGCCGACGGGCGAGGAGGTGCCGGCGCAGCTCGCGCCGTACTACCACCAGGTGCTCAGCTGGACCGGCTGCGGCGACGGGATGCAGTGCACGACCGCGACGGCGCCGCTCGACTGGTCGGAGCCGGGCGGCGACACGATCGAGCTCGCCCTCATCCGGCAGCCGGCGACGGGTGGGCACTCCCGCGGCTCGCTGCTGGTGAACCCCGGCGGGCCGGGTGGGTCGGGCGTGACCTTCATCCGCGACTCGATCGACTTCGCGACGAGCGAGACCCTGCAGCGCGAGTTCGACGTCGTCGGCTTCGACCCCCGCGGGGTGGGCGCCTCGACACCGATCAGCTGCACGACGGACGATACCGAGCTCGACGCCTTCATCTACGGCATCGTGCCTGGCGTGCGCGGATCGGATGACTGGATCGCGGCGGCCGAGCGGACGAACGCGGACTTCGGGCAGGGCTGCCTCGAGCACACCGGAGAGTTGCTCGAGCACGTCGACACCGTGAGCGCGGCGCGCGACCTCGACCTGCTGCGCGCGGTGCTCGGGGACGCGAAACTCGACTACCTCGGCTACTCGTACGGCACCTACCTCGGCGCGCGGTACGCGGAGCTGTTCCCCGAGAAGACCGGCCGGCTCGTGCTCGACGGCGCGATCGATCCGGCCGCCGGGGAGTCCGACGTCACGCTCGCCCAGGCGCGCGGCTTCGAGAGTGCGCTCACCGCCTACCTCACCGACTGCACGGCACGCGACGACTGCCCGTTCACGGGATCGGTTGACGCCGCCCGCACCTGGATCGCCGAGTTGTTGCACCGGCGCGACGCGGCGCCCATCCGTGCCGACGACGGCCGGATGCTGGGGGCGAACACCATGTTCTCGGCGATCATCCTGCCGCTCTACAACCGCGGCAACTGGAGCTACCTCGACGAGCTGTTCACCGAGGCGTTCGCGGGCGGCACGGAAACGGCGTTCTTTCTCGCCGACGTCTACAACGACCGGGAGTCGGATGGCAGTTACAACTCCAACGGCACCGAGGCGTTCATCGCCATCAACTGCCTCGACTATCCGAGCGACGACGATCCGGCGACGATGCGCGCGCAGGCCGAGCAGCTCGCCGAGGCGGCACCCGTGTTCGGGCCGTGGATGGCGTACGGTGGCACCCTGTGCCCGCAGTGGCCGTTCCAGTCGAGCGTGGAGCGCGGCCCGATCACGGCGCCGGGGTCGCCCGACATCCTCGTCGTCGGAACCACCAACGATCCCGCCACCCCCTACGTGTGGGCGCAGGCGCTCGCGTCGCAGCTCGAGCACGGGCACCTCGTGACGCGCGAGGGCGAGGGGCATACCGCCTACGGCGAGAGCGAGTGCGTGACCGAGGTGGCGGATGCGTTCCTCGTCGACGGCACCGTGCCCGCCTCCGATCCGATGTGCTGAGCACCCCACCGCGTCGGCTATGCTCGGAGGCTGTGCCGCTGCTCGCAGCGCACGCCGCCTTAGCTCAGTCGGCAGAGCGTCTCACTCGTAATGAGAAGGTCGTGG
>JASGGJ010000111.1:0-7444 GCA_047605085.1 Protaetiibacter sp.
TCCGCACCGCGGCACCTCGTCCGAACCGCGCTTCTTTCGCAACTCAGGATCGATGCCCACTGCGGCAGCTCGACCGCCTCATCCGGCCACATCCTCCTGAGTTACGAAACGGCCGACTTTCGCAACTCAGGAGAAAAGCGGTTGCGGAGGTCGTCCGGATTCGCATCGGCGCATATCTCCTGAGTTGCGAACCGACCAGCGCGTCGCGAACCGACCAGCGCGTCGTCGGCCGGCGCCGAGCGAACCTCACGCCCGCTGCGTGAGGTAGAGCAGCGGCACCTGGATCGTCACCTCGGTGCCCTCCCCCTCGAGGGTGTGCCAGTCGATGGTTCCGCCGAGCTCGCCCTGGATGAGGGTGCGCACGATCTGCGTGCCGAGACCCGCGCCGACCTTCCCCTCCGGAAGCCCGGCGCCGTTGTCGCGCACCTGCACCGACAGCACCTCGTTCTTGCGCTTGGCCGAGATCACGATCTCGCCGTCGCGGTCGGCGAGCCCGTGCTCGACGGCGTTGGTGACGAGTTCGGTGAGCGCGAGCGCGAGCGGCGTCGCGTACTCCGACGGCAGCGTGCCGAACGAGCCGGTCTTGGTCGGACGGACGGTCGTGTTGTGGCTCGAGGCGACCTCCGCCACGAGCAGCAGCACCCGCTCGAAGACATCGTCGAAGTCGACGTTCTGGCTGAGCCCCTCCGAGAGGGTGTCGTGCACGACCGCGATCGCCGCGACGCGGCGCATCGCCTGAGTGAGCGCGTCGCGCGCGACGTCGTTGTGGGTGCGCCGGCTCTGGATGCGCAGCAGCGAGGCGACCGTCTGCAGGTTGTTCTTGACCCGGTGGTGGATCTCGCGGATCGTCGCGTCCTTGGTGATGAGCTCCTGCTCCTGGTGCCGCGACTCGGTGACGTCGCGCACGAGCACGATCGCGCCCACCCGCTCGCCCCGGTGCCGCAGCGGGATGGTGCGCAGCGTCACCGTGACGCCGCGCGCCTCGATGTCGGTGCGCCATGGCGCGCGTCCCGTGACCACGAGCGGGAGCGACTCGTCGACCGTGAGCTTGCCCGACAGCAGCCCCGTCGCCACCTCGGCGAGCGACTCCCCCTCCAGTTCCCCCGCGAACCCCATCCGGTTGAACGCCGACAGGCCGTTGGGGCTCGCGAAGGTGACGATGCCGTCGACGTCGAGCCGGATGAGGCCGTCGGAGGCGCGCGGGGCGCCGCGACGGGGCAGGGTGGGCGCGCCGAGATCCGGGAAGTCGCCAGAGGCGATCATGCCGAACAGGTCGTCGGCGCACTGGTTGAAGGTGAGCTCCTGGCGGCTCGGGGTGCGGGCCTCGGAGAGATTCGAGTGCCGGGTGAGCACGGCGACGGGCGTCGTGGTGGTCGCGGCGCCGCTCGGGCTCAGCCGCCGCAGCACGGGCACGGCGCGAACCCGGGTGGGCGTCTCCTCGTACCAGTCGGGGGCCGAGGTGTCGACGATGCGCACCTCGTCGAAGGCCCGCCGCACCTGATCGCGCCACTCCGGCTTGATCTCCTGCCCGACGAAGTCGCGGTAGAAGAGGGTCGCGGCGGATGACGGCCGCGAGTGGGCGACGGCGAGGAAGCTGCCGGATGCGGTCGGCACCCACAGCACGATGTCGGCGAAGGCGAGGTCGGCGAGCAACTGCCCGTCGGCCGCGAGCAGGTGCAGCCACTCGACGTCCGCCTCGCTCGAGAGGCCCTGAGCGAGCATGAGGTCGGAGAGGGTCGACACGCTCCTAGGCTAGCCGCCGCCGAGGGTGCCTCCGCGCCCCGGCGGAGGAGGCATCCGGCAGCACGCGGGCCGCGAGCGTTCGCACCGCGGCGAGCGCGGCCGAGCGGGGGGCGGCATCCGCGAGCGGCCGGCCGGAGAGCACGGCGGCGTCGAAGGCGGCCGGATCCCACGGGACGAGCACGGGGTCGTCGATGCCGCCGAAGCGGGCGAGGGTCTGCCGGATCTGACCCGCGGGACCCACCCCGATGGCGCTCGCGCGCACCTTGTTGACCACGACCGTGACACGCTCGGGCTCGACCAGCTCGACGAGCTCGGCATGTCCCCGCAGCAGGCGCGGGATGCCGACGGGATCCGCGGAGCCCACGACGACGACACGGTCGGCGGAGCGCAGCACCTCGAGCCCCGCCGCGTTGCGGCGCGGGGCGGCGACGTCGCTGACGAGTTCGTCGTCGCGCTCGAGGCTCGCCGCGACATCCACGACGAGCACCTCGCACAGCCGGCGCAGAGCGGTGAGCGCCGCCGCGACGCGCTCCTCGCCGAGCTCGGTCCAGCGGGCGGAGCGTCCGATCCCGGTCAGCACCCGGAAGGGATGCCGCGCTCCCCGCGGGACGGCGGCGAGCCGTTCGAGCTGGGTGTCGTCGAGTCCGCCGATGCCCGCGAGCCGGCAGGCGGCCGCGAATCCAGGCGCCTCGTCGAGCAGCCCGAGCGCGGGGGCGACGGATGCGGCGTGGGTGTCGGCGTCGGCGAGCACCGTGCGACGGCCGCCGGAGGCCCACTCGGCGGCGAGCGCGATCGCGAGACTCGTGCGCCCCGGCGCGCCGGGCGGGCCCCAGACCGCCACGAGGGACCCCGGGCGCCGCGCGGTGTCGAGCTCTGCGGGCGGTTCGGGGGACGCACCGCCCGGCTCGTCCTCCTCGAGGGAGGCCGGGGCGCCGTCGAGCAGACCCCAGTCGGCCGGTCCGGCCACGGGGTCGAGGATGCCGATGCGCGCCGCGTGCCTGGCCTGCGCCTCGTCGTCGACGACGACCAGCATCCGCACCCCCAGCAGGTCGGCGGTCTCGACGAGCCGCGGGGTCAGGTGCTCGGGTGTCGCGGCGACCACGGCGAGCTCGACCGGAACCTGGGCGAGGCGGATGGCCAGCTCGTCGCCACCCGAGCACCTGGCCGAGACCTGGTGGCCGTGGTAGGCGGCGGTGTCGGCGAGACGCCGTTCGGCGTCGAGCGGCACGGCGAGGGCGACGCGCATGCTCAGCCGCCCAGCGCGAGACCGGCCGGCACCACCGCGAGCGCGGCGCCGTCGGCCTGGGCCTGCAGCACGCGGGCCACCCTGCTGCGCGGCACGAGCACCTCCACCGCGCCCCCACCGCCGGAGGAGACCAGGCCGGACTCCTCGAGGACGCGAACGACGACCGCATCCGCCACGAGCACAAGCGGGGCGTCGTGGCCGCGACCGTCGGCGGCGAGCGGCGATGCCCACACATCGACCATGGCACCGGAACGCACGGCGGAGCTCGGCAGGCTCGCGAGCTCGAGCACGAGGGCCGTGGAGCGCACGCTCGCGGCGTCTCCCAGCGCCGCGCGGGGGACGAGCTCGCCGTCACGCACCGGGGCGACCACGACGAGCCCGTCGGCGGGCAGCTCTCCGGCGCGCAGATAGAGCTCGTCGGCACCGTCGAGCGACACCGAGCGCTCGACGAGGTCACCGCGTTCGACGCGATCGCCTGGGCTCAGCGTCCCCGCCGCCGCGTACACGGTCGTTCGAGTGTCGACCGCTCCCACGAGGGCCACGACCCCCGCGACCGAGGCGGCGACGAGTGCCAGCCCGATGAGCAGCCGTGCGTCGAGCACGCCGCGGCGACGCCCGGATGCCGTGGATGCGCCCACGATGCCTCCCTCCGCCGCCGTGCCCTCGCATCCGCGGCGCGCCCATCGTGCACCCCGCGGCGGGCATCGCGTCGGGAGTTATCCACAGCCTGGCCCTGCCCGCCCTGCGCACGGCGTCGCGCGACGCATAATCGGGGCATGACAGCCGATGCCGGGAGCGAGTTCGGTCGATTCCTGACGATCGCCGACACGGCCGAGATCCTGAACATCTCGGCGGGCCAGGCCTACGCGCTCGTGCGCAGCGGCGAACTGCCCGCCATCAAGCTCGGCTCCCACGGCCAGTGGCGCATCGAACGCGAGGCGCTCGAGGGCTACATCGCGGCGCGCTACGAGCAGACCCGGCGCACCAAGCTCTGGAATCAGGCCGAGTTCGCCGACCTCCCCGAGCTCTTCGCCGAGGCGCCGCGCCTCGATTGAGCGCCGCTTCCGCAACTCAGGAGATTCAAGCCGTCCTGCGTCCGCGTCGCCGCATCCCGCCGTCTCGCCCTGAGTTGCGGCGGCGGAGATGTTCACAACTCAGGACGGGCCGCGCGGGATGCGGCCCGCCCTCTCGTGATCCGGTTTTCTCCTGAGTTGCGGAATCAATCACTCACGCGCGGATGCGGAGGAGCGCGTCGAAGGGCACGAGGCGGATGCGGCGCACCACCCGGTCGCGGCGCGCCTGACCCGCCTCGTGCTCGGCCAGATCGAGGTGGTCGCGCCCGACCCGGTCGATCGTGCCGTGGACGACGCCGACGCGGGTGTGCAGTTCGACCCCGGCCCGACGCCGGCACAGGTCGCGCAGCACGAACGCCAGGCCGAGTCGCCCGGCGAGGTCGGGAAGCGGCTCCGGCTCACCGGCGCGCAGCCCGATCTCGAGCTGTTCGCGCTCGGGAAGCACGGCCGTGATCGCGGCGAGCGGCACGATGACGGCGTACCGAGCCGTGCCGAGCGTCACCTCGCCCGCGACCCAGTCGCGGCCGGCGGAGCCGATTCGCAGCGCGAGCGCAGCGCCGTCGGCGAGCACGAGCGAGACGGGCGCGGCGCCGCGGCCCATCGCGACGATGCGCTCCCGCAGGGCGAGGCGCCCGATCCGCAGCCGCTCCTCCTCCGCCGCGAGTTCCTGGCTCTCGAGGTCGAGCTCATGCTCGAGCCGGCTCTCGAGGTCGGCGAACAGCTCATCCCAGCGCACGAGGCGACGGTAGCCGCGACCGGGGCTCCGAGCTCGCAGTTCTCCACAGGCTGCCGTGACATCTCGACACGAGAATGCATCATGTGCCAAGGTGAGCCCGTCGTCCCCCGGACGAGGGCAGACGAATCGGGCGCTAGGGGCGATCACGGAGGGGGATGGGATGGCCGCGAGGGAGAGGCCGGCGATCGAGGGCAACACGGCACGGTCCGTCACCGCGCACCGCCCCGACGAGGAGCTGTTCGGCCGGCAGCCCGCCACCACGCGCGAGCTCCCGGATCCCCGCCCCCTGCTGGAGAACCTGACCCGCTGCGTCATCGAGATCATGGCGGGCGCCCGCGACCTCGAGCAGATCGCGCGCTGGGTCGACGACGCCGTGTACACGACACTCCTCAAGCGCGTCGTGCTCTCGGCGCAGGCGCGGCAGGCCGCCAGGAGACCGGCGGTGCGCCCGATGTTCACCCTCGGCTCGGTGACGATCTCCGAACCGCGCGACGGCGTGGTCGAGGCGGTCGTCGTCGTGCGCGGCCGGGCGCGCACCCGAGCCGTCGCGATCCGCCTCGAAGGCCTCGACCGCCGCTGGCGGGCGACGGCCATCCACGTGCTGTAGCGACGCGGGTGCGGAGGTCTCGATACGCCCGCTGGCGCGGGCTGCTCAACCAGCGGAAGGCCCGCGGCGCTCCTGGGCCCGGCGCTGGGCGCGGTTCATGGGAGGCTGCTGCGGCGCGGCGCCGTCGACGCGCTGCCCGAATGCACCCCGCTCGCCGCCGCCTGGCTGCTGCGCAGCGGGCTGCTGCGCCGCCACCTGACGGGCCGCCGCCTGCTGGGCGCGGGCGGTCGAGGCGCGTTCGACCTGGCCGCGCTGGTTGCGCACCTCGACCTCCCCCGAGGCGTCGTCGCTGGGAGCCGAGTAGCTGAGGTTCTGCTGCGGCGGCTGCTTCGCCTCAAGCCCCTTCGCGGCGACCCTGGCCTGACCTCCGGCACCCGTCACCTCGACCTCGAGGTTGTAGAGGAAGCCGACCGACTCCTCGCGGATGGCGTCCATCATCGACTGGTACAGGGCGTAGCCCTCGCGCTGGTACTCGACGAGCGGGTCACGCTGCGCCATGGCGCGCAGACCGATGCCGTCCTTGAGGTAGTCCATCTCGTAGAGGTGGTCGCGCCAGCGGCGGTCGATGACGGAGAGCACGACGCGGCGCTCGAGCTCGCGCATGGCGGCCTCGCCCAGCTGCTGCTCGCGGCGCTGGTAGGCGATGCGCGCATCCGAGAGCACCTCCTCCTTGAGCGCCTTGGCCTTCAGGCTGCCCTTGGAGCCGGACTCGGCGAGCACCTCGTCAATCGTGATCGACACCGGGTACAGGGTCTTGAGCTCGGTCCAGAGGGCCTCGAGATCCCACTCGTCGCTCGAGCTCTCGCCGGTGTGCTGGTCGACGGCCTCGGAGACGACGTCGGCGAGGAACTTCTGCACGCGGTCGTGCAGGTCGTCGCCCTCGAGGATGTGGCGGCGGTCGGAGTAGATGGCCTCGCGCTGACGGTTGAGCACGTCGTCGTACTTGAGGACGTTCTTGCGGATCTCGGCGTTGCGCGCCTCGACCTGCGACTGGGCGGAGCGGATCGCCCGCGACACCGCCTTGGACTCGATCGGCAGATCGTCGGGGGCGCCACGCATGAGCATCTCGGCCGCGCCCGTGTTGAACAGGCGCATGAGGTCGTCCTGCAGGGAGAGGTAGAAGCGGCTCTCGCCGGGATCCCCCTGACGGCCGGAGCGTCCGCGCAGCTGGTTGTCGATGCGCCGCGACTCGTGCCGCTCGGTGCCGAGCACGTAGAGTCCGCCTGCCTCGCGCACCTTCTCGGCCTCCGCCTCGACACGCTCCTTGACGGCGGAGAAGACGACGTCCCACTCCTGCTCGTACTCGTCGGGGGTGTCGACGGGGCTGAGCCCGCGGTTGTTCATCTCGGCGACGGCCATGAACTCGGCGTTGCCTCCGAGCATGATGTCGGTTCCGCGGCCCGCCATGTTGGTGGCGACCGTGACGGCGCCGTGACGGCCGGCCTGCGCGATGATCGCGGCCTCCCTGGCGTGGTTCTTCGCGTTGAGCACCTCGTGCTTGACGCCGCGCTTGGCGAGCATGCGCGACAGGTACTCGCTCTTCTCGACGCTCGTCGTTCCGACCAGGATCGGCTGGCCGCTGCGGTGCCGCTCCACGATGTCCTCGACGACCTGTTCGAACTTGACCGTCTCGTTCTTGTAGATCAGGTCGGGCTGGTCGGCGCGGATCATGGGCTTGTTGGTCGGGATGGGCACGACGCCGAGCTTGTAGGTCGACATGAACTCGGCCGCCTCGGTCTCGGCGGTTCCGGTCATGCCGGCGAGCTTCTCGTAGAGGCGGAAGTAGTTCTGCAGCGTGACGGTCGCGAGGGTCTGGTTCTCGGCCTTGATCTGCACCCCCTCCTTCGCCTCGATCGCCTGGTGGATGCCCTCGTTGTAGCGGCGGCCCTGCAGGATGCGGCCGGTGTGCTCGTCGACGATGAGCACCTCGCCGTTCATGACGACGTAGTCCTTGTCGCGCTTGAAGAGCGCGCGCGCCTTGATGGAGTTGTTGAGGAACGAGATGAGCGGGGTGTTCGCCGACTCGTAGAGGTTGTCGA
>JASGGJ010000112.1:0-7440 GCA_047605085.1 Protaetiibacter sp.
TGCCGTCGCCCGCGACGTCGTCGGTCTTCTTGGCGACCTCCTTGACGAGCTCCGCACCGATCTTCTCGTACGGGTCGTCGAGCTCGATCTCCTTGGCGATCGAGACGCCGTCGTTCGTGATGGTGGGGGCTCCCCACTTCTTCTCGAGCACGACGTTGCGGCCGCGGGGCCCGAGGGTGACCTTGACGGCGTCGGCCAGGGTGTTGAGGCCGCGCTCGAGGCCGCGACGGGCCTCCTCGTCGAAAGCGATGATCTTAGCCATGGGTTAGTGTCGTCCCTCCCGGACGTGATCCACAGTGAATTGGCACTCAATGATCGCGAGTGCCAGAGATCAGTCTGGCACTCGACAGGGGGGAGTGCAAGCCGAGGCGCCCGCACCCGGCGCGCACCCCATCCGGATTCAGCCCGCGGCCACCTGCGTGACCGACCCCGAGGTCGGAACGAGCTCGAACCAGCTGTTGCCGGGAGCCAGGCGGATGACCGCGCCGGTGTCGTCGACGAGGCGGATGGGTGTCGTGCGATCGGACTTCGACCACGAGGCGTGCACGATCGCGCCGCCAGAGAGCACCCAGGCCTCGCCGCCGCCGATGAGCTCGGTCTTCGGGACTCCCCCGTCGTCGGAGACCGGCACGCGCATGACGACGACGTTGACCGCCCCGAGCTGCCCGCCCGTCGAGTCGAGATCGGCCTCGCCGTCCTGGAAGCGCAGCCAGCGACTGGACGCGGCGTCCCAGCGCCATCCCGGATGCGCCGAGCCGCCGAGCACGAGATCGACCCCGGCGATCGCGGTGCCCTCGCGTGCCGCGGTCGCGCCGGCCGGCTCGTCGGCGTACGCGTACTGCTGAACCGGTGCGGCGAGCTCGGCGTGCATCGCGATGAGCTCCTGCGCCTTCACGACGACGTTGTGCGGCGCCTCCTTGCTCGTCGTGCGGTACATGACGTCGGCGGTGTCCGACTGGCCGTGGATGGCGTTGTAGACGTTGGTCGCGAGCATGAGCTGCACGAAGCGCTGCTGACCGCCGGAATAGGCGACGATGCCGCCGAACGGCGAGATGATGTCGGGGTCCATCGGTCGGATCGAGCGGATCGGCCCGATCTCGGCCGGAATGTTGGAATGCCAGACCGCCACGTAGCGGGTGAGCCCGCCCTCGACGAGCTCCTCGAACACGAGATCGGTCGCCTCCAGACCGATCTGGGGCCGCGCGTCCCAGTGGTTGTCGATCTTCGCGGCGAGCGAGGGATGCGCGAGACTCGCGGGGTCGTCGACCGGCAACCCGGTGAGCGGTGCGATCACGACCGGCGTGGGCGTTACGTAGTCGGAGGTGTAACTGGGGCTGGGAGTGGGTGCCGGCATCGGCGCCTCGGCGGTGCAGCCCGCGAGCCCCAGGGTCGCCAGCACGAACGCGACGACGGCGGGAACCCGGCGCCCCCTCAGCTGCATGCCCACATGCTAAGTCGCCGCACCCGGCGCCAGGCCGTCATCCGCGGCGCGTCCCCAGGGACGGCTCAGGCGGGGCGCACCGACTCGGCCTGCGGGCCCTTGGGGCCGGCGCCGAGCTCGAAGGTGACCGCCTGACCCTCCTCCAGCACCTTGTACCCCGCCATGTCGATGGCCGAGTAGTGGACGAAGACGTCCTGCCCGCCCTCCGCGGTGATGAAACCGAAGCCCTTCTCCGCGTTGAACCACTTCACGGTTCCGTTGGCCATTCGTCGTGCTCCCTGCTGTGTTCCCATCGCCGTGCCGGGCCGCGCGTCGGGGCGGCACATGGGCGATGGTAGCGAGCGGATCGGGGAGGTGATCGCGCCGGGTGCCAGAAACGGGGTCTCGTGCGGAAGATTCAACGCAGATTAAACATCGGCGTAACACCGCGGCGGTGCGAGCGGCGCGGTGCGGCCGTCAGCCGGCCGCGGGGGCCACGTAGTCGGCGCCCAGGACGACCGTGATGGCGGCCGTGGGGAAGGCATCCGACAACTCCACCTGCGTCGCACCGACGAGCTGCGCGATGCCGCGCGCGGCCCCCTCGTCGGCGGCGGCGGAGTAGTACACGATCGTCGTCGCCTCGGTGGTGTCCGAGGCGGCCGCGCGGCTCGGGTTCGGCCATCCCGCCGCGGCGATCTGGTCGGCTGCCGTGTTGGAGAGGCCCGACGTCGCCGTGCCGTTGAGCACCGAGATCGTGAGAGCGGCGAGGTAGGCGGGGTCGAGCGTGGACGGATCCGTCACCGGCTCCGCGGTCACGACCACGGTGGGCGTCGGCGTCGGGGTCTCCGTCTCCTGGGCGAACGGCAGCTCGAACCGGGGGTCGAACGCCGAAAGCGCGAAGAGCCCGGCCACCGTGAGCACCGCGACGGCGAGCACCGCCCACGCGAACCCGATCCACCCGCGGCCGCGCGCGCGCGGAACCCGGTGCGCGCCGACGCGGTCGACGTCGGCGGGGATGTCGTCGAAGCGATCGTGGGGGAAGCTGGCCATCTAGTCGGTCGGATCCTGGGTCGAGGTGAAAAAGGTGCGCGCGGCGCGGGCGCGGGCCCTGGCGTCCCGCATGCGCTGAAGTCGACGCACCAGAAGAGGATCGTGACGCAGCGCCGCCGGCGAATCGAGTATGGCCGACAGAAGCTGATAGTACCGTGCGGGCGCCACATCGAACTCGGCGCGGATGGCCGAGGTCTTCGCGCCGGTGCGCCCCGTCCAGCCCCGCTCGAACTCGAGCACGCGCAGCCAGAGGGCGTCGAGCTCCTGCTCGGGGACGAGGTGGGAAGCGCCCGGATTCGCGGACATGATTCACCTCCCCGGCTCGATCGCGACCCGGTCAGCCTACGATCCGGCGCCCGCCCCGCTCGCGCGCCTCGCCGCATCCGAGGTCACCGCGGCGAGCCGGGCGCCGTGCGGGGTGCCGGAGGCGAGGGGCTCGCCGTCGAGGGCGAGCAGGAACGCGGCGCCGGGATCGGCGCGGCCCTCGGCGACGAGGGCGTCCCAGCGCCCGGCGATCTCGGGGATGGCACGGCGCGCCTCGAAGGTGACGGCCACGGCTCCGTGGGCGCGGATGGCCGCGAGCAGCCTGGCGCGGTCGCCGGGCGGCAGGTAGACGGCGGTGCCGAGCGAGGCGACGACGAGCGTCGCGCCGGGCGGCGCGGTCGCGGCGAGGCCCTCGAGCGCGTCGAGTGCGTCGCCGGCGACGAGCTCCGGCGGGTCCGCGCGGGCGGTGGCGACGGCCTCCCGGAGCCGGACGAGGCGCTCGGGCCGGTCGGGCGGGAGCGAGGCCTCGAGCCAGCGCACCTCGTCCGCATCCGACACGTCCAGCGGCGCCAGGTCGACACCTCGCCGCCAGCGGATGTCGGGCATGGCACGCGGAACGAGCGCGTCGTCGAGCTCGGCCTCGAGCACCGGCCTCCCCGAGCCGAGCCGTGAGGTCCCGGCCGGGGTGCGGAACCGATAGCCGTAGCGATCCGGCAGCAGGCACAGCCCCGCCGCGGCCCCGAGCTCCACGAGGGCGAGCGGGCCGGGGACCCGCGCGAGTGCGGCGAGGAGCGGCACGCAGCGGCCTGGCTCGTTCGTCTGCACCCGCCGCCGCGGAAGCTCCGCCGCGAGCGCGTCGCCGTGGGCGAGCAGCCACTGGGCCCACACCGGGTACGCCGCATCCGGCGCGCCGAGGAACGCGGCCACCGCGAACAGCAGCGACGGCTGCCGCGCCGGCCGGGGGACGGCGTCGAGCAGCGCCAGCATCCGCGGGTCCCCGGCGATGCCGAGGCACCACTCGCGCTGACGGGCGGAGGTCGCTGCGAGCTCGCCGGCCGCCCGCAGATACCACGCGCGCGTCGTCTCGGTCATGGAGCCATCATCCGCGAACGGCGCACCGTCGCGCGACGCCCGATCGAGCGGCCGCGCGGGCGGGGTACCTAGGATTGCTGCGGGAAGGAACGCGATGGGTTACCAGGTCACCAAGACGGATGAGCAGTGGCGCGAGGAGCTCGGCGACGACCGCTACCGCGTGCTGCGGCAGGCGGGCACCGAGCGGGCGTGGACGGGTGAGCTGCTCGACGAGCACCGCGCGGGGCTCTACACCTGCGCGGCGTGCGGCGCCGAGCTGTTCAAGAGCGGCACCAAGTTCGACTCCGGCTGCGGCTGGCCGAGCTTCTACGACTCGGTGAACCCGGATGCCGTGGAGCTCATCGAGGACCACTCGCTCGGCATGGTGCGCACCGAGGTGCGCTGCGCGAACTGTGGCGGGCATCTCGGCCACGTCTTCGACGACGGATTCGGCACCCCGACCGGACTGCGCTACTGCATGAACTCGCTCTCCCTCGGCTTCCAGGCCGAGGATCCGGGCGCGAGCTCGTCCGAGGATCCGGCCGCGGGCGCCGCGAGCTGATGACTGCGAGGGGCTCCGTCGCCGACGCGATGCTGCGACGGCGATCCCACTCCTCGGTGGGCGATCTCGCACCGAGCGAGCGAGAGCTGCTGCGCGCCATCGAGGTCGCGGGCACGGTGGCCGACCACGCCGCGCTGCGTCCGTGGCGCGTGATCGCCATCCGGGGCGAGGCCCGCGAGCGGGTGGGCCGCGCATTCGCCGAGGCGGCGGGGGCGACCGGCGAGGACGCCGAGAAGCTCGCCCGGAAACCGCTGCGGGCGCCGCTGCTGCTCGCCGTCGTGGTGTCGCCGAAGCCGAGCGGCAAGGTGCCCGACTGGGAGCAGGAGGCCGTCGCATCCGGGGTCGCCCACGCGCTGAGCCTGCTGCTCGACGAGGCCGGCTGGGGCGTCATGTGGCGCACCGGCCTCGTCACGCGCTCCGGACCCGTGCACCGGGCGCACGGGCTCGGCCCCGACGAGCGGCTGCTCGGCTGGCTCTACGTCGGCGAGAAGCCCGCGAGAAAGAGCGGACGCCGGTCTCCGATCGCGGCGAAGAAGCACCTCACGAGCCTGTGACCTCCGGCGGGGCGAGCGGTTCCGGGCGACGGAGCGCCGCGACGCCGACCGCGGCGATCGCGAGCACGGCACCGCCGACCGTCGCGAGCTCGAGCGGCGCGCCCGCGACCGGCAGCAGCAGATCGAGCAGCACGGCGGCGGCCAGCTGCCCTGCGATCGTCGCGAGACCGAACAGCAGCACTCCGCTGAACGGCACGATGGCGGCCGCCCCGGCGACGAACACGATGCCGACGATCCCGCCGAGATAGAGCACCGGGTCGGCCGGCGGCCGCGGCGGAGCACCGACGATCACGACGTCGATCGCCGCGGCGACCGCGAGCACGATCGTCCCGGCGAGGAAGCTCACGAAGGTCGCCGCGAGCACCGAACCGGCCCGCTGCCGGAGCTGACCGTTGACGGCCTGCTGCCACGACACCCCCGCGCCCGCGACGAGCGGGAGCAGCAGCAGCCACCAGGGGGCATCCGAGCGCAGCCGGTCGGACACCGCCCAGATCACGGCGCCGACCGCGAGCAGCGCGCCGGCCACGCGCGGCAGGGTGAGCGCCGTCGCGGGCATCGTCCCCACGCCGCGCCGGTCGATGAGCAGCGAGCCGACAGCCTGCCCGCCCACGAGCGCGACGGAGAACAGCGCGACGCCGAGCACGGGCGCCACGAGGCCCTGCGAGGTGACCATCAACGCCCCCGCGACGCCGCCGAACAGGAACCACGGTGACATCGTGCGGTCCCGGACGACGCGGCGGATGCGGTCGAGCCCCGCGCGGGCGCCGCGCGAGAAGAACAGCGCGAGCACGCAGACGACGGCGCCGACGCCGAAGGAGATGAACGCGGCGATCACGCCGCCGCCCACCTCGACGGCGAGCTGGCCGTTGATGCGCGTCTGCACCGCGACGAGGCCGCCCGACACGACGGCGCCGAGAAGGGCGAGCATCCTGAGGAGGGGATGCTGCGCGGGAAGATGCGGCATGAACCTCCGTTCGTCGAGCCTCCTGTCGGATTCGAACCGACGACCCTCGCTTTACAAGAGCGACGCTCTGGCCAACTGAGCTAAGGAGGCGCGCTGGAGCCATAAGCGAAGGCCATTTCTGGCCTTCGTCCGGCGAACGCGGACGGCCGTCTCGGCCGTCCGGAACACTGCAGGCGTCGAGGACAGCCTACGGGGTGGGCGTGTCCGTCTCCGTCGCGGAAGGCGCGGGCGTCGGCGTCGGCGTCGCCGTGTACTGCTCGCCCGCCGCATCCGTCACGAACTGCGCGAGCTCCTGCGGGGCGAAGTCCTTCGTGTACTGGAACTGCTCGCCGTTGACGATGATCGTCGGAGCCGTCGTGATGGCCGTGATGTCGGCGCCCGGGATGGGGCCGTTGAGGGCGCGCACCGTGGCGGCCTGCACCCAGGCGCTGAAGCTGCGCTTCTTGATGCAGTTCTCCACCTCGGCGATATCGCTCACGCCTGCCGCCTTCGCGCGGTCGAGCAGTTGATCGTCGTCGAGGCCGGCCGAGCCCTCTTCCGGCTGGTCGACGAAGAGCGCCGCGTTGAAGTCGAAGAAGGAGTCGGGTCCGAACTGGGCGACGCAGGCCGCGGCGTTCGCGGCCCGCAGCGAGTACTGGGTGCCCGCCGACTTCGTCGTGAGCAGCGCGATCGGGTGGATCTCGACGGTCGCGGCGCCCGAGCTCACCCAGGTGCGCAGCTGTTCGACGTTGTTCTCCATGAAGGTTCCGCAGTTGGCGCAGAGGTAGTCGACATAGAGCCGGATGTCGATGACGTCGGCCGAGTTCGTCGCCGACGGGATCGGGGTGTCGGACGGCGCAAGCGCCCGGGTGCGCTCCGCCTTCAGGTCGGCGCCGATCTTGATGCCGTCGCTGGCCATGTTGAGAGGGCCGCGCGCGGGCGACTGGTTCATCGTGATGAGGGTGACGGCGACGACCGCGACGACGACGAGCGAGCCGCTGATCACGCTCAGCAGCAGGACGAGGCGGCGCCTGCGCTCCTGCTTGCGGTGCTGCTGGCGCAGTTCGCGGGCGCGCTCTTTCGCGGCAGCTCGGGCATCAGTGCTTCCGGGCTCCGGACGATCGGACTCGCCGTGCGTCATCGATCCTCGTTCTCGGGTGGGGGGAGCGCGATCGAGAGAATACGACGCGCACGGGCCGCGGCGCCAATCCGGGCACCGCCGCCGATCGTAGGCAGCGAATCTGGGAAGCGTCCGGACGGACCCTGAACACCCGGGCTCCGGCGCGTTGTGTCATACTGAGCGGGATCGTCGGCATCGACGCCGGCGGTCTTTCCATTCACTACGGATCGTCCGGCACGTACCTGCCGGTGAAGGAGAACGAATCGTCATGGCATCCGTCACGTTCGACAAGGCCAGCCGGATCTACCCCGGCTCGACCAAGCCCGCCGTCGACCAGATCGACATCAAGGTCGAGGACGGCGAGTTCCTCGTCCTCGTCGGCCCCTCCGGCTGCGGCAAGTCGACCACCCTCCGCATGCTCGCGGGCCTCGAAGAGGTCAACGACGGCCGCATCCT
>JASGGJ010000113.1:0-7305 GCA_047605085.1 Protaetiibacter sp.
CCGAGCCGATCCCGGCCACCGTGACACCGGACGCGACGACGAGGAAGGTCACGACGGCGACGACGCGCGTCGACGGCTCCTCGAGCGCGCCGGTCGCGGCGGTCGCGAACGCGCCGAGCAGCGCGAGTCCCGCGACCGCGGTGATGAGGATGGGCGGTGTGACGGAGACGAGCACCGTCGCGGCGCCCGCGCCGAGCCCCAGCACGAGATAGGCGACGCCGCCGGTGACCGATGCGACCCAGCGGCGGCCCGGATCCGGATGCGCGTCCGGCCCCGCCACCATCGCGGCCGTGATCGCGGCGAGGTTGAGCGTGTACCCGCCGAAGACGGCCCCCGCGACGGTCGCCGCACCCGTGCCCGCCAGGATCGCGCGGGCGGGCGGATGCGAGTAGCCGAAGGTCGTGAGCACCGCGAAGCCCGGCACGTTCTGACCCGCCATCGTCACGACGTAGAGCGGCACGCCGAGGCTCACCAGCACGGCGGGGTCGAGCACGGGCCAGGTCACCGTCACCCTCGGCCAGAGCGAGGCCGCGGCGAGGTCGGCTCCCTCCCCCGACGCGAGCACGACGACGACGGTCGTGAGCACGGCGGCCGGCACGGCCCACCGCGGGGCGAGGCGGGCGAGCACGAGCCAGACGATCACCACGGGCAGAGCGAGTGCCGGCATCTCGACGGCGGCGAGCACCGGGGCGAGGCAGATCGGGAACAGGATGCCGGCGAGCATGGCGCTCGCGATCGGCTTCGGGATGCGCGTCATCGCCCTCGCGAGGGCTGGCCACAGCCCCGTGAGCACGAGCAGCACCCCGCACAGCAGGAACGCGCCGACCGCCGCGCGGTAGTCGCCCGTCGTCGCCTGCGCCGCGACGAGGAGCGCGGCTCCCGGCGTCGACCAGGCGATCGCGAGCGGCATCCGGTACCGCACGCCGAGGACGATCGCGAGCACACCCTGCAGCAGGCAGAGGGCGAGCAGCCCAGAGGCGGCCTCATCCGGGCTCGCACCGACTGCTTTCAGACCGGCCACGACGAGGGCGAACGAGCTCGCGAACCCGGTGACCGCACTGACCAGCCCGGCCCCGACCGGCTGGGCGATGTCGGAGGCGCGCATGATCCTCGAGCCTATTGGCGCGCCACGAGGTGCGGCCGGATGATCGCGGCCGCGTCGGCCGGTTCGAGCTCACCGCGGGCGACGCCGAGCACGAGGTCGAACGCGGTGTCCTCATCCATGTCGTGCTGATAGCCGTTGATCCAGAGGAAGAGCACCATGAGCGTCCATGCGGTGCGCTTGTTGCCGTCCAGAAGCGCGTGATTGCGGGCAATCGATTCGAGCAGAACCGCCGCCTTGAGTTCCAAGGTCTCGTAAGCATCGGCTCCGAAGAGCGTCGTCGCCGGTCGCGCCAGTGCCGAGGCCAGCAGTCCGGCATCGCGGGCGTGGAACCCGTGGCGCTCCAGAACCTGGAGGGCGTCGTCGATCGTCAGGTAGCGCGTCACGCGTCTTCGAGGCGACGAAGCAACTCGGCGTCGTGGCTCATCACGAAGTCGAGACCTGCGTCGATCTCGTCACGTCGTGCTGCTCGCTCGACCACGACACGGGCACCCCGCAGAAGGAGCGCATGCTTGGAGACCTTCTCGCGTGCCGCGACCTCCTCGAGCTGCACGTCGAGTTCCTCGGGAATGCGAAGTGTGATGGCCATGTGCAGGATGATACCACTCTGGTATCACTCTCGGCCCGGCGAGCAGCGGCTACGCGGACTTCTCCGCGCGGCGCGGCGGACGCGGCACGATCGTCGGCGCCGCGTTGTCGATGACCGCCTCGCGCGTCACGACGACCCTGGCGACCTCGTCGGAGGACGGCACCTCGAACATGATCGGTCCGAGCACCTCCTCGAGGATCGCGCGCAGGCCGCGGGCGCCCGTCTGACGCAGCACCGCGAGGTCGGCGATCGCCTCGAGCGCGCCCTGATCGAAGTCGAGCTCCACGCCGTCGATCTCGAACATCCGCTGATACTGCTTGACGAGCGCGTTCTTCGGCTCGGTCAGGATGTCCATGAGCGCCTGCTGGTCGAGCGGCGACACCGTCGTGACGACGGGGAGCCGGCCGATGAACTCGGGGATGAGGCCGAACTTGTGCAGGTCCTCGGGAAGCACCTCGCTGAACAGCTCCGCCTCGTCGCGTTTGCTGTGCAACGGGGCGCCGAAGCCGATGCCGCGGCGGCCGACGCGCTGCGAGATGATCTCCTCGAGTCCCGCGAAAGCACCGGCGACGATGAACAGCACGTTCGTCGTGTCGATCTGGATGAACTCCTGGTGCGGATGCTTGCGCCCACCCTGCGGCGGGACAGAGGCGACCGTGCCCTCGAGGATCTTGAGCAGCGCCTGCTGCACGCCCTCGCCTGAGACATCCCGCGTGATCGACGGGTTCTCGGCCTTGCGGGCGATCTTGTCGACCTCGTCGATGTAGATGATGCCGGTCTCGGCCCGCTTGATGTCGTAGTCGGCCGCCTGGATGAGCTTGAGCAGGATGTTCTCGACGTCTTCGCCGACGTAGCCCGCCTCGGTGAGCGCCGTGGCATCCGCGACCGCGAACGGCACGTTGAGACGCTTCGCGAGGGTCTGAGCGAGGTAGGTCTTGCCGCAGCCGGTCGGCCCGACGAGCAGGATGTTGGACTTCGCGATCTCGACGTCGTCGCGCTTGGCCTCGGCGGGCGCGAGCGTCTGGTGGGCCCGGATGCGCTTGTAGTGGTTGTACACGGCTACCGCGAGGGCGCGCTTGGCCGGCTCCTGCCCGATGACGTACTCCTCGAGGAAGGCGAAGATCTCCTTCGGCTTCGGGAGGTCGAACTCGCGCGTGGCATCCTCGCCCGCTTCGGCGAGACGCTCCTCGATGATCTCGTTGCACAGCTCGACGCACTCGTCGCAGATGTACACGCCCGGACCCGCGATGAGCTGCTGCACCTGCTTCTGGCTCTTGCCGCAGAAGGAGCACTTGAGCAGGTCGGCGCTCTCACCGATGCGTGCCATGCCGGTCTCCCCTCCGAAGCGGTATCGAGAGCCTAACCCGTCCCGGCGACGGAGATGGCGCTCTCGGCGTTTCTCGTGTCGGCGCGCCGCCCCCGGTTCGCGTGCCGCGCGTTCGGGGGCCGCGGCTACCCTGGAGGCATGACGCCGAGAGCCGCCCGCCTGTTCCGGGGCTCGCTGCTCGGAACGACGGCGACGCTCCTCGCCGCGGTGTCGCATCTCGCGGCCGGCGGACCGGCGCCCGCCGCGCTCGCCCTCGTGCTCGGCGGGGTGTTCGCGATCGCCGTCGGAACGATCGCGGTCGGACGCGGTGCATCCGCTCGCCCGGTCGGCCTGGTCCGCACGACGGTGGGCGTCGCGATCGCCCAGCTGGCCTTCCACCTCGTCTTCTCGCTGCTCGGGACGGGCGCCACGGTGACCTCCTCTGGCGATCACCACCACGAGTTCTTCGCGATCATCGGCGACCCGCCCGCGGCGATCAGCCAGGGCGGCGCTGCGATGTGGCTCGCCCACCTGGCGGCGGGCGCCGTCACGGTGCTCTACCTGCGGCACCTCGAGGGGCGCGTCTGGGCGGTGCTCGCGCGCTTCGGGGGCTTCCTCGTGCGCGTCCTGGGCATCCGGACGCCGCCGCCGGTCCGTGCCGTCGCGGCCCAGCTGCCGGTCCCCCTGCTCTCGCTGCCCGACCCGCTGCGCCACGCGATCGCGCGACGCGGTCCCCCCGCGCTCTCCTGCGCCTGAGGCGGTCGGTTCGCGACCGCCCGTGAGGCGCGCTCGCGACACCTTCCGCTTCGACAACAGGAGAACCATGTCCCGCACCACCCGGCGCGGCGCCGCCGCGCTCGTCGCCCTCGCCGCCGCGACCGCACTCGCGGTCGCCGCCCCGCTGTCCGCGAGCGCCCACGTGACGCTCGAGGAGAACACCGCAGAGCCCGGCGGCTACGCGCTGCTGACGTTCATGGTGCCGAACGAATCCGCCGGCGCCGAGACCGACTCGGTCACCATCCAGCTGCCCACCGACACCCCGTTCGCCCGCGTGAGCATCGTGCCGGTGGCCGGCTGGAGCGCTCGGCTCGACCGGGAGACCCTCCCCGAACCGGTCGCGGTCGGCGACTCGACCATCACGGAGGCCGTCACGAGCATCGTCTGGACCGCCGACGCCGACTCCGGCCTCGGCGACGGCGAGCTCGGCCTCTTCTCCGTGTCGCTCGGCCCGGTGCCCGACGTCGGATCCGTCGTGCTCGCCGTCGACCAGGGCTACAGCGACGGAAGCGTCGTCTCGTGGAGCGAGACCGACGCCGACGCGGAGCACCCGGCGCCCGTGCTGTACGTGAACGACGCACCGGCAGCGGACCACCACGACGGATCAGACGATGACCATGCCGCACCCGAGGTGACGGCAGCTCCCGAGGAGACCAGCGGCACTGCATCCGGCGGCATCGACGTGCTCTCTCGCGCACTGGGGCTGGCCGGCCTCGCGGTCGGCTCGGCGGGCCTCGTCCTGGCGATCGTCTGGCACCGTCGCGCATCCGACGCGACGACGGCGCGCCCGACGGACGGAGGCGACGGGGCATGACCCGACGGCTCCGCGCTCTCGCCGTGGCGGCCTCGGTCGTCGCGGCGGGGGCCGCACTCGCCCTCGTCGCCGCACCCGCCGCCGAAGCCCACAGCGTGCTCGTCGGGTCGACCCCGTCCGAAGGGGAGACCCTCGACACGCTGCCAGCCGAGTTCTCGGTCAGCTTCAACGAGACGCTGCTGGCCGGTGCGGGGGGCGCGGCATTCGCGCTGCGCGTGCTCGGTCCGGACGGGCTGTACTACGGCGACGGCTGCCTGTCGATCGTCGACGCCACGATGTCGACGACCGCCGCGATCGGCCCGGCCGGCGACTACACCCTCGAGTACCAGGTGGTGTCGGCCGACGGACACCCGGTGAGCGGCGAGATCGCCTTCAGCTGGACGGGCCAGGCGACGGCCGAGGGCTCGACGGCACCCTCCGTGTGCGCCGATACAACCCCGACCGGGACCCCGACTCCGGGCGACACGGCATCCGGTCCCCCCCTCGCCGATCTCGCCTGGATCGCCGCCGCCCTGCTCGCGATCGCCGCCGCGGTCGGGGTGGCTCTCGTCGCGATGCGACGCCGCCCGCGCGGGTAGCGCGTAGCTGCGTCTGGCATCCCTGCACCCGCTGAGCGAGGATGGGTAGCCAGAGCTTGCGATCGAAGGAGATTGCCATGAGCAACGCATCTCGCCTCTCCCCCTCGGGCTCGACCGCGCCGGTCGTTCCCGACCAGGCCGCCCTCGACCGGGCGATCGGCGAGCTGCGCGACGGCGCCGCGCGCTGGGCGGGGCTCGGCCACACGGAGCGGGCGGCGCTGTTCGCCGCGACCCATGCCGCGATCGTCCCGGTCGCGCGGGAGTGGGCCGAGCTCGCCGCGCGAGCGAAGCGGCTTCCGCTGGACTCGCAGCTCGTCGGCGAGGAGTGGATGAGCGGCCCCTACGCCGCACTCGCCGGCGCCGCCACCTTCGCCAACGCCTACCGGGCGCTCGCCGCGGGCGGCACCACGATCGACGGCCTGAGATTCCGGACCGCGCCGGGCGGTCGCATCCGCACCCGGATCCTGCCGGACTCGGCGCAGCAGTGGGTGCTGTTCCACGGCTTCAGCGCCGACATCTGGCTGGAGCCCGGCATCACCGAGGCGCAGGCGCGACACGACGCGGGACTCGGCGCCGCCACACCGGGCGAGAACGGCGGCGTGGGGCTTGTGCTCGGGGCGGGGAACATCTCCGCGATCGCGCCGCTCGATGCCTTCTCCGAGCTCGCCGCGCACAACCGGGCATCCCTCATCAAGCTCAACCCCACCTTCGCCTCCCTGCTTCCGGTGTACCGGACGGCGCTCGCGCCGCTCATCGACGCCGGAGTGGTCAGGGTGGTCACCGGCGACGGCGCGGTCGGCGGATATCTCGCCCAGCACCCCGGAATCGACACGGTGCACATCACCGGGAGCGCCGTCACCCATGACGCGATCGTGTGGGGCACCGGCGCGGAGGCCGGCGAGCGCCGGGCTGCTGGCCAGCCGAAGCTGACGAAGCCGATCACGAGCGAGCTCGGCGGCGTCGCCCCCGTCATCGTGGTGCCGGGGAAGTGGACGAAGCGGGACCTCGCCTTCCAGGCAGAGCACGTCGTCACCATGCGGCTGCACAACGGCGGCCACAACTGCATCGCGGGGCAGATCGTGATCCTGAGCGCCGACTGGGCGCAGAAGGACGCCTTCCTGGCCGAGCTCGAGGCCGCGTTCGCGCGGCTTCCCGAGCGGGCGCCCTGGTATCCGGGCAGCGAGGCGAAGATCGCGAGAGCGCTCGACGCGCATCCGGATGCGAAGCGGGTGGCGGGCCGGTACCTCGCCGAAGTGGCGGCCGACGGCACCGACGAGTGGTGCACGGAGGAGGCCTTCGCACCGGTGCTCGGCTGGACGCAGCTGCCCGGCACCGGCACCGACTTCTTCCGCAGCGCCGTCGGCTACGCGAACGACCACCTCGCCGGCACCCTCGGCGGCAACATCATCGTGCAGCCCAAGGACCGCAGGGCCATGGGCATCGCCTTCGAGGAGATCGTCGCCGAGTTCCGCTACGGCACCGTCGCGATCAACGCCTGGACCGCAGTCGGCTTCCTGCTGCCTGCGGCGACCTGGGGCGCGTACCCCGGCAACACCCTCGAGGACGTCGGGAGCGGCATCGGCGTCGTGCACAACGGGCACCTGCTCGCCGACACGGAGCGCACCGTCGTCACCGGGCCGTTCCGGGCGTTCCCGCACTCGATCCTGCACGGCGAGTTCTCGCTGTTCCCGATGCCGCCGTGGTTCGTGCAGTCCCGCAGCGCCGCGCCCACCGGTGAGCGGCTCACCGATTACGCGGCGAAGCCCGGATGGGGTCGGCTCGCCAAGGTGCTGCTGGCCGCGTTCCGCGCCTGAGCCCGTCCCCTGCGGGTCTCCGGCGACGACGCGCTACTTGACGAGCGCGGCCTGCACGTTCTTGCGGCTCGAGAGCACCTGGTCGATGAGGCCGTAGTCGAGGGCCTCGTCGGCCGAGAGGATGCGGTCGCGCTCGATGTCGGCGTTGATCTCCTGCTGCGTGCGGTTCGAGTGTCGCGAGAGCGTCTCCTCGAGCCAGGTGCGCAGGCGGAGGATCTCCTTCGCCTGGATCTCGATGTCGGAGGCCTGACCGCGCCCCGCCTCGCCGACGGCCGGCTGGTGGATGAGGATGCGCGCGTTCGGCAGCGCGAGGCGCTTGCCCGGC
>JASGGJ010000114.1:0-7225 GCA_047605085.1 Protaetiibacter sp.
CCTCGACCTCCCACCGCGCGCGGATGCGGGAGCCGTCGAGCGCGAGCCGCGCGCCCGGTGCGCCGAGCCGGGCGGACACCGTTCCGTCGCCCCAGCCGACCGCGTCGCCCTCTGGCCGGGGCTCGGCGACGACGGGCGCGCGCCCCGTCTTGACGACGTCGACGGGCGTGAGTTCGGCGACGAGCTCGACCTCGAGGTCGAGACGGAGGGCGCGCCGCAGCCGCGACTCGACCCGCAGCACGTGGTCGACCCCGTCGCCGCGCACCCGGCGCTCGACGACGAGCCGCATGTCGGGGTCCGCCCCGGGATCGTCGAGGCCGCGCGGCAGCGACACGAAGCGGATGCGGTCGGCCCCGTCCTCGAGCGTCGCGATCGGATCGGGTGTCTCGCCGCCGACCCGCACGGCGAAGGCGGAGGCGACCCGGACATCCGAGACGTAGACGCCGTCGATGGGCTCGCGCATCTCGCCGCCGGGACGCGACCAGACCTGGGCGGGAGCCCGCAGCGCGACGCTCGCGTCGTGCAGGAGGGGCTGGCGGCCGGTGGCCTCGAGTGGGAGCATCCGGACGACCTTCGCTGCTCGTTCCTGCGGTGACCGAGCCGGGCGCGGTTGACACTCCCGGCTCGCCAGGTAACATTACACCGACGGTTTGATCGTTCAAACTCCAGATGCCGAGTCCGGGTTGGATCGATCAAGACGCGGGCCAAAGGAGGTTCGGTGTGGCACAGCTCCCCACGGTGGAGGACGTCGCGCGTCTCGCCGGCGTCTCGCGGCAGACGGTGTCCAACGTCATCAACACCCCCGAGATCGTGCGCCCCGAGACCCGCGAGAGCGTCGAGGCCGCCGTGCGCGAGCTCGGCTACCGCCCGCACGCCTCCGCCAGGCGGCTGCGCACCCGCACGAGCTCGACCATCGGCATCCGGCTCGATCCTCTCCCGCGCGGTATCTCCGGCTCCATCCAGGACCGCTTCCTGCACGCGCTCACCGATCAGGCCGCTGGGCGTGGCTTCCGGGTGACGCTCTTCACGGCGCGCGACGTGCAGGACGAGATCGAGCAGTACCGCAGCCTCCGCGACGGCGCAGACGTCGACGCCTTCGTGCTCACCTCCACCGCCTACGACGACCCGCGGATCGACTGGCTCGCGCGCGAGCGCATCCCCTTCGTCTCCTTCGGCCGTCCGTGGGGCAACGACCGCCAGGGCGACGCGGCGCGGCTCTGGGTCGACGTCGACGGGCGGGCGGGTACGGCGCTCGCGACCAGCCACCTCATCGGCCGGAAGCTGCGGCGCATCGGCTTCCTCGGCTGGCCGGAGGGATCCGGCACCGGCGACGACCGCCGAGCCGGATGGCGTGACGCCATGCGCGAGGCGTTCCCCGAGACCGCGGATGCGGAGCTCGCCGAGCTGTCGTTCGAGACAGTAGAGGCGGTCGCTGCGGCGCGAGTCGCCGTCGAGCAGCAGCTCGCCGCAGGCTGCGAACTCGACGGGCTGGTCTGCGTCTCCGACTCGGTCGCGCTCGGCGCGATGATGGCCGTCCGCGAGTCGGGACGGCCGCACTTCCCCGTCATGGGCTTCGACAACACCCCGGTCGCCCAGGCTGTTGGCCTCTCGAGCGTCGACCAGCGCCTCGATGAGGTGGCGACCGGCATCCTCGATCTCCTCATGGGCGCGACCGGTCGTCGCGTCCTCCCGCACGGGAGCGGAGCCGACCCCCTCGGCCACCGCCTCGTCACCCCGCAGCTTGTCGTGCGCCGGTCGAGTCACCTGGCGCCCGTCGAGGAAGCCGATGGCACCTCGCCCGGCGATCACACAGAAGAGAAGGAAGAGCAATGAGCAGGAGAACGTGGGGCGGCGCCGTCGCTCTCGCGGCGGCCTCGGCTGTCGTGCTCACCGGCTGTGCCGGGGGCGGCGACACCGGTGACTCGGGCGGCAGCGAACTCACGATCCTCATCGGATCGAGCGGCGACGCCGAGACCAATGCCGTGCAGTCGGCCGCAGACGTCTGGGCGGCGGACAACGACGCGACCGTCGAGGTGATCGCGGCCGACGACCTCACCCAGCAGCTGAGTCAGGGCTTCGCCGGCGACGACGCACCCGACCTCTTCTACATGGGCTGGGACCAGTTCGCGAACTACGCGAGCAACGGATACCTCGAGTCGTACGCGGGCGACCTCTCGAACGCCGACCAGTTCTATCCGTCGCTCGTCGACACCTTCACCTACGACGGGGACTTCGTCTGCGCGCCGAAGGACTTCTCGACGCTCGGCCTCATCGTCAACACCGAGCTCTGGGCGGCGGCGGGCCTCACCGACGCCGACATCCCGACCGACTGGGACGGCCTCGAAGCCGTTGCCCAGCAACTCACGAACGACAGCACCGTCGGCCTCTCCTTCGGGCTCGAATACGCGCGCCTCGGGGTGTTCATGAACCAGGCGGGCGGCACCCTCGTGAGCGACGACGGGACGACGGCGACCGCCGACTCCGACGAGAACCTTGCGGGCCTCGAGTATGTGCAGAAGCTGCACGACGAGGGCGTGCTGAAGTTCCCGAGCGAGATTGACGCCGGATGGGGAGGCGAGGCGCTCGGCGCCGGCAAGGCCGCCATGGTGATCGAGGGCCCCTGGATCAAGGGCATCGCGGCCGACTACCCGGACACGAAATGGGCCGCCTACGAGCTGCCCGCGGGCCCAGGGGGCAGCTCGACCTTCACCTTCAGCAACTGCTGGGGCATCCCCGCGAACTCCGATACCCGGGATGCGGCGGTGTCGCTCGTCGAGTACCTCACCTCCGACGAGCAGCAGCTCGCGTTCTCGGACGCGTTCGGCGTCATCCCGTCGACCGAGTCGGGTGCCGCGAGCTACGCCGAGAAATACCCCGACTACGCGAGCTTCGTCGCGAGCAACGACTACGCGGTGAGCCCGGTGAACTTCGCCGGATCCGCGGCGGTCGTCGGCGACTTCAACGCGCAGCTCGAGGGCATGACCTCTGGCGACGTCGACCTGACCTCGATCCTCGCCTCGTTCCAGACGGAGCTGCAGGCGGCGCTCGACGAGGCGAACGGCTGACCCTGGTCGGCTGAGCCGGTGCGCGGGGGCACGGGGAGGACACGATGAGCAGAGGGATCCGCGGCAACGAGGCCAGCTACGGCTGGGCGTTCACGGCACCAGCGATCCTCATCATCGGCGTCTTCCTCGTGCTCCCCATCCTGCTCGCCCTGTGGGTGAGCTTCAGCGACTGGAACGGGCTCGGCTCGCCGCTGGGCAACTCGGAGTTCGTCGGCGGCGCGAACTATGCCAAGGTGCTCGTCGACTCGGGGCTCGCTCAGCGCGACTTCGGCACCGCCATCCGCAACAACCTCTACTACGTGGTGCTCGTGGTGCCCCTTCAGACGGCGCTCGCGCTGTTCCTCGCGGTGCAGGTCAACCGCCGGATGCTGCGCGGCAAAGGCTTCTTCCGCACAGCGTTCTACTTCCCATCGGTCACGAGTTCTGTCGCGATCACGACGATCTTCATCTTCCTGTTCACGGCATCCGGGGCCGTCAACGCGGTGCTCGCCTGGTTCGGCGTCAACGGGCCGAACTGGTTCGCCGACCCGAGAGGCGTGCTGCACCTCGTGCTGGGCGCGGTGGGGATCGACGGCTCGGGTGCCGCGGCCGCAGGCGGACCGCTCGGGCTGAGCTGGTGGGACTGGCTCGCGGGACCGTCGGTCGCGATGTGCGTGCTCATCGTGCTCGCGATCTTCACGACCTCCGGGACCTTCATGCTGCTCTTCCTCGCTGCGCTGCAGAACGTGGGCGCCGAGATCGAGGAGGCCGCGATGGTGGACGGCGCGGGACCTTTCCGCACCTTCTTCTCTGTCACGCTGCCGATGCTCAAGCCGACGCTCTTCACGGTGCTGACGCTGGGGCTCATCGGAACCTGGCAGGTGTTCGATCAGATCTACCTCACGGGGCGCGGCGCTCCCGCGAAGACGCTTCTGACACCCGCGTTCCTCGCCTACGACACCTCGTTCTCGGACCTCGAGTGGGGGCAGGGGGCGGCGATCTCGTTCATCCTGTTCGGCATCATCGTCGTGCTCACCCTGTTCCAGCGCTGGGTGCTGCGGGATCGCGACCTCGGGCCGTCGGGGAAGCGCCGCGAGGCGCGCGCTGTCGAGCAGCTGAAGCGCAGCGCAGCCGCCGCCGAAGCGCACGCGACTCCGACCTTCACGACGTCAGAGCGGACGGGGGACCCACGTTGAGCGGACCCCTCCACGCCGGCCGGCGCACCGCCGCGCGCGTCGGCCTCATCGCGAGCTACCTGCTGCTCGTGCTGCTCGCGCTCGTCTACATCTACCCCTTCCTCGTTTCGATCGCGGGCAGTTTCAAGACGGATGCGGAGGCGACGCAGCAACCTCTCGGCCTCGTTCCCGAGACGTGGAGCTTCGCCGCCTACGAGCGCCTGTTCACGACGGTGCCGCTGCTGCAGTGGGCGGGCAACTCGCTGCTCATCACGGTCATCGTCACGACGGGGCGTGTGTTCTTCGACTCGCTCGCCGGCTACGCCCTCTCGCGACTGCGCTTCCGCGGGCGCGCGGTGATCTTCGGGGCGCTCGTCGCCGTCATGGCGGTTCCGAACGTCGTGCTGCTCATCCCGCGGTTCCTCATCCTCAAGGAACTCGGGCTCTACAACTCCTACGCGGGCATGATCATCCCGCTCGTGATCGACGCGGCGGGCATCTTCATCATGAAGCAGTTCTTCGAGTCGATCCCGGTCTCGGTCGAGGAGGCGGCGCGGATCGACGGGGCGGGCGTGTTCCGCACCTTCTGGACGATCGTGCTGCCGATGGCGATGCCCGCGCTCGTGACCCTCTTCATCCTGAGCTTCCAGGGGTCGTGGAACGAGTTCGCGCACTTCGTGGTGTCGCGCAACGATCCCGACCTCAACACGCTCACCACTGGTGTCGCCTCCCTCACCTCGGGTCAGCTCGGGTCGGGCAACCAGTACCCCCTGCAGCTCGCGGCGGCCGTGCTCATGTCCATCCCCGTCGCGGTGCTGTTCTTCGTGTTCCAGCGTCGCATCATGTCCACCTCGGAGGGCGGCGAGAAGGGCTGAGCGCGGGCCCGGGATCAGCGATTGCCGGATGCGCGAGCGGGGGGTCGCGGGGCGCGCAGGGGCGGGCGGACGGGCTCGCCGCGGCGGTCCTGGCCAGGGAGGGGCCGCGAGCGGCGGCCGTAGATCAGGTCGGACGAGTCGAGCAGCCACGGCACGAGCGCCACCACGACCCCGTGCACGAGCATCAGCTTGTGGCGGATGCGCCGCGCCTTGTGGTTGTGCAGGAGGTTCTCCCACCAGTGCCCGACGATGTACTCCGGCAGGTAGACGGTGACCACCTCCGAGCCGTGCTCCTCGCGGTGCGTCTTGATGTGCTTGATGAGCGGCATCGAGATGTCGCGGTACGGCGAGGCGATGATGCGCAACGGCACCCGGATGTTGTGCGCCGCCCACAGCTCCTCGAGGCCCGCGCTCTCCTCGTCGTCGATCGACACGTGGATCGCCTCGGTCGAGCCGTGCTTCGCGGCGATCGCGTAGTCGAGCGCCTTCAGCACCGGCTTCGAGAGCCGCCCGACGAGGACGATCGCGTGATCGCCGGACGATCCGAACACGGTCGTGGCGTCCGGGGCGATCTCCCGGCCGACATCGCGGTAGTACCGGTTGACGCCGACCATGAGGACGATCAGCACGAGCATGACGACGAACACGATCCAGGCGCCGTGCACGAACTTGGTGATCGTCACGATCACGAGCACGGATGCCGTCATGAGCGCACCGAGCGCGTTGACGACGAGCCCCCGCCAGACGGCGCCCGCGGGCTCGGCGCGCCGGCGCAGCACGCCGACCCAGTGCTTGACCATGCCGATCTGCCCGAGCGTGAACGAGATGAACACGCCGATGATGTACAGCTGGATGAGCGCCGTCACGTTCGCCTGCGCCCCCACCAGCAGCACGATGGCGACCGCCGACAGCGCGAGCACCCCGTTCGAGTAGATGAGGCGGTCTCCGCGGGTCGCGAGGGCCTTCGGGGCGTAGCCGTCCTTCGCGAGCACCGACCCCAGCAGCGGGAAGCCGTTGAACGCCGTGTTGGCGGCGAGCAGCAGCACCGCGGCGGTCGCCGCCTGCACAAGGAAGAACAGGACGGTGCTGTTGCCGAAGGTCGCCGCGGCCACCTGCGCGATGAGAGAGCGCTGCGGCTCGGTCGCGCACGCCGCCCAGCCCTGCAGATCGCAGGGGCTCTCCGAATACTGCACCCCGGTGAGCAGCGCGACCGCCGTGAGGCCCGAGAACAGCACGATCGCGATCGCCCCCATCGCGACGAGGGTGCGCTGGGCGTTCGCGATCTTCGGGCGGCGGAACGCCGGCACCCCGTTCGAGATCGCCTCGACGCCCGTGAGGGCGGCGCATCCGGATGCGAAGGAGCGCAGCAGCAGGAGCACGAACGCCGCCTGCGTCAGCTCGTGCGCCTGCACGGTGTATCCGGCGCTCTCGGCCACCGGCGCATCCCCCAGGGCGGTCCGGACGAGAGCCGTGGCGACCATGACGGCGATCGAGCCGATGAAGAGGTAGGTCGGCACGGCGAACGCCTTGGACGCCTCCCGCACCCCGCGCAGGTTGATGGCGGCGAGCACGAGCACGAAGCCGACCGCGAGCTCGACCCGCCAGCCGGCCAGGGACGGGATGGCGGAGATGATGTTGTCGACGCCGGATGCGACGGATACCGCGACCGTGAGGATGTAGTCCACGAGCAGGGCGGCCGCCACGACGACGCCCGCCTTCTCGCCGAGGTTCCTCGACGCGACCTCGTAGTCGCCGCCGCCGGAGGGGTAGGCCTTGATGAGCTGGCGGTAGGACGCCACCACGACGATCAGCAGCAGCACGACGCACGCCGCGATCCACGGTCCCAGCAGCACGAGGCTCGTGCCGCCGAGCAGCAGGATCATGAGCAGTTCCTGCGGCGCGTAGGCCACCGACGACAGCGGGTCGCTCGCGAAGATGGGGAGCGCGAGATGCTTGGGCAGCAGTTGCCCTTCGAGCTTCTCGGTGGGAAGCGGGTCGCCGATGAGCCAGTTCTTGGCGGATCTCGGCGCGTCGTCTGAGGCGGTCTCGCCCTCGTCGGTCACGGCGGGAAAGCATACGCCTCCCGCGGCCCGCGTCAATCCGGCCCACCGCCCTCCGCTCGTTGGGTAGC
>JASGGJ010000115.1:0-7138 GCA_047605085.1 Protaetiibacter sp.
GCGGCCGATCATCCCGTCGTAGCGGCCCCCGCCGCCGAGCGAATACGGCACGCTCGGGTGCGCGAGCTCGAAGATCGGGCCCGTGTAGTAACCCATTCCGCGCACCAGGAATGGGTCGAACGTGAGCGGCGCGAACTGTTCGCCGCGCGCCGCCGCCACCGCCTCGCCGAGTTCCACGAGCGCGGTCACCACCGCGTCGTCGGCGCCGTCGGGCAGGGCCTGACGGATGGCGCGCTCGCCGAACGGCACGAACTCCCGCGTTCGCGGACGCAGCAGGAAGGCGCGGAACGCGGCCACCGCATCCGGGTCGACGCCGCGCTCGGCCAGCTCGGCGAGCACGCCGTCCGGGCCCAGCTTGTCGAGCTTGTCGATCGTGATGAGCACCTCGTCATGGCGGTCGGCGGGGAAGCCGAACCCGGTGAGCATGCCGATGAGCAGCCGCCGGTCGCCCACCCGGATGGTGGCATCCGCGAGCCCGAGGGCGTCGACGGTCGCGAGCGTGGCCACCAGCAGCTCGGCCTCCGCCTGGATGCCAGGCTCGCCGATGATGTCGATGTCGCACTGCACGAACTGGCGGAAGCGTCCCTTCTGCGGCCGCTCGGCCCGCCACACCGGCGCGACCTGGATGCTGCGGAACACGTTCGGCAGCTCGGCGCGGTGGGTCGCGTAGAAGCGAGCGAGCGGCACGGTGAGGTCGAAGCGCAGCCCGAGGTCCACGAGGTCGAGGCTCTGCTCGGCGCTGCGCAGATCCTCGCGGGTGAGGCCGCGGCGCTGCACCCCGAAGGCGAGCTTCTCGTTGTCGCCGCCCAGCCCCGCGTGCAGGCGGTCCGACTCCTCCATGACGGGCGTCTCGATCTCGTCGAAGCCGTGCGCGCGATACACGCCGCGGATGGTGGCGAGGATCGCCTCTCGGCGCGCCTTCTCGGCGGGGAGGAAGTCGCGCATCCCGCGCGGGGGGTTCACCTGGCTTGCCACGCGTCGATTCTGTCAGGGCGCGAGCGCCGCGACACACCGCGACCGCAACCGCCTCGGGACGAGGGCGCGTCATCCGCGCGAGGAATGCCGCGAACCTCGACGCCGCCGTAGCCTCGCCTCATGAGCGACGCCGCCCCCGCCCCGCAACCCGCCGCCGTCGACATCCGGGTCACGGATGCGGCCCGCTCCTTCGGCGCCGTGCCGGCGGTGCGCTCGGTGAGCTTCGAGGCCCGCGCGGGCGAGGTGACCGGGCTGGTCGGCCCGAACGGCTCGGGCAAGACGACGCAGGGGCTCGTGGTGCCGATCGCGGGTGAGGAGCGCGCCGCCGAGCTGCTCGCGACGCTCGTGGCATCCGGGATCCGCGTCGTGTCGTTCGCCCCGGCGGTGGGCGACCTCGAGCACACCTTCCTCGATCTGAACTCCGACGGGGAGGGGGCGCGATGAACTGGCTCACCCGGATGTGGACCGTCGCCTCGATCGAGCTGCAGCAACGCCGACGACCTGTTCGGCTCGATCAAGTACGGGGTGCGTCAGGTGCAGCTGCCGCCGGATGCCGGTGACGGCTGGTCGGAGTGCGAGCAGTTCACTGAGGAGACCGACCACCCGACGCCGGAGGAGGTCATCGCGTCCACAGTTCCCAGCTGGGCGGTCGGGCTCGCACTGCACCTGCTCCTCGCGGCCGGGCTGCTGGCGGGCGCCATCAGCCGGACGCACGCTCCGGCGCGACGGCTCGCGGCGGGGAGCCGGATCGCGTGACCGCCTGCGGCGACGGATCCGGGACGTCGCCGACGGTCGCGATCTGCCCGGTGACCGGCACGGGCTCCGGGAGCACCTCGGCCGCGGCCGGCTCGAGCCGCACGAGCACGATGCCGCCGAGGATGAGCGCGGCGCCCAGCATGCCGAGGGGCGCGATGGCCTCGTCGAGCACGATCCATCCGACGACTCCGGCGAAGATCACCTCGCTGAGCCCGAGGAACGAGGCGACGCGCGTGCCGAGCAGGGTGATCGAGGTGATCCCCGCCACGTAGGCGAACGCCGTCGACACGACGCCGACCGTCACGAGCGGCACCCACCACGGCTCGCGAAGGCCGAAGTAGTCGACCTCGCCGAAGCTCGCCTGCATCGGCAGCACCCCGACGAGGCCGGCGATGCCGAGCGCGATCGCGCCGATGACGAAGCCCGACCAGGCGAGGGTGACGGGCGGAACGCCCTCCGGCGTGCGGTCGCCGATCACGTAGTAGAAGGCGACGCCGATCATCGCGACGGCGGCGAGGACGAGCCCGACGGCGTCGAACGCCCCGGATCCGGTGGGTCCGATCACGAGCACGAGGCCGGCCACCGCGCAAGAGGCGCCGATCAGGACGAGGCGGTGCGGCATCCGGCGGCTGCGGGCCCACGCGAGAAGCAGCAGCGCGACGGGAGCCAGGTACTCGATGAGCAGCGCGATGCTCACCGGGATGCGTTCGATCGCCGCGTAGAAGGTGAGCTGCACGCCCGCGACCGCGAGCACGGCGTAGGCAAGCACGAGGCGCCAAGCGCGCAGCAGCGGGCGCAGTTCGAGGCGCACCGCCGCGAGCGCGGGGATCGCGAGCACGAGCGCGGCGATTACGAGACGGCCGAAGACGGCAGCTCCCGGCGTCCACCCCTCGGAGAACAGGGGCTTGACGATCGTGCCGCCCGCGCCGAAGGCGAGGCCGGCGGCGAGGCCCGTGACGACGCCGAGGATGCCACGGCGGGCGGGGACGGCGAACGGCACGCGTGTTCCCCTTCCGGCGTCATGGGCTAAGTTTGGTTCAGTCGTGACCGTATCGCGTGAACTGGTCAGGAGTCAAATGCTTTTCACCCATGACACCGAGTGGAATCTCGCCTTCCTCGCCTCGCTCCTCGACACCGCCGCCGAGGCCTCCGAGAGTGGCGCCGACGAGCTCGGCACGCGCGAGCAGCTCGACGCGGTCCTGGACCGCTGGAAGTTCTCCGGACGCATCGACCACGACGAGCGGGAGCTGCGCGAGGTGCGCGAGGTGCGCGACCAGGTGCGCGCGATCTGGGGCTCCGAGGAGGAGCCCGTCGTGGCCTGGGTCAACGACACCCTCGCCGAGGCGCGTGCCGTGCCGCGCCTCGTCGACCACGACGGGCTCGGCTGGCACATCCACGCGACCGGCAACGACTCGCCGCTCGCCGAGCGCATCCTCGTCGAGGCCGCGATGTCGCTCGTCGACGTCATCCGTGCCGGGCGGCTCGACCGTCTGCGCGACTGCGAGGCCGACGACTGCGCCGGTGTCTTCGTCGACCTCTCGAAGAACGGCTCCAAGCGCTTCTGCTCCACCCGCTGCGGCAATCGCATGGCGGTGCGCGCCTACCGCGCCCGCGCGACACCCGCGGAGTGAGGGGTCACAAAGTGCTCCTCCCACGGCGTGTCTAGAGCACTTTGTGACCCCTCACTCCGCGGCGCGGATGTCGCGCTGCAGCCGCCGCAGCGCGTCGCGCAGGGCGCGTTCGGCGTCGAGGCCGGCGGCACGGGCCGCGACGACCGTCGCGAGCAGCTCGTCGCCGAGCTGCTCCTCGGAGGCCGGCACGGCATCCGCGGCGACCGGCGCGAGCCCGACCTTCTCGGCACGTCCCACGAGCTTCGCGGCGAGCGCGAGCGCGGGCATCGCCTGCGGGATGCCGTCCAGCACGCTCTCGCGGTCCGGCTTCTCGACGCGCTTGAGCTCGTCCCACCTGGCCATCACGGCTTCCGGGGTATCGGCGACCGCGTCGCCGAAGACATGCGGGTGCCGCCCGACCATCTTCGCGGTCATGTGCGCGGCGACGTCCTCGAGCGTGAAGCGCCCCTGCTCGGCGGCGATGTCGGAGTGGAAGATCACCTGGTAGAGCACGTCGCCGAGCTCCTCGACGAGCTCCGCATCGTCGCCCGCTTCGATGGCCTCGACGAGCTCGTAACTCTCCTCGACGAGGTACTGCACGAGGGAGGCGTGCGTCTGCTCGCGGTCCCACGCGCATCCACCAGGTGCCCGCAGCTGCTCGAGCACCGCGATGAGCTCCTCGAGCCTCGGATGCAGCGTCGGCCGCGCGATCGGCCCTTGCCCTGGCTGAGTCATGCGCCCAGACTGCCAGAATCGAGGGGTGAAGACCGGCCGAGCCATCCTGGTGCTCGTGGCCGTCGTGGCGATCGCAGCGCTGCTGTACCTCGGCGGTGGGCGGATCCTCGGAGTGGGCGACGCGGGTTCCAGCAGCCCGGCGCAGGGCACGGACGCCGGAGCGAACGCGGATGACGCGACGGCCGCATCCGCCGGCCCCGCCGTGCCCGACGACGCGGGCGAGGCGTGGATCGACTACGTGCACGACGGCGACACCCTGTTCCTGACGGACGGGCGCAAGGTGCGCCTGCTCGGCATCGACACCCCCGAGGTGGGTGAGCACGCCGAGTGCTGGGGCGACGTCGCCCGCGACCGGCTGCGCGAGCTGCTGCCCGAGGGCACCCACGTGCGAACCGTCGCCGACGTGCAGCCGCTGGATCAGTACGACCGCTCGCTGCTGTTCCTGTTCACCGACGACGGCGCGCTCGTGAACCTGGGTCTCATCCGCGACGGCTACGCCGAGGCCGTCGTGCTCGAGCCGAACGTGCTGTGGGCCGACCGGCTCGAGGCCGCAGAGGACGAGGCGCAGGCGGCATCCCGGGGCATCTGGGGAGCCTGTTGAGTCGAGGCGTCGCTTTGTGTCGCCCGCGCGGGGCGGGAGGCGACACAAGGCGAGGCCTCAGCCGACCTCGGGGATGGGGCCCGTGAGCGGCGTCGGGGACGCGGGGACGCGGTGCCCGCGCGGCATCGAGAGCGTCCCGACCAGCAGCAGCGCGGCGACCACCGCGGCGCCGATGAAGACCGCCGTCGACGCCTCGATCATCGTGCGCGGATCCTGTTCGTCCCCGCCGAGCGAGGCGATGACACCGTTGGCGATGGCGCCCAGCACGGCGGCGCCGATCGACTGCCCGATCGAGCGCGCGAACATGTTCGCACCCGTCACCACCCCGCGCTCGTCCCATCCGACGCTCGACTGCGCCGCGACGAGGGTCGGCACGGCCGCGAAACCGAAGCCGAGCCCGATCACGAAAGAGACCGTGGCGACCGCCCAGACCGAGGGGTAGGGGCCGAGCACCGCGAGTGCCACCGTGCCGAGCACGACGAGCGAGGCGCCGATGATCGCCGTCGATCGGAAGCCGATGCGCAGGTAGAGGCGGCCCGACAGTGAAGCGGCGATCGGCCATCCGATCGTCAGCGTCGCCAGCGCGAGTCCCGCCACGAGCGGGCTCACCCCGATCCCCACGACGAGGTAGCTGGGGACGAAGGCCGTCAGGCCGATGACCGCGGCGCCCATCGCGAGCCCGACCAGGTTCGTCGAGCGCAGCAGCGGCCTCTCCAGGACCCAGATCGGCAGCACCGGCTCCGCGACGCGGCGCTCCACGAACACGAACACGACGAGCAGTACCAGTCCGGCCCCGAACACGGCGAACGACACCGGCGACGCCCACGACCAGCCGTGGCCGCCCTCGAGCACACCGAGCAGCAGCAGGGTGAGGGCCGCCGTCAGCAGCGCCGCGCCCGCGTAGTCGATCCGGTGCCTCCTGCGCTCGAGGCTCTCGTGGTAGTCGCGAGCGAGCAGCCAGAACGCGAGCACGCACAGCGGGATGTTGATGAGGAAGATGCCGCGCCACAAGTCCCACATCGCGAACACGCCGCCGAGCGTGGGGCCGGCGACGGCGGCGACCGCCCACACGCTCGCGATGTAGCCCTGGGTGCGGGCGCGCTCCTCGAGCGTGTAGATGTCGCCGATGATCGTGATCGTGATCGGCAGGATCGCGCCGGCACCGATGCCCTGCAGGGCGCGGAACCCGATGAGGCTCGGCATGTCCCAGGCGAACGCGCACAGCACCGAGGCCGCGAGGAACACCCCGATCCCGAACAGGATGACGCGCTTGCGTCCGATGGTGTCGGCGAGTTTCGCGTACACCGGAACGGTCACCGACTGGGCGAGCAGGTAGACCGAGAACAGCCACGGGAACTCGGCGAAGCCGCCGATATCGCCGACGATCGACGGCAGCGCCGTGGAGATGGCGGTCGTGTCGATCGCGACGACCGCGGTCGCCACCATGATCGCCAGCAGGACGGGCCCGCGCTCGGATCGCAGCCCCACATCGTGATTCGTCATCGTGAGGATTCAAGTCGCCGCGAGCATCCGGCATTCCCGAACCGGCAGAATGGCCCGGTGAACCTGCAGCTGCTCGCCCTCCTGCTGGTGGTCGTGGTGCTGCTGGTGTGGCGCGCGGTGACCCGCGAGCGCCGCGAGTACGCCCAGTTCAAGCGGATGCGCGCGACGGCCTCTCGGCAGAAGGTCATGAGACGCTGGCTCGTCGAGTCGGTGCTCGTGTTCGGCGGGCTCTCGGCCGCCGTGCTGCTCGCGGCGTGGGAGTACGTGCCGCGGGCGTTGCGCGACGCGCAGGGCTGGGCGCCGATCGCCGCATCCCGCGACTTCTTCGTCGACACCTCGCTCGGCCGCGGACTCGCGACCGGCGCGCTCCTCGGACTGCTGGTCGCGCTCGTGCTGCCGGTGCTGCTGCTTCGGAAGGCCGATCCGGATGACGTGCCGAAGCTCGGCGACATCGGCGCGCTGCTGCCGCGCACCCGCGGCGAACTGCCGTACGGGGCGGGGCTCGCACTCTCGGCCGGTGTGTTCGAGGAGCTGCTGTTCCGCCTCGCGCTGCCGGCGCTGCTGGTCGGCGTCTGGCCGAGCGGCACGCTCGCCTTCGCCCTCGCGACGGCGCTGTTCGGCGTCCTGCACCTCTACCAGCGCTGGGTCGGAGTGCTGACGGCGACGGCACTGGGCGTGCTGTTCGCCTACCTCTACCTCGTGTCGGGCTCGATCCTGCTGCCGATCCTCGTGCACGTCGTCGTCGACCTGCGCTCGCTCGTGCTGCTGCCCCTCGTGCTCGGCCGCGTCTGGGCGAAGACCGCCTGAGGGACCCCTGCCCATCCCCGTCCGCCTCCGTCCGCCGCAGACGTCGCCAGTTTGTCTCAGAAATGCAGGAGATTCTGACGTCTGAGCCGGACGATGCCCGCAGAATCCGGCATCTGTGGGAAAAATTCCTGCATTTCTGAGATAGACCGAG